>NZ_CP064923.1:1891666-2237500 GCF_018336915.1 Acaryochloris marina S15 | reverse complement strand
TTATAATGCTATGCAGTTTTCAAGGTTCTAGCTGGACTCGCATCCAGCAGGTTGTCATGTTCACACAAGACAGCTTGCAAGAGGCAATTATCCATATCGAGTTGTAAAATTTGTCTTGGTGGAGGTAAGCGGACTCGAACCGCTGACATCTGCCTTGCAAAGGCAGCGCTCTACCAACTGAGCTATACCCCCAAATAAAAAATGAGTGGGCCATCCTGGACTCGAACCAGGGACCTCACCCTTATCAGGGGTGCGCTCTAACCACCTGAGCTAATAGCCCGTGGTGTTTAACTCGAAACCAGATTCAAAAGTACAAGACTCTTGAACCTGAATCTAGAGTTTTCACCAAACCTAGAATAGTTTGAAAGTTAAGACTCCTCGACCGACCTTGGGATGACTTGTCTAAACAGCCAATATACGTGAGTCTGGCCGTTAGCAAGTAGGTCTCCCTAAAAGGAGGTGATCCAGCCACACCTTCCGGTACGGCTACCTTGTTACGACTTCACCCCAGTCACCAGCCCTACCTTCGGCGTCCCCCTCCACAAGGGTTGGGGTAACGACTTCGGGCGTGGCCAGCTTCCATGGTGTGACGGGCGGTGTGTACAAGGCCCGGGAACGTATTCACCGCAGTATGCTGACCTGCGATTACTAGCGATTCCTCCTTCATGCAGGCGAGTTGCAGCCTGCAATCTGAACTGAGGCTAGGTTTATGAGATTAGCGCACTCTCGCGAGTTGGCAGCTCTTTGTCCTAACCATTGTAGTACGTGTGTAGCCCAGAGCGTAAGGGGCATGCTGACTTGACGTCATCCACACCTTCCTCCGGTTTGTCACCGGCAGTCTTTCTAGAGTGCCCAACTTAATGATGGCAACTAAAAACGTGGGTTGCGCTCGTTGCGGGACTTAACCCAACATCTCACGACACGAGCTGACGACAGCCATGCACCACCTGTGTTCGCGCTCCCGAAGGCACTCCAAGCTTTCACTCGGATTCGCGACATGTCAAGCCCTGGTAAGGTTCTTCGCGTTGCATCGAATTAAACCACATACTCCACCGCTTGTGCGGGCCCCCGTCAATTCCTTTGAGTTTCACACTTGCGTGCGTACTCCCCAGGCGGAACACTTAACGCGTTGGCTACGGCACTGACCGGGTCGATACGGCCAACACCTAGTGTTCATCGTTTACAGCTAGGACTACAGGGGTATCTAATCCCTTTCGCTCCCCTAGCTTTCGTCCATGAGTGTCAGTTACGGCCCAGCAGAGCGCCTTCGCCACTGGTGTTCTTCCCAATATCTACGCATTTCACCGCTACACTGGGAATTCCCTCTACCCCTACCGTACTCTAGCCTTTCAGTTTCCATTGCTGATCCAGAGTTGAGCCCTGGGCTTTAACAACAGACTTGATAGGCCACCTGCGGACGCTTTACGCCCAATAATTCCGGATAACGCTTGCCTCCTCCGTCTTACCGCGGCTGCTGGCACGGAGTTAGCCGAGGCTTATTCAACAGGTACCGTCAGATCTTCTTCCCTGTTAAAAGCGGTTTACGACCCAAGGGCCTTCCTCCCGCACGCGGTATTGCTCCGTCAGGCTTTCGCCCATTGCGGAAAATTCCCCACTGCTGCCTCCCGTAGGAGTCTGGGCCGTGTCTCAGTCCCAGTGTGGCTGATCGTCCTCTCAGACCAGCTACTGATCGATGTCTTGGTAGGCCGTTACCCCACCAACTAACTAATCAGACGCGAGCTCATCTTCAGGCGAAAAAACTTTCACCTTTCGGCACATTCGGTATTAGCAGTCGTTTCCAACTGTTGTCCCGAACCTGAAGGCAGATTCTCACGCGTTACTCACCCGTCCGCCACTCGCCATCAAGGAGCAAGCTCCTCATGCTGCCGTTCGACTTGCATGTGTTAGGCATACCGCCAGCGTTCATCCTGAGCCAGGATCAAACTCTCCATGTGAGAATTTGTACTGAAATTATATTAAAGTTGAAGTTAGTAAACTACTTAAAAGCAAGCTTCCTTTCGTTCAAAAACTCCGACGAGGATGATTGTCTTAAAATCTTTCAAACTATTGATTTGTCTAGGTTCGGGGCGCTTTCCGGAGGCGGACCTCGTTTCGAGCGCTTGACCAATATAACAACACTGCATTGGACTGTCAAGCATTTTCTAGAAAAAAGTTTTTGGGTCCATCCAAGTCCAGATACAGCAGTGATATATCCTGCTCTGGAAGCCAACTTTGCAGATTACAGATCCCTCATGCCAGAGTTAACCCACTTCTCATTTTCTAGATTTACCCACCTATGATTGACTGACTTGGATGGCGATAAAATCCTAGAACAACAGCTCATTTTATAAATAGATGATCCGATAGTGGACCTTAAACTATTGGGAAACCGTCATCTACCAGTAAGATTTTCTTGTTTGTGCTGTCTCTATTTGGTTCTTGCCTATGTTGTCCCTGCTCTCTGCTCTACTCGTTGCTCAATCTTCTGCACCTGCCCAACCTGAGATTGTCGTCCAGCCCCAAGAAGTTAGAGCACTACCAGGCCAACTTGATTCTGTGATGGTGTTTAACAGTAATAGTCCTGAAGTTGTCCAAACTGAAGGAATCTTACTATCTACGTTTCCGGCTACAGATAAAGCAGTCCCGACCGCACATCTCGATCAGCACTTACAGGGACGATTCGATGTGTTTGCTCACCATATTGCGAAAGCAACGGCCCCGGATGACTTAAAGACTCTATATATGGGAGTGCTCTTACACAATCCAGGCCAAACTCCTGTCACAGTGAATGTACTCCAGGCAGCGAGTTACTTAAGTCAGCCTGACGCTCCATTTGTCCCTTTAGATACCTATTTGCCTAATCCTAACGGAGCCGTTTATGCGGGTCCAGGGGACCGAGCCACGGATGATGTCTTAAGGGGTAAGAGACAAGACCGTTGGCCCGCTCAAATCATCATTCCAGCAGGTGAAAGTCGAATGCTGTTAAATCTCCCTATCCCCGTTAAGGAATTAGACCCACCCATCAATGGTCGGTCTACGCTAGCAAGGTTACACAGTACAGGGAAAGTTTATGCGGCCAGTCTGGCGATGTTTGCCCCAACCAGTACAGGAGGGGAAGAACGCAAACCCACGCTGGCCGAATGGGAAAAGCTACTACAGGAGGGCAAATTGTCTGGTCCGAGAGACAAAACCCCTACCCCACCGGGACAACCCGGAAAACTGATCTATAGCCGAGTTTCTGGAGTCGCAAAAGGCTCTATCTGGAGGGCTCAAATTACCGATCCTGACTCTAAAGGCTATACCCTTAAAATTCCGAAGGTAGGTGAAGCTTATTCCTATGTCTTGAGTAGTGTTGATCGAGGTACCTTTGGGACTCAACAAATTCAAAGTGCACCGATGATCGTTCGCTATCCAGATACGGCTTATGCCGCCCATGGCAATTATGGGATTCAATATAGTCTGAATCTACCGCTCCACAATTCCAGCGACCAAGCGCAGAAAGTTGCCATTACCTTCCAAACCCCGATCAAGAATGATCAGAGGGAGGGAAATCTCCAATTCTTTGAGCCGCCTGCTAAGCAGGTATTCTTTCGAGGAACGGTACGAGCCCGTTATCAAGATGATCAGGGGCGTCCCCAGACTCGCTATGTGCATTTTGTGCAGCATCGAGGGGAAACAGCCCAAGCTTTGGTGAATCTGGAAATTGCTCCCCAAGATATTCGCCTGGTTCAGGTTGATTTCCTCTATCCACCTGATTCCACTCCGCCTCAAGTATTAACGGTGCAGACGCAAGAATAGCTGCTTAGGTATGCCGCTTTTGATGCCATCGCCAAGCATGGGTGATGATCTTTTCTAGATCGGCATATTGGGGTTGCCAGTTTAAAATTTTGCGCGCCTTGGCAGCACTACCAATTAACAGGGCAGGGTCGCCTGCTCGTCGATAGCCTTCTACCACTGGAATGGGCAATCCGGTGACTTTTTTGGCCATATCAATGACTTCCCGCACGGAGAAACCATCGCCATTACCTAGGTTAAAGACGCTAGTTTCTCCACCTGCTAACAGATACTCCAAGCCCTGTACGTGGGCTTGGGCCAGATCGGTGACATGAATATAGTCACGAACACAGGTCCCGTCTGAAGTTTTATAGTCGGTGCCAAAAATGGTGATGTTTTTCCGTTTGCCGAGGGCTGTCATCAAAACCAGGGGAATTAAATGGGTCTCCGGATTGTGATCTTCCCCTAGGCGACCGTCTGGATCGGCCCCTGCAGCATTGAAGTACCGAAACCGCACCGATCTGAGTCCGTAGGCTTGATCAAAGTCAGTGAGAATCTTCTCCACCATGAACTTAGTCATCCCATAGGGGTTAATGGGATCTTGCGGATGCTCTTCGGGAATGGGAATTTGATTGGGATGGCCGTAGGAAGCACAGGTGGAAGAAAAGACAAAGTTAGTCACCTTAGCTGCAAGCATTGCTTCTAACAGCGTCAAGGTGCCCAAGACGTTATTTCGGTAGTACTTAGCTGGATCTTCGACGGATTCTCCGACATAGGCATAGGCGGCAAAATGAATGACCGCGGCAATGTCATGTTGGGCGAAAACTTGGTCTAGGAGGTTGCGATCGCAAATATCGCCACAAATAAGCTCAACTTGCAATACCGACTCAACAATATCGCGGTGACCATAAACTAGATTGTCTAACACCACTACAGAGTAGCCCGCTTGTTGCAGCGCCAGAACGGTGTGAGAACCAATGTAACCGGCACCGCCAGTTACCAACACAGTGGGTTTGTTCATTTATGCTGACTAATTATAAGAGACCTTGTTTAGCAGTAACCAACCAATTCATGACCTTTTCGCCTAGAGACGTATTATCTAAGCGATCAATTTCCCGAATCCCAGTCGGACTCGTTACATTCACTTCCGTTAAGTAACCACCAATAATATCGATCCCGACAAACATCAAACCGTCCCGCTTGAGAACTGGGGCCAGTTGATTGCAAATCGCTTTTTCCCGATCCGTGATTTGAGCTTTAACCACTCGTCCCCCTGTTGCCATATTGCCCCTGAACTCCTGCCCTCTAGGGACGCGGTTCACAGCACCAATGGGGTCCCCATCAAGCAAAATAACGCGCTTATCGCCCTGCTGGGCTTCGGGCAAATAAATTTGAACCATCACTGGCTCTTGTCCCCGATGAGTACTGATCTCAATCAGGGAATTGAGATTGCGATCTTCTGCCTGTAACAACAGGATCCCTTCTCCAGCTTTCCCCCCCAAAGGTTTCAGAACAGCCATGCCTTTATCCTGAACAAACTGCAAGATAACGCTCTTATCTTGACTCACTATTGTTTCAGGAATCGCATCCCGAAACTGTAGAGCATACATCTTTTCATTTGCGGCTCTAAGTCCTCGCGGATGGTTAATTAAAAGGGTTTGTTGAGGATCAACATAGTCCAGGAGATAAGTGGTGTACAAATACGAAACAGTCACCGGAGGATCTTTTCGCATCCACACGGCATCCATATTAGCCAAAGGTTGAAATTGAGAATCGCCCAATTTGAACCAATCCTTGGTCGCTACCCACAATCCATCGACTAGCTCCACAGGCTTTAGAGATACAGGCGTCAGGGTTGCCCAAGCCTGTCCATCTAAAACGCTGAGCTGATCAAATTGAGTTATCCACACTTCATAGCCAGCGGCTTGTGCAGATTCCATCAAGGCAACACTCGTGTCGTGTCCAGGATCTAAGGCAGAAATGGGATCAATGATAAATGCTAGCTTCACGCTGCACCCTACGTTTGCAACAGCGGATCCAGTTTACCTTGTCCCTCTAACTCATAAAGGTCATCGCACCCACCAATATGTTCATCATCGATAAAGATTTGCGGAACAGAACGCCGTCCAAAGGACCGTTCAGCCATTTCAGAGCGAGCCATCTCATCCCCATCAATGCCATATTCGGTAAATTTGATGTTTTTACTATCGAGTAGCTGTTTGGCTTGAATACAAAATGGGCAAGCGGCCCAAGTATAAATTTCTACTTGTGCAGTCATAGTTTCAGTAATTTATCCAAACAAACCCGCAACAGCTCGACCCATATTATTGGGTTGAAGCGCATCTACAGCAGCAGTGGGCTCAAACCCACAATGCACCATACAATCTTGACACTTGGGATTACCGCTAGCCCGGCCATATTGATCCCAGTTCGTATTGTCTAACAACTCTTGGAAGGACTTATAGTGTCCTTCATTCAACAGGTAGCAAGGTTTTTGCCAACCGAGAACACTATAGCTAGGGCTGCCCCAAGGCGTACATTCATAATCCTTTTCTCCCGTCAGAAAGTCGAGGAACAAGGGATTGTGATTAAAGTTCCACTTTTTCTGGCCTGAGCGAAATGGAGCAAGTACTTGACGGAACAAAGCTTTAGTTTGCTCACGTTTCAAGAAACTATCTTGATCCGGGGCCCACTCATAACTGTAGCCCGGCGAAATCATCATTCCATCAACACCGAGGGAACTGACGAAATCAAAAAACTCATGCATGTCATTGGGATCTACACCATCAAAAACGGTTGTATTAGTGGTGACCCGAAATCCTTTAGCCTTAGCCGCTTTAATTGCAGCTACCGCCACGTCAAAAACTCCCTCACGATCTACACAGTGGTCATGCTGCTCCTTTAACCCATCCAAATGAATGCTGAAGGTCAAGTAGGGAGAGGGCTTAAACTTATGGAGATTTTTCTCCAGCAATATCGCGTTGCTGCAAAGATAAACAAATTTACGGCGTGCGACTAATCCCGCCACGATTTCTTCGATTTGGGGATGGAGTAGGGGTTCACCGCCAGGAATAGAGACGATAGGGACGCCGCATTCTTCCACTGCATCAAAGCATTCTTGCGGGGAAAGATGCTGGCGTAGGATCTCGGGTGGATGTTGAATTTTGCCACAGCCAGAGCAGGCTAAATTACAGCGAAATAAGGGCTCCAGCATTAGAACCAATGGAAATCGTTTCCGACCTTTCATCCGTTGGGTAACGAGATAGGTTCCAACCTCAACGGCCTCTTTCAGACTAATCGACATAGATTCACTTCCTCAAAACCACATTCCTGCAAGAGATCCTTGGCAGAAACTATAACATTTCGTAAAGTCAACGGTATGACCTTGTTCTAGCAGATTTGACGCAAGAAAGGCAGCGAAGTTGCACTGATTTCGGAGCAGCTTTTTGATCCCACGGTCCACAATCGTTGCGTTCAAAGCCTCAACGGCAAGGTATCAAACTTTTTTATCAATCAGGGCTCAGTCTGGCTTCCAATCTCCATATATCCTTAAAATGCAAGATATTACAAAGCCTATGGGGATTTGGGTTTCGCTGCATTCTGCACAGGATAACCTGAATTAACTCCTAACTGAGGCAGCCAACTCTTATTTAAACCTTCAGATTGGAAGTCTAGGCCAGGTTGAGTAAATTAAATCTTTATCAATGGAATGTTTATTTCTATCAACCCCTAGGGCAAGATAGAGAGCGATATGAGTTCTCACTCTAGTAAAAGTAGGCTTTTAATGAAACTAGCCCGTTGACTGGGAAAATTTAGTTCAAGGCTACCTTCTGCTAGCTCCCTCAAATCGACTCTTTATAAGTTGAACTTACTTTCTAGCCAGTTCGCCCATCTGTAAACCTCACATAGTTTGTCTATGATGAGCTATAAAACTGAAACTAATCCTGATATGTCAAACGAAGACGAAACCCTTAACTATACGGACATTATCGAAACGGTTATTTCTAGCCTGGACCAGCACAATAACGTTTTGGTGAATTCTTCCGAAGACGGACACATTTGGAAGTTCAAGTACGGATCAGTGGATGTATTCATTCAATTGACAGGCAGCTCAGAAGATGACTCGTTTACGGTGTGGTCACCGGTATTGCAACTCCCTGTACAAAATGAGACTCACCTCATGCGGAAATTGCTGGAACTGAACTGGTTGAGCACGTTTGAGGCTCACTTTAGTATGTTTAGTCAGCAGGTTGTTGCTGTTACCAGTCGTTCAGTGGCTGATTTGTCTCCTGGGGAAATTTCTCATCTCATTACTTTGGTGGCTACCATTGCCGATGACCATGATGACGAATTGCAGGCCGAATTCCCTGCCGCTGCAGCCTAAACCTCGTCTATATTGAGACTCCTAGTTTTCAGAGCAGCTACTTAAGCAGCCCAAACCATAACCCTTAAAGGTTTACAGAAATCTCATAAAACTCCTGCTTTCGAGCTGGACGCGGTTTAATCTTGGATTGGCGATTAATTCCTTACCTCAATACTGATGGCATAACCCAGATGGCCATTGATCAATGGTTATTTGATCAATGCCATCACAACAACCATCCACCCACATTGCGGTTTTATACCTGGACGCCTGCTGCAATTTCTTTGGGTCGCAATCAGCTGACTTGGCCTCAACATTGGCAAGACCTAACTTGGCAGGGTAGTCCAATCGATTTGGTGCGTCGCCCGACTGGTGGTCGGGCGGTTTTGCATGAAGGGGATCTGACTTATGGGCTCACACTTCTGCATCCTCACCGCAATCGCCGCCAAGCCTATGAAGATCTCTGTCAATTTTTAATTCAGGGTTGGCGAGAACTAGGGATCAACCTGCACTTTGGCGAACCCCGCCGGAACTATGCTCAAAAAGCAAGCTGTTTCGCGACCGCCACCAATGCCGATTTAGTTCTAGACAATGGGTGCAAACTGATTGGCAGTGCCCAAGCTTGGCAAGGCCAAACGGTCTTGCAACATGGTTCCATGCGACTCAATCCGAGCCCAACGCTGGCCGAACAAGTATTTGGAGAATCTACAAATCTTCCAGAAAAAGACACGACTCTTCTCCAGCAACCGGAGGAAGCAATTATCTCTGCTTTGATTGAAGCAGCAAAGACCTGCTTTGAAGCCACATTTACTTGTGAACCGCTATCTCCAAAAGAGCTGGCAGCCATTAAACAAGTAAAGGCAACGCCAATCGAAAATCATATAGCTGGAAATTAATGTGAACTGGTTTCTGGAGTAGGTTCAGCAACCATCACGTCCCCCATAACGGATCGAGCAATAGCAGGGAGCTGGAGGGTGGAGGGGTAACTGCCTTCATCTTTGATCCGGCGAATATCTTCATCCGAGATGGGCAGGTTGAGCTTTTTCGCCAGCGCTTTAACCGTATCTCCTCGGTCAATAACACCGGCAACGGCATCTGCTGGGGATAAGACAGTGATCAAAGGTAGCTGCTCCGTTTCTAGGAGTTCAATCACTGCTGTGATCGGCGTATTCTGACGCACTGTAGGGATTTGCTGAAAGGACCGCACAACAGATTGGATCGGTTGTACGTCCCATTGGCTACGCTCGATGGTGTTGAGGCCATCAATATCTACTATGCCGCGATACCGGCCTTCCGATGCCGCGAAATAGGCGGAACGGCGCATCGTATCTAGAAGGTAATGATCAGTAAGCTGACTCAAAGGTTTTTCAGCATCTACCACCCGAAAGTCCCGGGTCATTGCATCTTGGGCTTGGAGCTGGATTAATGCTTCTTGGAGCTGGGAAAACTGCTCATAGTTATAGGCATTGCGGAGACCAAACCATCCCAGCATTGTCACCCACACGCCACTGATCTGTCCTAGTAGGAAGGTAAACGCGAGGCCTACAATCACGGCAAGCCAACCAAATGCCTGACCCGCACGAGCAGCCCATCGCACTCCCTGGAGTCGATTGCCAGTCACTTTCCAAACTAATGCTTTGAGAATTTGGCCACCGTCTAAAGGCAATCCAGGGATCAAGTTGAATAGGGCTAGGACCAGATTAATTTCTGCCAAGCTTTGCAACAAAACCCGAGCAGGACTTTCAGCTGCGGCAAACTCTCCGCAGAGACTGAGAAATAGGAAAATGCTGATGCTAACGGCAGGACCTGCGATCGCAACTTGAAACGCATGGCCTGGAGTCTTGGCCTCTTCATCAATGGAGGCAATACCGCCAAACAAAAAGAGGGTAATGGAATTAACCTTTATCCCTTGGGATCTCGCCACTAAGCTATGGCCAAGTTCATGGAGCAACACAGAGACAAACAGCAGTAAAGCCATGACAAAGCCCACCACCCAAGCTGTTCCAGCTAGCCAATTGGGATAGAGCTGTTGCCAGGACACCCCATTGGCAAACGTGACTAATGCCAGAATCAAAAACCAGGATGGGTCAACATAGAGAGGAATACCAAAAACCACCCCTATCTGCCTGTTTGCATTTGAACCTTGCTGCATAACGGTTGT
Source organism: Acaryochloris marina S15 (assembly GCF_018336915.1). GTDB lineage: Bacteria > Cyanobacteriota > Cyanobacteriia > Thermosynechococcales > Thermosynechococcaceae > Acaryochloris > Acaryochloris marina_A. The sequence goes on along the minus strand of NZ_CP064923.1, from coordinate 2,227,202 downwards.
CTCAATGAAACCTTATTTCTATGGTAATGTCCGCATTCCTGTGATGAGTGTAGAGCCGATGGTGTAAATTCCCTACACTCTTCAAGATTGTTTAGTAAAGGGCAGCCGAGCGAAAGACAGGGATCCGTCTTCTAGCTGCTCCAATCCTGGCCGGCATGGGAACACTAAACAGGAAGTGAGACCAATCTTTGGGTCCAGTAAATTGCATTTTTGCAATCCTCCGACTCAACAGAGCATCGAACATTCCTATGCTGCACTCCCCAAATTCCCCTGAAGAGGAATACACCATTGCGTTTAGCCGCAAGGATAAGAAAGTTGCATCAACTGCAAGGAATATTGAAGCTCTTATTCATCCGAACCGGCAAACGTACCATATTCTTGCGATTGAGATCGATCAGAAGAAACAGCTGATTTCTCTAGAAGACGCCACTTATACGATTGGACGCCACAAAGCGAATGCCATCGTGTTAGATGACCAAACGATATCCCGCAATCACGCTTTTTTGTTAAGGATCTGCGATGTCAATACCAAACAACACACTTTTCGGATCATTGATGGCGATCTAAACGGGAAACGCAGCCAAAATGGATTGTGGGTGAATGGTAAACGATCCTTTATTCATGATTTACAGGATCATGATGTAGTCTCTTTTGGCGAACATATCCATGCCACTTATGTTTCTACGTCTAGCCTCACTGATCCTAGGATTGATATAGAAGAAAACAAGGTTCAATCCTTACCCATTCCTTTACCTAGACCAAATCTTGCACCGGGGTCAACCCTTTTCCATAAAGCGACCCTAGGCAACCCCCAAGCCATTCAAGAAAGTCTCGTCCAAAAACATTCTGGTGATGCAGCTTTTGTGCGGCTGTCTTCGTTTCCAGAACTGACACCTTTGCCGATCATTGAGACAGATTTGGACGGCAACATTACCTATATCAATCCCGCTGCTTCCAACAAATTTCCAGAATTACGAACCATTAAACGTCACCCCCTTACAGATGGCTTATACGAGAAGCTAGTCCAGGAACAATCTGAATACGTTGTCCGAGAAATGGAAATTGGCAGTTCGATTTACGAACAAGCCATCTACTGCATTCTCCAGAGTGGTCTGATCCGTAGTTACCTCATAGACATTACGCAACATCGCCGCACAGAACAGCAACTGCGGCTGAGCGAAGCACGCTATGCAGCCGCAGCCAAGGGGGCTAACGACGGTCTGTGGGACTGGGACTTACATGCCAACACGATTTACTTCTCTGATCGTTGGAAAAGCATGCTGGGCTTCGCTGAAGGAGAAATTGGTGACAGCCCTGACGAATGGTTTGGACGCATCCATTCCCAGGATCAAGACCGAGTGACGGAGGATCTATCGGCTCACTTGAGAGGTGATACACCCCAATTTGAATGTGAATATAGAATCCTCCACAACAATGGGGAATACCTATGGTTTAGAGGTCGCGGCCTAGCCCTCCGCAATGAACAGGGGCAAGCCTTTCGAATTGCTGGTTCTCAAACTGACGTCACGGCCTATTACTCCACCAGAGCGCAGCTAGAATTCAAAGCTCAGCATGATGAAATGACCCAGTTACCCAACCGGGTCCTGTTCATGGAGCGATTGACCCATGCCTTTCGCATGGCCGAACATCATCAGTCTCGGTTGTTTGCTGTTCTTTTTCTCGACTTAGACCGATTCAAAATTATTAACGACAGCTTGGGCCATGGGGTTGGAGACCATCTGCTCATCGAAGTTGCCCAACGACTACAGCAATGTCTTCGCAAGCAAGATACCATTGCACGCTTTGGCGGTGATGAGTTTGCTATTCTTCTGGACACAGTTGAAGATGCAGATGAAGCAATTCACGTTGCTCAAAGAATCTTACGAGCCCTCAAAGCCAAGATCTCCTTAGAGGAGCATGAAGTTTATACCAGCGCTAGCATTGGCATAACTATCTCCAGTCCAGACTACCAAGCGCCAGAAGAACTGTTGCAAGACGCGGATACTGCCATGTACCGCGCAAAGAAACAGGGTAAAAACTGTTTCGAGATTTTTTCTTCAGGTATGCGAGCCCAAGTCAACAGCCAACTGCAATTGGAGACCGATTTACAACGAGCCATTAGCAATAATGAGCTGCACTTGGTCTATCAACCCATTGTCGATCTCAGCACTGAAAACATCGTAGGGTTTGAAGCTTTATTGAGGTGGGCTCATCCTAAGAGAGGGTTAATTCCACCCTCAGAGTTTATCCCCGTGGCAGAGGATGCGGGGCTGATGGTCTCCATTGATTGGTGGGTGCTAACTGAAGCCTGTCAGCAGATGGCCCATTGGCTGAAATCCTATCCTAGTTCAGCTGAGCTAACCATCAACGTCAATATTTCAGCCCATCAATTTTTGCAATCCACCTTTTGTGAGAAAGTCACTGCCATCATTCAAGAAACGGGTATGAAGCCCCATCACCTAAAGCTGGAGATCACTGAGGGAGTCATTCTGAGTAATGCACCTAATATTTCAGAACAATTAAACAATCTGAAAAAGCTGGGTATTCATCTGGCGATTGACGACTTCGGAACAGGATATTCCTCCCTCAGTTACCTGTATGCATTTCCCCTTGATGTCTTAAAAGTGGACTATTCTTTTGTTTCCCGGATGGATCAAGACAATGGGCTCGCCATTGTACGGACGATCGTCAATCTGGGTCAAAACCTGAATATGAAAGTGGTGGCAGAAGGTGTCGAGACTAAAATCCAACAAGAGTATTTACAAGAAATGGGGTGTGAATTTGCCCAAGGTTATTTATTCTCACGCCCACTTAAAAAAGGTGCAGTGGAATCAATCTTAACCAATCAGCAACAACCTCATATACCAGCTATCCCCACTACAACAGTCTAAGGTTCGAGACAATTAGATACAGTTTACTCATTCATGAACCTCAACTTCATTAGATAATGTGCCATTCAAAATATCTTCAAGGAGTTGAGGGATTTGACGTTCCGCATGAGAGAAATCATGCTGAAAGCTGAGATACAAGACTCCTAGGAATGCAAGGTAGTAAAAAGGAAGTTCACCACAAACAATACTATATAGAAAAACACCTGAAGAAATCAGATATATACCAGCTACCCATGTTAGTGAATCAATCAATAAATGCAGAACCAATTTATTTCCTGCCTTGAATAACAAACCTTGAGTACAAAAATCAAACCGGCGATAAGCTCGAGGTCCATACAAAGTGAGTTTGTTTCTATCTAGCTGTCCTCTATAACTACTTTGAGAAACATAGGTTCCCGTTAAGCGAAAACTCTGATGATGTCGTCGAGTGATTTTTTTCTTAATGACAATTTCTCTAGCCAGAAATTCTTCAAGATTTTTATATGCTTGTGATCCTGGCGTCGAACTTATCAAAATCCATCGAGAATGAGGCAAGAATCGACTCAAAAAACTCTGCTTACACGAATTGTTTTGTACCTTCATATCTAACTAACAGTAAACTAAATTTATAGTTTTCCAGGCTTTTTTAGATTTGAGTTCGACGCTTTCACAATTCCAATCATCTGTCAGGCTTTCAGTCAAAATTTAACAGAGTGCCATTGACAATATCCGCAACCAATTTGCTTATTTCAGCAGCATAATAAGATAAATGCCACTGAACTGCTAAGTAGATAAAGCCCAGAAAAAATAGCGGGAAAGGGATAAATACAACTCCAACCTCCTGGACTACGAAGAACAGAAAGCCGAATACAAAAGCCAGGACGTATAACAGACCAAAAACATCGCGACGGCTCAATTGAACCCATAGCTCAAGGACAAGTTGTTCTCCCTGGATAGCAAAGCAACCCCGTGTCCGAAAACAAAACTGACGGTAAGCCTCTGGACCATGCAATACAAACTGGTTGCCGTTAATATGTCCCCAATAATGTCGGGGAATTTGTTCCAAATAATGTTGAGGCCATTGCACAAAACTACCACCCAAACTAATATCACCAGCGAAAGCTTCATCTAATCGTTGGTAGGCCTGCTCTATGGGAGTGGAAAGAGTCAACGCTATCTGCCGATGGGGTATCAATTGACGGAAAAAAGATAGTTTGATTGGATCTAGTTGTTTTTGCATGTTTCAACCTTCTGCACGCATTACGCGACAAGTGAGGCTCTACTAATATTCTCTGCAAATAGAAGATCGAGGGTTTTGCGTTAAATCACAAAGCTCCTTTGTACTCGATCACAACTTTCCATAGAGTTTGAAGTCTCAAATTATGCAAGGTTCAATCCCCCCTTTTGAGCAATCCTATCTCTTGCTGAGATAGTCCCTGGCTCATACTCATTCTTCCTGGCATTGGGGGCAGTAATAGTACCGACGCCCACCTTGAGCATCTTTGACAATTGGGGTAGCACAGACCCAACAGAGCTGCCCTGCTCTGGCAAAAACCCAATGACGATACACACGCCGCGCAAATCCCTGGGATTTCAATTTAGCGGCCCAGGCAATATCGTTGGTGATGCCTCCGGTTTCATAGGACTGCTTAGGCAAAGCTAGGGCTGCTTCTGCCAGTTTCTCCAACTGCTCATCGGTACAATCTACAGGTCTTAGGGAGGGATGCACTTTGGCAACAAACAAGATTTCGCTTCTAAGGTAATTCCCCAGCCCTGCCAGGAAATGCTGGTCGAGGAATAAGGTTGTGAGGCGGCGACGGCGAAAGCGATCGCAACTCAGTCTCTCTTGCACCTGATCGACGGTCGTCTTAGAACTGAGGACATCTGGCCCAATCCGACTTAGAAAGGGATGCTCCTGAATCCCAGCCGCATCCAAGACATCAATATCTGAAGCGCTGTAAAGGAGAGCGGATTTGCGATCGCAATGCAAGGCCAACCGCAATTGGCGTTTCGTTTGGGGGTAGCTATAGGCTTTTCGGACCATCCACTTACCGTAGAGCTGGTTGTGGCTATAGATGCTTAGACCACAGTCAAAGTGCAGCAGCAAGCCTTTGCCCTGAGTTTCTACCTGTTTAATTTGACTTGCACCTAATTGAGCTTCGTATTTTTTTAGGTGGGAGAAGGCGAACCAGACTTCTTGGAGGGGTTGGTTTGCGATCGCACCCGCAATACGATCTGCAGCTCGCTTAATTTCAGGTCCTTCGGGCATGGAGTCTACAGAAGGGAATACTATCCCCAAAGAATAGAACAATACCGTATCCGTATCATTTGGAACGACATTCGAATCAGCTTCAGAAAGCCGTGGTATGAAGTTCTTCTGGGTCGAGATGGGAATGAACCACTTGGCCGTCTCGAAACCAAACGACTCGCTGCGTTGTCTTCGCTACTTCTGGCTCATGGGTTACCATCACCACCGTCATGCCGCTTGCATTTAAAGTTGAGAAGATGTCCAGAATTTCATTCGTCGTTTTGGTGTCCAAAGCCCCCGTAGGCTCATCCGCCAGCAATAAAACAGGCTCATTGACAATAGCCCGAGCAATCGCTACCCGCTGTTGTTGTCCACCAGAAAGTTGAGTGGGTTTATTGCGAATCCGATCGCCTAAACCCACTTGTTCTAAAGCTGCCTTACCCCGCTCTCGTCTCTCTTTTACGGGCACATTGGCGTAGACCATCGGCAACATTACATTCTCTAGAGCACTGACCTGACTCAGCAAATGAAACTGCTGAAAGACAAACCCAATCTTGCGGTTGCGCACCAAGGCTAATTCAGTATCCGTAAGTTGAGCGACATCCACTCCATCCAAAAAATACTGTCCTGAAGTAGGTCTATCCAAACAGCCAATCATATTCATCATGGTGGATTTACCGGATCCAGATGCCCCCATAATCGAGCAGTATTCACCAGGGTTGATCACCAGGTTCACACCATCTAAGGCTCGGACTTCCGTTTCTCCCTCACCATAAAACTTGGTAATTTGCTCTAGGCGAATAATGGCCTGTTCTGGGTTCTCTTCCGTCAGGGATTGAGCTTTCGGCTGTGTGGTTGTCATAGTCTTATCCTTCCCTTAAGCACTGCGAAGGGCCACAATTGGATCGAGTTGAGCTGCCCGTCGAGCGGGGACGACCCCGAAGAACAGCCCGATGCCACCCGAGACACCAACAGCCAACATCACAGCCGGAACGGAAATACCTGTTTCCAAAGGGGTGAGACTGCCTACCATCACCGTGCCACCCACGCCCACAAAAGTACCAATCATGCCGCCTACAGCGGACAGGATAATAGCCTCAATCATAAATTGGACCAAAATATCAGATTGGGAGGCCCCAATAGCTTTGCGTAGACCAATTTCTTGAATACGCTCTGTCACAGATACCAGCATGATATTCATAATGCCAATGCCGCCCACCAGCAGAGAGATACTGGCGATCGCCGCCAACATGATCGTCAAGGCTCCGCTGATATTGCCAATGATTTCCAAAGCCTGTTTTTGAGTCCGAACCGTAAAGTCATCTTCGTTAATAATTTTGTGGCGTATGCGCAACAAATTACGAATCTGAAACTCTGCCGATGGGATACTCGCTTCATCTTTAGCCGAGACGGAGATAAACGTTAGCTCAGTCCCAAAGGGGGATGTAGATCCCACCACCCGATTTGCCATTGTCGAAATGGGGATGAATATCACATCATCTTGACTACTCCCGAGGAAAGAGCCTTTCTCTTCCATCAGGCCAATCACTTCAAAATTGAGGTTTTTAATCCGAATTCGCTTGCCAATAGGATTTTCAGACCCCACCAATCGCTTGGCCAGGTCAGTGCCTAACACTGCCACCAACTTGCCTCGCTGGATGTCTTGCGAGCTGAGGAATCGACCTTTGGCCACATCATGGTTCCGCACAATCGGATAGTCATCTGTTGTCCCCATCACCAAAGCCGTTGTATTCGATCCTTGATAGATAGTGGTCAACTGATTCTGAAGTTGAGGGATAACAGCTTGAACAGCAGATACAGCTTCTTTAATGGCTTTGGCATCGGCCCACACCAGAGTCTTCGGTACCTCAAAGGTCTGCCGCCGGGCTTTATCAGTTCCAGGAACGATAAATAGAATGTTGGGTCCTAGGGACTCAAACTGTCCTGAGGCATACTTTTGGGCCCCTTGCCCAACGGCAATCATGGCAATGACAGACGCATTACCAATAATCATTCCTAGCATCGTCAAACTACTGCGCAAGCGGTTGGCGACCAGAGTCGCTGAAGCCATTTTTACGCTTTCGAGGATATCCACGGTTACTCTTCCTCTTTCAAATCTTCAGGTTTTTGGCCTTCCGGGAAAGTTTCAAAAACTTTTTGACCGGGTGTTACCCCCTCCAGAATCTGAGTTTGATTCTTGATAGACGAACCTGTCGTTACAGGCTGAAACTTAGGCTTTCCATCTTCATCAGGAATATAGACTCCTGTTTTTCCATCTTTTGTGGCAATCAAACCGGTTGGCAGAACCATGCTGTCCGCGACAGTGTCACCCAAGAACGTTAAATCTGTATTCATTCCCGATCTCAACTTGTCTTGCCCAGAAGCAATGTTTACCCTGACCTGGAAGGAAGTCACATTTTGCTCTTCAATCGCCTCTGGAGACACTAACCGAACGCGCCCCTTAAATACCTGATCGGGGAAAGCATCCGCCTGAATTTCAACCATCTGCCCCGGTCGAATCTTACCAATATCGATTTCAGGAACAGTGGCCAACACCTCTAGTTTTTGAGCTAAGGCCACGATAGAAGTCGACGTAGCCGACGAAGTGCTCGATGCGGTAGTTGTGGGCGTTACAAAGGCCCCTTCCGTCGCAAATTTCTGGGTAATGATGCCTCCGAAGGGAGCCCGAATAATCGTATCGTTAACCTGGGTCATGACCACCCGTTGACGGCCTTGGGCCTCAGCTACTGCTGCCTTTGCTTGCAGAACCACTTCGGGGCGACTGCCTTTTTGCATCAATTGATAGGCTTGACGAGCTTCCGCCACATCAGCCTTAGCCCTTAGGACCTCTGCAGGTTGAGACCCTTGCCGCAAAATTTGCAGACGTCTTTGCACTTCTCTTAAGTTGGCTCGGGCGGTATCTGCTTCTGCTTGTGCTTCATCTCTGCGATCGCGGGTTTCTGCCCCTGCTTTATAAAGCTGTTCAAAACTATTCAGACGAGTCAAGGCCAACCTCAAACGGGCTTTTGCTGACTCCACTTGGCTTTGGACCTGGGCAATAGTTTCCAATTGATTACCCCCCGCGATTTGGGCCAGTTGGGCCTCCGCTCGGATTAAACGAGCCCTAGCCTGTTGAATTTCTTCCGGGCGGTTACCTGCCTGCAACTCCGACAGCCGCGCCTTTGCCTGAGCAACAGAGGCATTCGCTTGAATTAATTGACCTTCTAAATCACGAGTATCCATGCGGGCAATCACCTGCCCTTTCTCAACCTCATCTCCTTGTTCTACCAGCAGCTTTGCCAAAACGCCTGCTTGCTTTGGACTTAAGTTGACACTTTTGGCCGGTGTGATACTACCGCTAGCGTCAATCCGGAGGGTGACATCTTTTGACTCCACCTCGACCGTCAAGTCTTCTAGGGTGGGTTTATCCGAAGACCGATTGACAAAAGATCTAGCCCCGACTGCCCCCAACAAGACAATGGCGCTTACAAGGCCAATCACCCACACCTTAGGTTTCTTGACTTTGCCAACTACAGGAAGTTCGATATACACGTTGCTTAATATTTCGTAACCTTTTCTCATTCTAGCGAGGATTCATCTCGCTTGCCGTCTTAGTTCTAAAACTCAGCCCTTAGACTTAGAGACGATTAGCCTTCCCTGCAGGGTTCCCCAGCCCCCCATAAATCTAGACAGCTTCCTGATTAAACTTGAACAAAGCCCCAAATAGAAGAAAAGCCAATATAAAGTCAGCTTTATTTTTGTTGAGGCGAACCTTGCTCTATAAAGTCCACCAATGCCTGATATTTTGGTGCAGTTTCTAAAGGTTGGTTCTGATATTCCAGCGCTCCCCAACTGCCAAAGCGGGTATAGGGTGAAACATCTACAAAATGACAGAGCAATCCCCCATCCGCCTCTTGCCATTGATTGAGATACTGCTGATACAGCATGGCCATTCGAGGATGGCGGTTGAGGGAGGTAAACAGTTGAGTAATCTTCTTTTCATGCGCTTCGCTAAATGCGGCACTGGTTAAATGCTGTCCTCCCTCATAGGCTATTAACTCCAACCCAAACTCATCTCGGATACGGCTATAGTTCTCTCGCAGAAACGGTCCATAGGATCTAATTTCCGCCTCCATCTTTTGCCAAATTTCGGCTTCAGAGCTGTTTAGGAGTTGCGGTAAGTTCTCCAGATAATCCCATTCCCCACTGAAATAGGGGGCAATGGCATAGGCATCTGCAGATTTGTAAGCATCTTGCCAAGTCAGCACCTGCTCTGCAGTCCAAGGATTCACATACTGAGACGCTAACACCCTCACCAGGCGATCTCGACTGCCAAATACAGATTCCCAAAGTTTGAAAATCTCGACGGACCGTTGGGAATAGTAGCGCAAGCTAGCTTGATAGGGATCCTCCGCCAGCTTCAACCCTAACCCCTGGGCCTGAGCATACTGATGTTGATTAAAGTCGGGAGCGCTATTCCACACCTCGTTGGAATACTCCACATACACCTTGAGCCCAGGATCTAACCGATCACGCACCATCGTCGCGAATTGACGAACATAATCATCCGAAGCTTTGTGGGGCAAGGTAAACCAAGGGTTCGCTTGCAGGGTATTAGCCAGATCAATCATGTACTCTAAGGCCACCCCCTTGCCAGCTGCTTGGGTCACATCCGATACTTGGGGCCGATCGCTCCATTCTTGAATATCAGAGCCATTCGTTTCCATCCAATCCATAAACCGCAAGGTTTTGAAGGGTTGCAGCCGCTCTAGAAACAATGGATGAAAGGAGCGTTGCTGATAGGCATATTCAAAACCCGGCAGAATCAAGCGAATATTCCGAATCGGATTTTGGGGATTTGTCCGACTGATTTTCAGCCAAATGCCCGTCTCCATTGGCGTTACGTCCAGTACCATCCGTCCAGACTGCTGACTGGCAATGGTGGCACTACCAAAGTTAAAGCTAATCTCCCCTTCTCCGTCATACAGCAGAGTATATTTCCCAGCCGGGTAGTGACCTTTGCCATTGTCAAAGATCACGGTCTCGGCAAAATGCTTGGGTTCTAAGGCCGCAACCCAACCTTCAGAGGTGAGTTGCAAGGGGCCTCCCTCATCAAAAGCAGCCCCTTCGCGCCCAGAGAACCAAGGGCGAGACAGCTTAAATGCATCCACAAACGGCCATTGACTGGTGTAACTTACCACCTCCCCTAAATTCATCCCAAGTTGTGGTTCAGAAGCTGTCTGGGTAGCCTGGGTAGGAGGAGAAGAAGGCTGATTAAATCCCACCACACATAACGCAAACATCGCGATAAAGAGTAGAACTAAAACCCATTCGCGAAGGTACCGAAAAGGATTGCGTCGTCGAGGCACGGTTCATCTCACTCCATTGACATCAATACTCCGTTGGACTGGAAATATCTAATCCATTATCCTGCTGTTAATTCCATCTTCTAGCTTAGCGATCTCACCCTGGCCCAGCTTATGAACTTCCTTGTTTTTCTCGTGATGTTTGGTTGGATTCCGTTGGTCCTTTATTTATTCAGCCAGCTTCCGGTGCAGCGGGCTTTAGTGATCAGCTTTATTGGGGCTTGGCTATTTCTCCCCCAAGCCAGTTTTCCCTTGGTGGGTTTGCCCGATCTCACTAAGATGTCGGCAACTTGCTATGGCATTCTACTCGCAACCATTATCTTCGATGCCAAGCGGTTCCAGCTCTTCAAATTCAGCTGGATAGATATCCCCATGGCGATCTGGTGTCTCTGTCCCATCGCCTCGTCTTTAACCAATGATTTAGGGCTATACGATGGCCTTGCCCAAGCCCTAGGCCAAACGGTGACTTGGGGGTTTCCCTATTTTTTGGGGCGATTGTACCTAGGGAATTTAAGCGGACTCAAACAGTTGGCTACTGGCATTATTGTCGGTGGCATCCTGTACGTTCCCCTTTGCTTACTGGAGATTCGGCTTAGTCCCCAACTGCACCGCTGGATTTACGGCTACCATGCCCATTCTTTCGAGCAGACTTTTCGTCTAGGAGGTTTTAGGCCCACGGTATTTATGGAGCATGGGCTAATGCTGGGGGTTTGGATGATGAGCGCCACCTTAATGGCCATTTGGCTATGGCGAGCGGGGACCCTGACTCGTCTGGGGGATATTCCCATAATTTGGTGCGTGTTGGCCCTTGGAGTAACGTTTGTTCTGCTGCGGTCCACCGGGGCCTATGCTCTGTTACTGATCAGCCTCGTTATCCTGTTTACCGTTACCTGGTCTCGCTCTAGCATTGCCATTTGGCTGCTAGCTCTACTGATGGCGGGATATTTAGCCATCAGTTCAACGGGTTTGTTAACACCAACCTATACTCGCCAACTCGTTGCTACGACAAGTCAAATCACCGGACCCGACAGAGCGGCTTCCCTTAGCTTTCGCCTTGAGAACGAGCAAACTCTTTCTGCCAAAGCTCGGATTAGACCCATTTTTGGCTGGGGAGGTTGGGGCAGAGCCCGAATTTATAATGATCAGGGCCAAGATGTATCCGTGACCGATAGCCTATGGATCATCGCCTTTGGCAATCATGGCTTAGTAGGATTAGTGAGTTTAATGACCGCCTTAATTTTGCCCGTCCTCACGTTAGCCAGACGAATTCCTGTCTCCAACTGGACTCACCCTGCAGCTGCCCCGGTCGCAGCCTTGTCAGTCGCCCTGATTATGTATGGGCTAGATTGTCTTGTGAATGCCATGATCAATCCTGTGTTTGCATTAGCAGCAGGTGGACTATCCGGTTTAGCAGTCCAGAAAATCAACATGAAACGTCCACGACGGGCAGGCAGCAAGAAAATCGCTACCTAATGTTCCTCAACACATAGCCCCTCGCTTTAGGTCATTTGGGTACGGGCTGTTTTCACCATAGTAATCATCGTCTGATGAGCATCTTCGGAATCTTGTAGCACATGATCAAAGGCAATACGGATGGTAGAGTCTTGGGCCCCCGCATTTACGGATAAGTCCATCCCTTCTGAATCTACTTTCAGAATCTGAGCAGCTTCCGCCTCGGTTACCTTTCCATAGACTTTGGCATAAAGTAAAACGGCATCGGCATGGTCTTCGTTCATGTGCTTGCAGATGCGATCGCTAATTTCGGGGGTAAAGGTATCAGCCATAGGATTTATTTGTCACAATAAATAGGTGTAATAACAAATAGCTTGGAGTAAGTCTTTCAAGCCATTACCTGGGTCAAGTTCATCTTATCTTGCACCTATTAAATCTTAGGTACAATCCTTATTCCTTTTCAACCTCCAATAAATCTGAGGCAGAACTGAGGCAATCGGAGATAATAGGCACCGGGGTCAAGGCCATAAGGATATTTTTTCATGGGATTCATTCAAGTTTCACGAGGGACACGGGACATTCTGCCGGACGAGGTGATCTATTGGCAGCATGTCGAAGCTACAGCCCGTCAGCTCCTGCATCAGGCGGCTTATCGAGAGCTGCGTACCCCTATCTTTGAGCAGACTAATCTATTTGAACGCGGCATTGGCGAAGCCACAGACGTGGTGGGCAAGGAAATGTACACCTTCAAAGATCGAGGCGATCGTTCAATAACGTTGCGCCCTGAAGGGACTGCTGGAGCCGTACGGTCGTTTATCGAGAACAAACTTCATGCCCAAGGAGGCGTTCAGCGTCTTTGGTATATCGGCCCCATGTTTCGCTACGAACGGCCAGGAGCAGGACGGCAACGTCAGTTTCACCAAATAGGCGTAGAAGCGCTGGGTAGCCAAGATCCTCGCGCTGATGCTGAAGTGATTGCTATCGCCTCCCAACTCCTCAAATCTTTAGGTGTCCCAGAATGGACCTTAACCCTCAACTCTCTCGGCACTGCTGAAGATCGACAACAATACCGTGAGGCTTTAGTCGACTACCTCAATCAGTACAAAGACGACCTAGATCCTGATTCCCAGGATCGCCTCCAACGAAATCCTCTGCGCATTTTAGATAGCAAGGATCCTAAAACAAAAGAGATAGCCCAGTCTGCCCCCAACATCTTGGATTACTTGGGCACTGACTCCAAACAGCATTTTGACCGGGTTCAACAACTTCTAACCGATTTAGATATTACCTATAAACTTAATCCTTGCCTGGTTAGAGGACTAGATTACTACACCCACACCGCCTTCGAGTTTGAGTTGGAGGGGTTAGGAAATCAAGCCACCGTTTGTGGCGGTGGCCGCTATGATCGCCTTGTTTCTGAATTAGGAGGACCCGAAACCCCTGCAGTGGGGTGGGCGATCGGAATGGAACGGCTCATTATGCTCCTACAAAACGCTGAGATTGCATTAAATCAATCTTTAGACTTTTACTGCGTGGCCCGGGGACCAGAAGCAGAAGCACAAGCCTTACTAATTTGCCAGAATTTGAGAAAAAACGGCTTTTCCGTAGAGATGGATCTAAGTGGCAGTGCCTTTGGCAAACAACTCAAACGGGCTAATCGGAGTGGTGCCATAGCCTGCTTAATTTTAGGCGATACGGAAGCTTGCGATCGCACCGTGCAACTCAAGTGGCTAGCCTCTGGAGAACAAGAATCCATAGCTCAGGCTAATCTCAGCGATCTAACGTCCCAACTCCAAAATAAATTGAACGCAGCCAAAGCGAATTCCTCCACCTAAAACTCCCATTTCCCAACAAGATCAGTTACACTGTGCTCCATGTTGGAGTCCCTTGACAATACCTAGAAAATATGGATCTCTGAACTGTGGCTGTGTGGAGTAGGACGTAAACAAAGATGACAGTGGACATAGAATTTCTGATTCAGAAAGAAGGTGATTTTGCGTGGCTTCCACTGGAATCCCTAAGTGTTGAAATATTAGTCGGCAGATATCAACTCATCGCCCAAACTAGTGAAGCAGACTGCCCCATCCAGGTACATATCCATCATCAGTATGTTGAAGATGGTTTGTGGCAAGAAGTGGTCCACCATCAACTCCTACGCACAGATTCTCAAGGGCGCATCGAAGTCTTACCGCCAACCTTCCTCCAACATGGTCGTTGGATCATCAGTTGCGCAGCCAACGAAGACGAGCAAAGAGGCAACGCAGAGATAGATCGTCACTGTGTGCAACTCCAAGTCCTAGAACAAGAAACTGATCTTGACCAAGACTGGGAATTCCTAAGCCAGTCTGTGGCCTGTCAAGAACCTTATGTGCAGCAAGCGGATCTACTGGCACCCTTGCAGGCCGCAAATATCAAGTCTGAAACAGCCTGGAATAACATCGCCCCGTCCGAAGAAAGCTTTTCTATTCCTGAAAGAGAATTAGAGTTTGTATCCCCCGATCTTCTCGATATCTTCGAGCCAGCCATGGCTGATCACAACTTAAATGTGCAGTCACATCCAACCCCAAACAACCCGCAAGAATCCACGGTCCCGCAACTCCCTAAGATTCCCAAGGATGTTACACCCATTCGTCTCCAGATTTCACCAGGATTCATTCTCCCTCCTGAACTCTTCACACCAGAATCTGACAACATTCCACTCCCCCAACTCCCCGTATTTCCTCACCTTAATCAGTGGAAAGATCTCTCTTATTCAGAACTATCAGTTGCTTTAGGCCGCCTTCACTGGAGCAAGATCGATACCTACGGTAAAGCAATTGATGTGGACTTTGATTCTCTTGAGTTACAGGAGCGATTCTTAGAAACATTGAATCAATTATCCACGCAAAATACTGTAAATTCCGGCAACAGTACTTCCGTCATACCGAAAAAAGAAACACAATCTGGAAGTAAAGCCTTGGTCCCAATTGCCTCAAAAGGGGCATCCTAAAGACCTCAATAAGGACTGAATATGCGTATTTGGCTCATTAGCTTTCTAACACTCTTGGCTTTAGCTAGAGGGTTTGAGTGGCTCCAACACCTGGCTTTGCCCTTTCCAATCCTCCTATTAGGGGGAGCCTTATTGTCGGTTTTATCAAACGAATCGACCTTAGCAGGCTTGCCTTGGATGCCTAAATCACAATCTTCTCAAATAGAGCCTGCAGCCACTAAAAACACCCTCACTCCTCAATAAAAATTCATCGACCCGGCACGAGAAAGGGGTGCTCATCTGAGTACCCCTTTCTCGTTGAATTTTATAGCTTTAGACGAATGTCTTAAGCCTCATCAAGTGCAGCAATTCCAGGTAAAACTTTACCTTCTAAAAGCTCTAGGCTTGCACCACCACCCGTAGAGATATGGCTCATTTTTTCAGCCACACCTACTTTTTCAACTGCCGCAACCGAGTCACCCCCACCAATAATGGTGTCAGCACCCGTCTCGGTGATCGCAGCCAAACTATGGGCAACAGCATCGGTTCCTGCTGCAAATTTATCGAATTCAAACACACCCATCGGTCCATTCCAAATCACAGTTTTGCAGTCAGAAAGTGCCGCCTGAAACTCCTTCACAGAATTGGGACCAATATCTAAGCCCATCCAGCCATCAGGGATATCACTAATACTCACAGTCTGAGCATTGGCATCAGCCGCAAAGTTATCTGCAACCACAACATCGGTGGGCAGCAATAGTGCGACTCCCTTCTCTTTAGCCTTAATCTCTAAAGTACGAGCTAACTCCAGCTTGTCTTCTTCAACCAAAGACTTACCAACAGCTAAACCACGAGCCTTATAAAACGTGAAAATCATACCGCCGCCAATCAGTAGTTTGTCTACCTTGTCTAATAAGGTTTCAATCACACCAATTTTGCTGGAGACTTTTGAGCCACCCACAATGGCCGCCAAAGGACGCTGAGGGCTCTCAATTGCAGCCTGTAGGTATTTCAGTTCTTTCTCAATCAAGTAGCCAGCCACAGAAGGGCTCAGGTGATGAGTGACCCCTTCCGTAGAGGCATGAGCTCGGTGTGCAGTACCAAACGCATCATTGACGTACAGATCAGCCACAGCAGCGAGCTGGCGAGCAAACTCAGGATCATTGGCTTCTTCACCCGCATGAAAACGGACATTTTCCAGCAGGGCTACTTGTCCATTCTGTAATGCACCTATTTTTGCTGCTACCTCATCTCCAATGCAGTCATCACATTTAGTGACCGATTGACCTAGCAATTCAGACAAACGAGCCGCAACAGGTGTCAGGCGCATGGACTCATTGACTTGTCCCTTAGGACGCCCAAAGTGGCTAGCAAGAATCACCTTAGCGCCTTTAGACGTTAGGTCTTGAATCGTAGGAAGAGCAGCTCGAATGCGGGTATCGTCTGTAATTTTGCCCTCGCCATCCAAGGGCACATTGAAATCGGCACGCACCAAAACTCGTTTACCAGATAAATCTGCCGATGTTAAATTGGCTATTGTTTTCTTGGACACAGTAAAAATCTCCTAAAAGCGTCTATTGCGTTTTATTACCCCCCATAGCAGAGCGCATGGGGTATTGGCATGATGATGGTTGGGATAAATCTATACCCAAACTCGTCGGTCGGGTTGGTTGTTAATGTGAACTGATTCCGTGCCGTCCATATTTTACCGGAGTCCGTACCCTGGAGTAGAGCTTCATGTTTAAGACGATTTTGTTTCCAATTGATCAAAGTCGAGCTTCTCAGGATGCTGCTGAGAAGGTGGCCGAAATCGTTAAATTCTGCAATAGCAAACTCGTCATCCTGTCAGTGCAACCAGATGCCGAGAACGCTCCCGAAAACGATACCCCTGCCAACCAAGCGATTGACCAACTTCTCCAAAATGCAAAAATCGCTTTTTCAGACTGGGGTATTGCCGCCGAAATCATAAAACAGGCAGGAAGACCTGCCTTCTGCATTTGTGATTATGCCGATGAGATCAATGCAGATTTAATAGTTATGGGCTGCCGAGGCGTTGGCCTTACTGAAGAAGGAGCATCAGAAAGCGTCAGTAATCGAGTCATCAATTTAGCCCCTTGCCCTGTCATGGTTATTCCTTAGGTACAGCCTTCCCTCTCCATGGATGGCTCTTTGCTGCCTGCTGCTCAACACAAACTCAAATGACCTATCTCGCTTATTGCTGGGTCAACTCGAGGATTACATCACATCGATAATTATTGGCCAGAGAGGCCAACAGATTTTTTAGATGTTCATATTCAGGTGAAATATCTTCTAGCAAGTCAAAAATTCCATCCGTATCTAAACTAATGGCTCTGCTCTGCAGTTGAGTCAGCCATGACTGAGACATCACTTCAAGTAACTGCGCCTTCAGATCGTTCCGTTTAGGCAGGGACAGAGAGTCACAATGGGTTAACGGAGGAGTCAATTCTTCATACAAATACTTCACCCCCAAATGCTGTGTCATTTTCTCTAAAATAATCGTCTCATTACAGGGTTTATGGAGAAAATCATCACATCCACAAGTCAGCGCTCGTTCTTTATCCTCATCAAAGGCATTGGCCGTCAAAGCAATAATCACTGGCTGTGGGATTTGAGGCATTGCCCTAATCCTTTGAGTTGCCTCAAGACCATCCATCAAAGGCATCTTAATATCCATCCAAACCAAATGCGGGCGCCACTCTTGGCAGACTTCCAACGCCTCTTGGCCATTTTGTGCAGATTTCACCAAAAAACCAATGGTTGCTAGCAATGTGACTAACAAGCATCGATTATCCGCATGATCTTCCACCACCAAGATACGAAATATCGGTTGATGAGGGTGAACCTGGAGAACGCGCTGTTCAAGGGTAGGTACCAATGCACTGGCAGTACTCACCTTGACGGGAATAGAAAAAGAAAAGGTTGCTCCCTCATGAAGCTGACTTGATACGGATAATTCCCCCCCCATTAAATTGACAAATTGACGGCTAATTGACAATCCTAAGCCTGTTCCATGTACACCTTGATGGGACTGTTTCCCATACTCAGTTTGGTAAAAAGGATGAAAAATTTTCTCTTGATCCTCTTCTGATACACCAGGCCCTGTATCCTCTACTGAGAAGGTTAATAAACAGGTAGGCTCCTGAACATTTACAGAGTAAGAATCATTAATATAAATGCGACTTGATACTTTTAGATCAACCTGACCTTCATTCGTAAATTTAATGGCATTCCCCAGTAAATTAATCAGCACCTGCCGAAGCTTTTTGATGTCAGCCTGAATATATTGAGGAACAGTTTTAGAAAACTGAAACTTTAAGGTGATCTTTTTAGAGGAGACCTTCTGTTGAAATAAATTATATAGCCCTTCCAAGAAGTGATGAAGGTTAAAATTAGTTGGATCTAGGGTGATCTGTCCAGCCTCAATTTTCGACATTTCTAAAATATCGTTAAGCAGAGCTAGAAGATGTTCACCACTATTATTGATAATACTTAGTTTATGAAGATGAGCAGCAGTCAAGGTTGAATCCCGACTCAATAATTGCGAAAACCCCAAAATTGCATTCAGAGGAGTTCTCAATTCATGGCTCATATTGGCAAGAAAGGTGCTTTTAGCTAAGTTAGCAGTTTCAGCCATCTCCTTAGCCGCCACCAACTTTTGAGCCCGTTCATCTGCTAACTTATGAGCTTCATTTAAAGCTGTATTTTTTGCCTGTAGAAGAAATAGAAAATCTGAGACCCGATCATGAACAGCAAAATGATTTAACCGTAATCCAAGAGGTTTGAGTTCATGGATTTCTGTTACCCAGAGAGACCCCAGGAAGAAAATTAAATTAGTCTCAGAAACATACATCATTTGCCCTTGCAACTGCATGTTGATGGCAAGGCAATCCAAAATCAGCAATGAACGGCAAGGTTCGCTGAGACTTGCAAAGTCAGGTGACAAAGGGGGTCTTTGAATAGCAAATTGCTGTCCAAACTGACTCCCACAAATTTTAGGGAGTAAATGCTGAAGAGAGTCTCCAGCTTGAATAATCTCTAAATCAGAATTTAGAACGAAATGGAATGGAAAGGCGGTGGCAAATTGCTCTGGCGGTAAGCTATGGCTCAGGGAAATTGTCTGATGACTATGGCTGGTAGGTGACTGAGAACACATCGTGATCAGCTCCCTGCTCTCGATCTTGGACTTGGGTTACTTCTACTTCTGTATCAAATCGTTCCCCTAGTCCTTCCACCAATCCTGATACCATTGGAGCCATTCCCTTGCGATGGGAATAGTAATGCAAGTTTAAGGTCTGCTTCTCCTGATCACTACATTGAAAGGAAGGCGGTTGCATTTTGGGGAAAATTACCCCAAGCCGACTATGCAAGTCATCAAGATTACCCAAAAACTCTGGCAAATCATCACCCGCCAGGTTCATCATTTCGCCATAACCTTCTTGCCCTGTAAACTTAACCCAATATTTCCCAAAGTCTTCCATGATCTCAGCTGCAGATATTCCCAGTACTTGACTGGCAGACTTGACCAAACGATGGGTCAAATCGTCAGGATAACTCTCTAAGCTAATAAAATTCTCAGATTTAGTTTCTGAAAGCTCTCTTATCGCTTCCCAAGCCTCCTCACCAAAATGGTCACAAACCATTTCCTGAATGGCCTTATTCACTAAGCCATACATACAGCATCCCCCCACTCATTTATTTTTCAGCAAATTAATCTTATAGAAGAGATTTGCCTACAACTATTCCCTCTAATATAATCAAGAACTAAAAATTGGGTCCAAAACAATAGGTTTTATTCAGGAAATCATCCTAACTTCATTCAAACTATTGCATTTTTTTGAGCAGGGAAGAGACAAGCCGATGTTCTCAACTTAGCTGTAGAAATAGGTTGCCTACTTTAGGAAATAAATCTCGATCGCTAAAAAATTAAATGACTTTGGCTATTTCTCTGACCACATTTTTATTAGATTTAGTACAGAGTCATCTATATATTGGAATGGATCACTCGAATCAGGGCGACAAGCTACCTACTGCTACTCTAGGCCACCATGTCGAATAACAAGATTTCAGCGTCTTCAGACTGTCCATGAACTTTAATCTCATGGAGATCTGAAATGGCAGCAGCATCTCCCGCCATTAGATCATGCTTCTCATTAAGCTGAATTACACCTTTGGCAACGTGCAGCCAAGCGATTCGGTGCGCTGACAACGGATGGACAACCGATCCTTGCTGGCTGAGCTGGGCCCCATATAAATCCACTTTTTGATGAATGGTGACCACTCCCTGCTGACTGTTTCTAGAACCCAACAGGTGTAAGTGATTTCTTTGTTGATCTATAGATAAATGAACTTGTTCATATCCAGGCTCTAAACCTTCAGCATCAGGGACTATCCAGATTTGCAATAGGTGAACCGGCTCAGAGAGGGAAGGATTATATTCACTATGTTGAATCCCTGTGCCAGCTGTCATTCTCTGAACATCTCCAGGTTTAACGATGGAGCCATTTCCCAGACTATCTTTATGCTCTAGAGCTCCCTCTAACACATAGGTAATAATTTCCATATTTTTGTGGCTATGGGTTCCAAACCCCTGCCCCGGCTGGATGAAATCTTCATTGATCACTCGCAAGGGTCCAAAGCTCATATGGCGAGGATCGTAGTACTGGCCAAAGGAAAAAGTGTGATAGCTCTTGAGCCACTCTAAGTCTGCAGATCCTCTTTCTTGACCTCGACGAATATCGATCATTGAAGTCGACCTCTCATTTTTAGAAGTGAAGGGTAAATCACCGATTCCAGTCGGTGATATGTCTATCATCAACTAACCTCAATAAAATGACAATATGATATTTTATTGACAGATTGTCTCTTATTTGTTGACAATAATATGGATAAATTCGACAGTATGCATGCTTTCACCCAAGTGGTCGATGCCAGTGGCTTTGCAGCAGCTTCTCGAAAAATGGGACTGTCACGATCGCAAGTCAATAAACTGGTGATTAACCTAGAGGACAGTTTAGGGATCCAGCTCTTACAGCGCACCACTCGCAAAGTGACACCCACAAAAACTGGTCTGGCTTTTTATGAGCGTTGTCGAGCCATCCTGGCAGAAGTGGCAGAGGCAGAAGAAGCCATTACCCAATACCAAACCCAGCCCAAAGGAACCCTAAGGGTCAATGCCCCTATGTCTTTTGGCACAAAGTACTTGGCCCCAATTCTCCCTAACTTCTTAACTCAACATCCAGACTTAAAGGTGGAATTAGTCCTGAATGATCGATTTATTGACCCGATCGAAGAAGGATTCGACATTAGCATTCGCATTTCTGCACAGCCAACAACTAGTAGCTTAATCATTCACACCCTTTGTCCTGCCCCCAGAGTGCTATGTGCTGCTCCCGCTTATCTTGAGCAACAGGGTATTCCTGGAAATCCCGATCAACTCAAGAACCATTCTTGCTTGCACTATGGCTACTCAGCCCCCCTCAATCAGTGGGAACTCAAGGGGCCAAATCAAACCCAGTCGATTCGAGTCCAAGGGACTGTCTGTTCGAATAATGGCGAAGTGCTACGACAGGCAGCTCTCAAAGGGTTGGGGATTGCACTTTTACCCCACTTTCTGGTGGGAGAAGATTTGAAAGCTGATCGCTTGCAAGTGGTTCTATCAAATTATGCAAGTCCTGAGATCGCAGTTCATATCCTATATCCCGTGAGCAAGCATCTTTCTGCCAAGGTGCAGTTGTTCACTGAGTTCTTACAATCACAACTTGGCCAAGAGCCACAACTGGTCGATGAGACAGGCAAGAACTAAAATGGGAAAACTAGAACCACTCGAAATAACTGAAATTTCGGATTATTGATCTGACTTCGTTCTCAATCAGAAGTCTCAATTGTTATCCCGCTGACTAGCACCAGGCCATCCAGTCTATCGATAGACAAGGAATACGTAAGACCATCTGAACCGTTGTACAAGCAACTCATTTGCTAAGGATTTGACATGAAAAAATGGCTGCTGCTGCTACTGTTTATAGCGGGTTTCAGTTGGGCGATCTCAAATTTCCAAGGGCTATCTGCTCAGGGACAATATGATTCCCTAGTATTTGACTTCAAAGAATCTCTCACAACGGCAGAGATTGAAAGGCAGGTCAATTCTTTATCAGAGCAATTCCAAACTAAATTGACCTATAACAGTCAGTTCTCCTTAAATGACCATGTGTTCATTGCCAAGGGAGATCAACAGCTCCTCAACGCGGTTAAAAAATCTGGTATTAGCGAATTTACCGAATTTGTTGAACCCAACTATGCTTACCAGACTTCGTTCAGTCCCAACGATCCAGATTTTGATCAGCAGTGGAACCTCAAAAGCATCAACATGGAGGCAGCCTGGCAAGCTAGTCGGGGGCGAGGCACAACCGTTGCCGTGATTGATACAGGTATCGCTCCCGTTGCTGATTTAAAGCGGACTCGCCTTGTACCTGGCTATGACTTTGTCAACGATCGGGCCAATGCAACCGATGATAATGGCCATGGCACCCATGTAGCAGGCACCATCGCGCAATCCACCAATAATAACTTTGGCGTCGCGGGTATCGCTTATGAAGCTCAGCTAATGCCCTTAAAAGTTTTAAGTCGGGGTGGTTCGGGCACTGTAGCGGATATTGCGGAATCCATTCGCTTTGCAGCTGACAACGGAGCCGACGTCATCAATATGAGCCTGGGCGGGGGGGGTGAAAGTGAACTGATGCGAGAAGCCATTGAATATGCCCATAAAAAAGGTGTAGTGATTGTGGCCGCTGCGGGTAATGCGGCCAGAAGTGCCGTGGAATTTCCGGCCCGTTATCCCCATGTCATTGGCGTCTCTGCCCTGGATGCTGAAGGCCAGAAAGCACCTTACTCCAATTACGGTGCCGGGGTCGATATTTCAGCCCCTGGGGGCTCCCTCAGAGACAATAATGGCTTGGGCGGTATTCTGCAAAATACCATCAATCCCCGAGATGGCTCTTCCATCTTTGCCGCCTTCCAAGGAACCAGCATGGCTGCCCCCCATGTGGCTGGTGTCGCTGCCTTAATTCGATCCATTGGGGTCCAAAATCCTGATCAAGTCGAACAAGTCCTCAAGCAGTCTGCAGCTGCTGTCAAAGATGATGCCTCCAACTACTTTGGTACGGGTAAATTAGACGCTAGCAAGGCCGTCAGCTTAGCCGCTCAAAAAAGTTTTGGGTTTAATGGCTTTATGGGATGGCTGCGTAATGGCTTATTCTTAGGGCCACGCTTCTGGTTCGACGCCAGAGCCGTCAACTGGGGCTATAAGCTGCTTATGCTAGCAGTTGCTGCCGTGCTCGCCTCCCTATTCCGCTTACCTTGGAATTGGCCAATGGGGTTAGGGCTAATTTTGGGCAGCACTGGCTTATTTATCCTCCGCTGTTTTCATCTCGTGGATCTTCCCCATTGGCCCCTTCGCGTTGTGGGAAGCTCCTTGCCAGAATTGGGCAGTGCGATTCAGGGCACTAATGCATTAAACCCTTTAACGGCTAATGTTTTGATGGCTTTAGCACTGATTGTCCTCTTCCTGAGCCATCCTCAGCTCAAGTGGTTAGCCCTTGGCGGTTCAGTGGGAATGACAGCCTGTCTAGGCGTCAGTGCGTTTATGGCCCCCCAAGTCGTCTGGTTAGGCAGCACAGCCGTTGCCCAGGGATTTTTAGCCATCAATGCTTTGCTCTGTTTAGCGTTGGTTTATCTAGCATCCAAATCCGCCACTCGTTCCGCATAAAATTAGCATGTCTATAGAAGCACAAGGAACCATCACCTTTCAAAGTTTTGGTCTAGGGGTATGGGCTCTAGCAGCCAGCGAGACCACCTACGAGCTCTTTGAACCCCCCACCGAATTACAGCAAGAGGGGCTGGCAGTGAAAGTAACGGGTAATATTCGAGATGACATTATGACGGTGGCGATGATTGGCCCAGTCCTGGAAGTTAAAAACTTCGAAATTCTAAGTTCTTAACCCCTAAGGTTGATTCGAGCGAACCACAAAGCTTTGTCGTATACGGGCAGTCATGTTTCCTAGAAAATAACTACTCCCTAGTAAAACAAAGCTAATTAACCCAAACATCAAGCGTTGTGAGGCTCCTGTCTTACGGATTTCTGCTTCACTCCCTCGGAGAATTTGGAGTTTCTGGCCCTGAGGGGCAACCAGTTGGCTTACTGGCCCTGCTCCAACACTGGCAATCAGGGTAACCTTTGCTCCATTAGGGATATACTGACGCAATACCCTAGGTTTGACAGAGCGAGTCGCGGGCAGATCAGCCAAGGGAAAAGTTTGATCTTGATACTCAATAGCAATAGGGCGAGCAGTCCGCGAAGGGCCATCATATTGCAATTGAGCGCGAGCGTTAAAATCCCTTTCTACTGGCAACTGAGCTAAATCAGAATTGACCAAAATTGTTTGGGTTGATGCTTGAAGGGTGTTATCTGCAGATAACACCACTGAATCTACCTGATCCTGCCACTCATATAGCACTTCATCGGCCACCACTTCCGAGCCACTAAACTCAGCTGAAACCTGGAGTTCTCCCTTCAGTACCTTCAGCTCAGGATCATCAGGCATGACAATAGGATCTGAGGCCCATAGGAAACCAGAGATTTTGAAAGGTGGGGTGGGATCACCTCTATAATTCAGAGCTTCAGAAATCGACTTTTCTGGTAATTTAGCCAGCTTATCCGCTTGCCAGGTCGTAATCCCTAACACACTACCGATCAAAAACATTGCCCCTAGCCCGCCAGTGACAACCGTTCCAAACACCATGAATGAATAGCGATTGTACTCTTGCTTGCTGACATGGCGGGGACGATCAGTCCAAAAAGAACGTCGCATCTTCATTGAATTTCTTCCTGCTCCATCTCTCCCTAACATTCACAGTTCAGGTTCAAAGATTTCAACCTGCTGGGACAGCACCCCCAAGGTAACTGCAACCCCCATCTCCATCCGGGGGATAAGGGGAGCTAATATTTCAATGATCGATGGATTCTGAAAATGATCCGGTTTTGTTTCAGGGTGGGGATAATAAATCAGTCCCGCAGCACGATGGTCACCATACTTTACTCGACAGGGAGAAAAGGAAAATGTTTCAGGACAAGATGCTGGATACCAATGCACCAGAGGAAACGTCCATTGAGGCTGAATCATCTGAAACTGAGCTGGAGCAATAGAGATATTCAGGGTGCCAGGATAGTAGGGGGATAGGTCTAATCCTAATTTTTGGAAATGAGGCATTTGTAGCGCAATCGTCCCCTCTGGATAAGGAGAGTCCACTGCTCGTCCAGAGGCTACACCATATCCTGATTGCAATTGCCCAAGCACATAGGTCCAGGCTGGGTCTTCTGCTGCTAGCAACTAACGATACCTGACCACTGAACTTGTTTCCGATGTTCTCGCCGATAGGAAAAGAATTTATCGGGATCTTGATAGGTGCAATGGGTTGCGATCGCAACCTGGTCTGGCAGCACCCCCATCTGCTCTAACTGCATGGCATTCACCCGCCGCACATCTAATCGCACTCGTCCCGACTCTGAATCGGCAATCAGCGGGGAGTGTTCAACTTGTAAAAGATGCTCAGCAATGACTTCAGCAGACTGCTCAGAAAGATGGGGGTCGACGACGGTACTACCGACTTGAGCGGCAACCTCCGTATCGACTTGATACATCTCACCTGCGATCGCAGGTCCCATTGCCACTCGAATATCTTTGAGCTGACTCCCCTGTTCTTGCAGACGAGTCAGAGCCATGGGCACAATCTTGGCAGCCGTTCCCCGCCATCCGGCATGGACAGCCGCAACATGACCCAAGCGAGTATCCGCAATCAATACGGGGGTGCAGTCGGCCGTACAAACCCAAACAGCCTGGTTTTTATTCTGGCTGATCAGGCCATCCGCAGGAGGGAATTCTGATACCGCTTCATCTGTTTCAGCAGCCTGAGACGGCAACTGGTCCCAATAGGCTTGAACTTCCGTGGGGTTTAAGATTGCATTGCCATGCACCTGTTTAACACGAAAGGTTTGAGCATCTGCTTTCAGCACCAGGGCCAACTCAGCCGGGGGCCTAGGCCAAAATTCTCGGGTGAAAAAGCCATGGGGCCAAGGCTCCAGCAAACTACACGTTAAGTAAGAGCGACCCTCACAGGTGCGCCAATTCCAGGTATGCATGGGGGCAGAATAGACCTTAAACAATGCTAGGCTTACCTATGCTAGCGCGCCTATTCCAGTTTTAACGGGCCTAGCCACCGGACTGTGGGATTTGACCAACAAGCCTTTCAGACTCATCTAACGACCCAAGCCTGGGGGCGGCCTCTCCATCACTTTGAGATCCTTGACTCCACCAATACAAAGCTCTGGGAAATGATTAAACAGGGGGCAACACCTGGAACGGCCATCGTTGCAGCCCAGCAGCAAGCCGGTCGGGGCCAGCGAGGACGGACTTGGGACTCTTCTCTGGGGGGACTGTATCTGTCGGTTGCGATCGCACCTCGTATCCCCGCCGATCAAACCGTCCAAATCACCGTGGCCACCATTTGGGGACTGGCTACCCTGCTGCGACAGCATCACATCCCAGTGTGGCTCAAGTGGCCCAATGACCTGCTAGTGCTGGGGAAAAAGTTTGGGGGTATCCTAATCGAAACCAGCCTTCAAGATCAACAGGTTCAAACAGCAGTGCTCGGCATTGGCCTGAATTGGCAAAATCCAGTCCCAGATCAAGCCATCAACCTAGCAACCATTGCTGAACAGTTACCTGCACAAAATAGATCTCCGATTCATTCCCTAGAAGAATTAACCGCCCTCACCTTATTAGGTCTAGAAAATGGCTATCTTTTTTGGCAAACCCAAGGCATCCATAAATTACTGCCAGATTATTTAGATCTAATTAAAATTTATCCCAAAGCCAGTCAACCCATCCGCCAAGATTTAGCAAAACGTCTAGGGTTATGAAGGCATCAATACTCTAGGTATAGTAAAAGGAAGAAAGTCGTTTCCTTAAAAATTTATCTACCATTAGGAAATAAGTGGCTAGGTTGATTCTTCCTTAGTAGGTATGCTTTGCTAAGTCTTGAAGGTTAACTTAACCTTGTCTCTCTTTGCTTTACTGATGTGTTTTCCATTGATTACCGACAAAAAACTGAATCACCTCTAAGGATCGAATTGGTATGATGCATCGCTCACTCTCGCTCCGAACTCACCTTCGGTCAACATCTCTGTTGTGCCTGGGTAGCTGGCTAAGCCTTCCCCTTGGCTTGGGAGTTCTGTCTCTAAATCAGCGAGCCCAAGCGATTGATCTTGAGAGTCCGGCCATCACAGAAACAGCCCCCATCTCTCCTGCAGCACCACCCGTCGACACATTTATCGATCCACCTGAACCTGCTTGGGAACCAGCGCCTGTCGCACCACCTGTACCATCTATCCCTGAGCCCATTGCCTTACCTGAAACACCTGTCCAGGCTGCTCCAACAGCTCCAGCCATATCACCACAAGTCATGCCGCAGGTAGCTGACCGTCCTGCCATCGCCCCCACAAATACAGATTCCAGCACTTATTCCATCACCCATGCCCCGGTGCCGGTAGAGACCACATCGACCCCGACCTCGCATAAGACCGTTCTATCGGGTAGCATTTCGGGTTGTAAAGCAAGCCTCAACATTGATCCAGTCCTCGCAGCAACCCTGTGTGGCCCTGCGATTCAAACAGCCCAGAAACCCACAATCCCGATTCGTCAATATACTCCTGTTGCTTCAGCTCCAACCTATTCGACCTATTCTTATCAACCACCACAACAGCCTGCCCCCAAGTGGACAGGCTATTCTCCGTCCTATATCCCCAAGACTGCCCCAACTCCCTGGGTTAAAGGTGCTCCGGTCTCTTTGAGTCCTTTAGCAAAAACCTCTCCCTCGATTAAACGGCTGTCTTCCTCTCCCAACCCCCTAAAGTGGCTCGTTCCAAATCGGCAACAGATGATCTTTCCGTTGCCCATGCCCGCCTCCATCACTTCAGCCTTTGGTTGGCGGACTCACCCGATCTCAGGCCAAACTAGTTTCCATGCTGGCACTGACTTGGCAGCACCAACAGGCACACCTGTTCTAGCGACGTTTCCTGGTCAAGTCCAAACCACAGGTTTTATGGGTGGCTATGGCTTAGCAATTCTACTGCAACACCAAGATGGGCAACTGGCGACCCGTTATGCTCACCTATCCAAGATTTATGTCCAGCCCGGTCAATGGATTTCTCAAGGAACCATCATTGGATTAGTGGGGAGTACCGGAAATTCCACTGGCCCTCACCTGCACTTCGAGACGTTAAAGCGCCAAAATAAGCGCATGGTCGCATTTGATTCTGGCATTCAGCTCAAAGTCTCTCTGGCAGAATTAATTAAAGCGATGCAAACAGCAAAAGTCCCTCCCAAATCTCAAAGCTAAGTTGGGCACAACAGATTGAAGTTCCGTAGCCTAAATCTGTTAGAGCCTAGATATACCTACCTCAATCTGCTAGGCGAGACACCCCGACTGAAACTCTCGTGCATCCTACTAGCTGCCTCCATCTACTGGCAGCCAGATTTATGACATGTTGCACCATGAATTGCAGACATCTATACAGCAAGACTCACTCATTCGATCAAACGATCTATCAGGATATGACTAGGCGCTGGATAAAACCGTTCCAGTCATAGGGTCAAAGTGCTGACCACTAATTTTTAGGTAATTGAGATGGATTGCAGGCTTGCCATACTTCAATCATGGCTTGAACTGCCATTTCCACAGGAATTTGTTCCAAGGTTTGGCTGTGATGAAATTTTAAGCTGATAATCAGTTGTTTGTGTAGAACCGAGAGGCGCTGACGTTCATGGGCAGCCTCGACGACGTCATCTTTCATGTGTCATTAGGTTGGAGCCAATGGCATCCAAGAGAAATAAGCATCAACATCGAAAACCTGCACTGCTAATAATTTTACATAGCAGGCGAAAAGAGAGTCTTAGAAAAAAAGAAAAACTGGATAGTCAGCTGTCCTGTCTTCCATTGGTATAGACAATGAATACAGTCTGCATTCCTGAAACCGCCATGATTAATGGAGGGAAAATGCAAAAATCTAATCAATATATCCTCAAAAAATGAGGAGATTAAGGATAGCCCAAGGAGATTTAAATCAATACTAACTTAGACAACCTCTATATGGATAAGTAACTTCAGATATAGAATCGTACAGGTTCTCGGTTTAACCTCATTGCTACAGCTAATGAAGGGATAGCTAATTCTTCAGCTAGTTGTTATACCATTGCCATTACTCTGTTGCTTAGTTGGTGATAATGCAGATTTATACGCCTGATTGGGTTAAAAATGCTGTCTTTTATCAGATTTTCCCTGATCGTTTCGCTTTCCGCCCACATTCCTCTATTCCGTCCCAAGTAAATTGGGAGTCTTGGCACGCACCGCCTACCGTCCAAGGATATAAAGGGGGAAATTTGTGGGGGATTATTGATCGTCTCGATTATTTAGCTGATTTAGGCATCACAGCGCTCTATCTAACACCCATTTTTCAATCGGCGTGTAATCATCGGTATCACACCCATGATTATTACCAAGTAGACCCCATTTTAGGCGGGAATGAAGCACTTACTGCTTTGTTAACAGCAGCCCACGAACACCAAATTAAGGTGGTACTGGATGGTGTCTTTAATCATGCCAGCCGAGGATTTTTCTTTTTTAACGACATCTTAGAAAATGGCCCTCACTCACCTTGGGTGGACTGGTTTCGAATTGAGGGCTGGCCTGTTGCAGCATATCAAGGTAGCAAGCCTGCTAATTATGTGGGTTGGAGTGGCAATCGAGCCTTGCCCCAGTTCAACCATGACCACCCCGATGTGCGTGAGTACATTATGCAAATTGCGGAGTACTGGATAAAACAAGGCGTTGATGGGTGGCGCTTAGATGTGCCCAATGAAATTCAAGTCCCTGAATTTTGGCAAGAATTTCGCGATCGCGTCAAAGGTATCAACCCAGAAGCCTATATTGTGGGCGAGATCTGGGATAATGCCCAGCCCTGGCTACAAGGTGACCAATTTGATGGGGTGATGAACTACCAGTTTCGGCAGGCCACTATCGCTTTTGCCGCAGGCGATCGAGTGGATATAGACTATACAACTCAACCGACCTATGCGCCTTATCCCGCCCTGGAGGCATCAGAATATCAGCAACGAATTCAGGACTTACTGACCTGGTATCCCTGGGACATTCAACTGACCCAACTTAACTTACTGTCCAGCCATGATACGGCTCGACTGCTGTCGATGGTGCATTTGGACTACAGCACCATAGAACTGGCAACACTCCTGTTGCTAACCTTTCCCGGTGCTCCTTGCATCTATTACGGGGATGAAGTGGGGCTCCCAGGCGGAATCGATCCTGATTGCCGTCGCAGTTTTCCTGAAGAGGCCGATTGGCATCTCCCATTACAAGCCATGCACAAACAGCTGATTCAAATCCGGCACCAACATGCTGCTCTCAGAACTGGCCAATACCAAGTTTTACTGGCTACGGATGAGACCTATGTCTTTAGCCGTTCTTTGGCAGAAGAAGTGCTGATTGTAGCTATCAATACTAGTACTGAGTCTAGTTCGATCACCGTCGACCTCAGCCCGTTACCCCAATCTATTTCAAAACTGGACTGTATCTACGGAACGCCTAAAGTCTCAGAAGTAAATTCAACCACTACATTAGAGCTGCCTGGACGACAAGGGAGTATTATGATTGCCAGTTTTGAATAAATCAGGCCTCAATTCGCTTAAAACATTGTTTTGGTATCACAGACGTCGGATTACTCCAATCGGTTGGGCATCCTAAGAACATGGGGGGACCCCAGTTTCGGGGATGTCATGAATGCATCTAAATTCCCGTACATTAGAAGCCTTAACAGATGGAAGCAATTTTAATGGTTCTAGCTGGATTGCTATTAGGTATTATTGCCACCGTAGCAATTCTCTATGCCTTCTTGGTGGTCCTGATTTTACCGAATAGAGAATCTATCTCTACTTTTCAACAACACTCTTCCCAACCGCAACGCCTCACTACTGAGGTTCGAGAACTCAGTGATTTACAAGCTTTGATGGAAATCAGGCAGCCTCAGCCTGCCGAAGCCCGTTCTTGGCATAAAAACTCTGAGTATCTAGCACTAAAAGCAGACATTCAAGATGAATCTCAGGCTTATCAGCGTATTCCTACTTTTTTAAGAGGATTTATGCCCAAGCCTTGGAAAAAAGCTTGGCAGTATAGCGAGTCATTAACCTATGTGAATGATTCAATTCCCAAAATTATTGGGAACTGGGATAGTCGAGAATTCTCTCGTCAATGTACTCCTACGCTATTGAAATCTACCCAGAAGGACAGCTTAGATCAGAGCTTTGCTGAGCTACTGGGTCGATGTGGCCAGATGACAGCTTATCAAGGCATCAAATATTTTGGCTTGGATAACCGAGGAGATTCGGTCTGGCAATTTGTGGCTCAAGCTGATTTTGAGAACGGATGGGCCATCATCACCGGCCGTGTGATTTGGCAAGGACAGCGCTGTTGGTTTGATCACTTCAGTATCAGTAACGCCATATAGTACTGAATAGACTCCTCAGCATGGTTTTCTAATTCACGTATTTTAGATGGATTTTAAAAGAGTAGGATGTGCAGATTGCCAGCCTGCTCTTTTTTTAGATCACCAATCTTTCCAGGCTAGAGGGTGGTCTGTATTAGCTGCATAGGTTTGCAATAGGGATTGATACATCGGACTATCTGACCATCGATCAATTTCTCGGGCTCGAAGCACAGGCAGAGGATGAGTCAGCTCAGCAGTGCGAACTGACTTGAGCAGGTTACCTAAATCATGATCGATGCGATCATAGGCTCGTGCTTGGTCAATAAAGGCGTCTACATTCAGCTGAGAGGCGAGGGTAGATGATCCCCCTGCTAATTTCATCAGGACTGATGCCATAACATTGGCATTTTGGGTGACGAGTAACCCCGCACGATCGCAAGTGAATTCTGCACAGCGGACCCAAGCCATCAACTGCCGTTGCAAGTTTTGGGCCATTAAGCCACCAAAGGGAGACAACTGACCAGCCGCCAGCACGAGCAAGTTAGCAATGGTGAGATACACGCCATGCTCGCATTTCAGATGCCCCAGCTCATGGGCTAATACAGCCTGTATCTCAGGGGGATCGAGTAATTCTAGCAGTGACGTATGCACCACAATAAAAGGTTGCTGTCCCCGCATAGCTAAGGTATATGCGTTCGGAGTAGGATTCTGGCGAACGTACAGCTGAGGCTGTTCCAAGTCAAGAATATGGCAGGCTTCAACAAGCAGGTGGTGAAGGTCAGGAAGTTGTCGTTCGCTGACTAAAACGCTAGATCCAATATTTTCTAGATAGAAGACTTGTTCGGCTACGCTTCCTAGCAGGCTTCGTACAAGCCAATCTAACCCAGGAAGCTGCTGAAGGGTTTGGGTTGCTTCCAAATCAATAGGATGTCGGAACTGGGCAGCCTGCAACCCCAATAAGGGAATTTTTGACATCGGCATTTTGTTTTAGTTTGCGGTGTGGCCTGACTTCATTGTGACATTTGTTTTTTAGAGTAGAGAAAAGGGTTAATTTTTTATCGTCTTAACACTGGGAAAAAAGCAGGGATAAGCTTCGATTTACCCTATTCCGTGAAGGGGCGAGGCAGGGTGATAAACCTGCTGAGATCTCAGAGTATCTTGAGGTGACTAACCGTTCAGGGCCTAGAGCTGTCGGCGATTCTCTAACAAGTTGCTCCATCTATAATTGAAGGATCTCCTCAAGGAACAGCTGTTTTCAGAGTAGATGTGACGGATGTGTTAAGAGAATGCTGATTCTAATCTGGATCTGTTAGTTTGAAAGGGGTAATCGTTTTCCCTTATTTCTTTCGCTATCTTAATTAATAGTAAATTAAACGCCTGTGGCTCCAATAAAAAAAAGAAATCAACAAAACCAGCCTAATATTAACGAACGTATTCGTTTTCCCGAAATTCGCGTAGTTGATGCAGATGGAACCCAGCTCGGCATTATGGCGCCCAGCGAAGCCATGGAAATCGCCGATGAGCGGGATCTGGATTTGGTGCTAGTGAGTGATAAGGCCGATCCACCAGTTTGCCGGGTCATGGACTACGGTAAGTTCAAATTTGAACAAGAGAAAAAAGCCCGGGAAGCAAAGAAAAAGCAGCATACTTCTGACGTCAAAGAAGTGAAAATGCGCTACAAGATTCAAACCCATGACTACGAAGTGCGGGTAAACCACGCCAAGCGCTTTCTAAAATCTGGCGATAAGGTGAAGGCAACCGTCACATTTAGAGGCCGGGAAATTCAACATTCCCATTTAGCCGAAGCGCTGTTAAAGAAGATGGCGAATGATTTGCTCGATTTTGCAGAAATCCAGCAAGCGCCCAAGCGTGAAGGACGAAATATGATTATGTACCTATCTCCGAAGAAATAGAGCTGGAGTATCTCCTCCATTGGCAGCTAGACTCGAGCTATAAAGGCTGCCCTCCAACTTGTACCCATTCATGTAATTCGTATTCAACACAATGGTTCAAGATCAGGGGGTCTTGCTCTACGATGTCTTGAGCTTCTTCGTAGGACTGGGCCTCAAAGATCAGCATGCCTCCTGCACTCTCTCGCCAATAGCCCGTTTTCGCCTGGTGGCTCTTCAAGGTTTTAACATAGGCCAGATGGGCGGGCACATGGCGATCAAATGTGGTTTTATCCACAATGCCGCGTTCAATTTTGATATACCAGGGCATGGCCTAAAGATACTTTTGTAAAATTAAGGAGAGTTGTTCTTTGGTAGTTGCTGGAGCCTGATCCAAGGGGGTAAAGATCGCGTGCTTTAGAGCATTATGAGCCTTGGAAGCAGGGGGCGACTGACTCAGGCGTTTAACGGTTTCTTTAATCACGCTTTGGGCATTACTCGCATTCTTGTGGAGGTTGCCAATAATCATTTCTACCGTGACGCTGTTATGTTCTGGGTGCCAGCAATCATAGTCGGTGACTAGGGCGAGGGTGGCATAGGCCATTTCTGCTTCCCGTGCCAGTTTAGCTTCAGGCAAATTGGTCATGCCAATGACGGTGCCACCCCAGCTGCGATATAGGTTCGATTCTGCTTTGGTGGAAAAGGCAGGACCTTCCATGCACACGTAGGTGCCCTGGCGATGAAGGGTTACGTCTGGGAGATTCAGAGATGCGATCGCATCTCCCACTACCCCAGCCAAAGCCCCACAAATAGGGTCACCAAAACCAATATGGGCCACAATGCCATTACCAAAGAAGGTGGAGACGCGATTCTTTGTTCGATCGATAAACTGGTCCGGCACCACCATATCCAAAGGTTTCGCTTCTTCCTTGAGGGAGCCAACTGCCGAAGCGGAGATCAAATACTCAACACCCAAAGATTTCATGGCATAGATATTGGCCCGGAAGGGTAATTCACTCGGGATAAGATGATGATTCCGGCCATGGCGGGCTAGGAAAGCAACTCGTGTTCCCTCTAAGGTGCCCACAATGAGCGCATCTGAAGGATCACCAAAAGGAGTCTTGACTTGAACTTCTTCTACATCTGTCAGAGCCTCCATTTTATAAAGGCCACTACCGCCAATAATGCCAATTTTTGCCTGAGCCATATCCAATACTAGTGACTGTTCAATCCTTTCGTAGTGTACTGGGAAAGTTAGGTCTAGCAACTAATTTTTTTCGCTAGCAGTGAGCCGAAACGCCCCATTTCCCTCACATTCGCAAAGAAAGCCTGAAATTATGGTTCAGATTCCCCAAAATCAAAGGCTTAACACGCAAAAAGCCAGGGGTTGAATATGCAACAGATACCCTGGCTTTTACTTTAGATATTTTGGCGAGTCTACCCTGTAGCCCAATCTTGAGGTTTTAAGAAAGTCTCATATAGTTCTGCTTCAGGGGTATTAGGCTCGGGAGAATATGCATATTCCCAGCGCACCAATGGTGGTAACGACATCAGGATAGATTCAGTACGGCCATTGGTCTGCAAGCCAAAAATTGTTCCTCGGTCATAGACCAAGTTAAATTCTACGTATCGACCTCGGCGATAAAGCTGGAAGTTGCGCTCACGATCACCATATTCAGTATCCCGTCGTCGCTCAATAATCGGGACATAGGCAGGCAAAAAGGCATTGCCACAGTCTTGGGCAAAGGCAAAGATTTCATCCCATGATCGTTGGGGTAAGGTACCCAGCTGATCGCTATGGTGGGCAGCAATCCCTTCAGTATGGGGACCACGGTATAGGGCACCGATACCATCCTGATAATCAAAGAAAAGACCGCCAACACCTCGCATTTCTTGCCGGTGCTTGAGGTAAAAGTACTCATCACACCAAGGCTTAAAGGTCGAGTAATACTCAGGATGATGACGATCGCAGGCTGCTTTCATCGTTTGATGAAAATGGACCACATCTTCCTTAAAAGGGTAGTAAGGGGTCAAATCAATCCCGCCACCAAACCACCACACAGGTCCAGCTTCAAAATATCGATAATTCAGATGCACCGTTGGCACATAGGGACTACGTGGATGCAAGACCATCGAAGTCCCCGTCGCATAAAATCGATGCCCTGCAGCTTCCGGTCGTTGTTTGAGAATAGAAGGAGGCAAATGATCCCCCCAAACCTCAGAATAATTCACACCACCCTGCTCTAAGAGTGCCCCTTCTCTTAGGACTCGCGAGCGGCCACCTCCTCCTTCAGGTCGGTCCCAGGAATCCTCTTGGAACGTGCTTTTACCATCCAATACTTGGAGCTTGTCACAAATACTGTCTTGCAAGCCTCGCAGAAATTCCCCCACCTGCTCTTTAGAGTCTGAAGGGGGTGGAGGAGCATTTATTACCGCTGAAGGCGTAGAAGGAGATGCGGTCATGAGGGGCCTCTAGAGAAATAAGGGCTGAGCCATTACAAAAATGCTTCGCTTGTATTGCAGGAAGCAGAGCCAGCCACGTTGCTTTATCTACTCTAGAACGATTTGGACGAATGGAGAATAGGGGATTCGAACCCCTGACCTCTGCGGTGCGATCGCAGCACTCTACCAGCTGAGCTAATTCCCCAAGAAACGCGGACTATTGCCGCGCCAACATATTCTAGTGAGTCCGTTTTTGCTCTGTCAATTAAGGAGCAGCCACGCATTAAACCCAATTTAATAAACAGAGAATGAATCAACGACACGCTGAAAAACAGGCTCAACCTTAGTCCAACGAGACTCTGGTGTAGAAAGGCTGAGAGTAAACAGCTTACCCCGACGAACAACCACAGTTGAGAGGTTATGGCGTTTACCAATGGGTAAATCAATCGAATATTCAAGGGCGTAATAGACTTTCTCATCTTCTGTTCGCGAAGCTGCCGCCAATAAATCCGCTTCTTGACCCGATTGGGAAGGCGCAATCACCGCATTCAAAAGAGTGCGAGCCACTTCAGTTGGATCCCCTAAATCGGTCAACTGAGTATCACTGGTAATGTCACTAACAACTACGCTCACATTTTCGGTTTCTTCAATCAGGTCATGAAACACGACGTCAGAGCTACCGGGAACTTTGATGGGTGCCCAGCCATTGGGATACATAAAAGTATAACCATCAATATTGTCTGCATAAGCTTGCAATCCGGCTGTATCAGACGCGCAGGCTTGTAAGGTCAGACTTAAAATAATGAGTGCAAGTGCTGCGATTCTTTTGAACATGTTATGTGTCCTTAACCCGTTTTCCTTTGCTTGTAGACAAATTCGATTCATTGAGTGAGTTTATTGTCGCATTGGGAGGAGCGTTACCTCCATCAATTGCAACAAGATGTTTAATCCCTATGCCTCCATCTCCTTAATTTCAAACATCTGCAGATACCAATCTGGACCCGCTGAAAACTGTTGCCAGCCAAAAGCATGAACAGCACAGCCTAATTCTTGCCGTGCTTCAGTACTCATACCATAGGCTTTTCAGTGATAATTGGCACAACCCTGATAAGGAGACGCCGCTGATTCCGCCCTGGGAGCGAACCCGATCTAAGTTCGGAGAATTCGGCAATCCCAATCTAGAGGTCGCCATCATAAATTGAGTGCTTTTAGGCTAGCCCGATGGGCTGGACGAAAGAGATCTCGCTTCTGCTGCATGATGACCTCACCCAGTTCGGCATCGTTTATCTTAAGGGTGTCTTTAAGAGACCATACAGGCGAAAAAGGATGAGAGAATGAAACGGTATTTGCGGGTACTGAAGCTGTTTTGGGCAACGACCATTGCAGCCGAGATGGAATATCGAGCCAACTTTGCAATCTCAGCCCTTAGCAGCGTAGGAAATCTCGCGGGCAGTTTATTCGGCCTGTCTTTGTTTTACCGCACAGGATATACCTTCCAAGATTGGACTTGGCATGAAGCCCTTGTTGTTCTGGGCATCTTCACCCTCCTTCAAGGCTTTTCAGCCACCTGCTTAGTCCCCAATCTAAACCGCATTGTTCGCCACGTTCAAGAAGGCACCCTCGATTTTATTTTACTCAAACCCATCAGTAGTCAATTTTGGTTATCAACTTATTCCATATCCCCTTGGGGCTTGCCCGATGTCATTTTTGGGCTAGGACTAATCGGCTATGCCGGATTTCACTTGGAGCTAGGTTGGCAAAATTATGCTCTTGGCCTGGGGCCACTTCTCTGCGGATTTCTCAGCCTCTACAGCCTGTGGTTTATTTTGGGAGCCACCAGCATTTGGTTTGTCAAAATCTATAACGTTACGGAAGTCTTGCGAGGTCTAGTCGAAGCTGGCCGCTACCCAGTAGTAGCCTATCCAACCGCCTATCGCTTCTTTTTTACCTTTGTTATTCCTGTGACGTTCCTAACGACAGTCCCCGCTCAAGCCATGCTCAACCGAGCCACCTGGAATTGGAGCCTAGGTGCAGGAATACTCGCGATTGCTTTATTTATACTGTCCAATCGTTTCTGGCAGTTTGCACTCCGCTTTTACACCAGTGCATCCAGCTAGCGGTCAATCCACCACCACCGGATTTTCCAAAGCACGAATCTCGACCATGGCTGCCAGCAGTCCGCCCATACCAGAAGCAACGATGCCAATGATCATCCCCACTTGAGTCCAATTAATCACAGCAAATGGCCAGACAATACTACAGATAGCAATGGGGGCAAGGACCAACCCCACGGATAAATTAATGGCACCTAGCAAAAAACTGGCTTTGACCGAGAGGGCTTCCCATCCAGCAGTGGCATCTTGATTCACACGGCTGGCAATTGCTTTCACCAAAGCACCAATGCCAATGACACATCCCATTCCTGTGACCACCGCCATCGTCGTTCCTGCAGAGACTTTGGTTGAACCGACCAAAGCCCCAATCGCAGAGCCAATGCCAATAGTGACGATGGTCCACACCGCCCACACCAGCCCATTCTTATAATTTGTAGCCATTTGCTTAGATTGTTGCTAACTCTTTTATTTTCCCCCAATACGGATCCCTTAGGGATAAAACGTTAGTTCCGGCAATCCTAAGGTTTCTGGCCAGCCCATCATCAGGTTTAAGCATTGGACAGCTTGCCCTGCTTGACCCTTCATCAAATTATCAATGGCTGAAATCACGATGACACGACCGGTTCGCTGATCAACTTCTATGCCGAGATAGCACAGGTTCGTGCCATAGGCCCATTTCGTATAGGGATAGGTACTACTAGGTAAGACTTTCACCCATGGCGAATTACGATAAAACGCGCTAAAGATCGTAATCAAATCTTCCCGCACCAGTCCTGGGTCCCGCATCGTGGCATAGACCGTTGCCAAAATCCCCCGAGTCATCGGTGCTAAATGGGGCGTGAACTGGACGACCACCTCTCGCCCAGCCAAATCACTACTCACCTGTTCAATTTCGGGAGTATGACGATGATGGGCCACACCATAAGGACCAATACTGTCATTGGCCTCAGCTAGGAGTAGATGGGTTTTGGCTTGGCGTCCCCCCCCTGATGTGCCCGTTTTGGCATCAATAATGGCACTGTTTGGATCGATTAGCCCTTGTTTGAGCAAGGGTGCTAAAGCCAACAAACTAGCGGTAGGGAAACATCCTGGACAGCCCACCAATTGAGCCGTTGTAATCCCCTGCCGATAGAGTTCAGGCAAACCATAGACTGCGGTAGAGGCAAGATCGCGATCTTGTCGTTTAGTCCCGTAC
The DNA here is from genome assembly GCF_018336915.1 of Acaryochloris marina S15. Lineage (GTDB taxonomy): Bacteria > Cyanobacteriota > Cyanobacteriia > Thermosynechococcales > Thermosynechococcaceae > Acaryochloris > Acaryochloris marina_A. Next base: position 2,188,031 of record NZ_CP064923.1, on the reverse strand, counting down.
CAATCTTCATAGGTATCCAGGTTAGTAAATCGGTAATCAGCAGAGAGGTCCAATACCTTGCAACCTCGTTCCACTAAAGTCGGAGCCATCTCTGCTGCCAAACCATTGGGAAGAGCCAAAAAGACCACCTGGGTCCGCTCAACGATTTTGTCTAAATCGATGGCTTCTACCTTTAGACCTTGTTTAAATCCCAAGTGGGGGTACAAATCCGCAAATGGACGACCAGCACTGCTATTGCCCCCCAAATAGGCCAGCTGGACATGGGGATGTTCCAACAGTAGACGAGTCAACTGGACCCCACCATATCCAGATGCTCCAATAATGCCAACAGGAATATCTTCCTGAGAACCCATATTCATTTTTTCCTCAGAGGTCAGTCATACAAACAGTTAATGTAGTTCAGGCTTCCCAAAAATAATGATGATGATATCGATCACCGTATTAATTGATATCGATCACTGCATGGAATAGCAACGACTGCATTAGATCACATGTGCTGCATTGTAGTACCAAATCCCCATTTCGACTGGTTTTGCAGAATCAAAGGATTCTGTGCGAACTGGCGTCCCCACCCCTTAGAATTAAGGAGAAGATGTTAAAAAACGTTACGGTACCGTCACTTTGAATCCCCACGACACGCCAACAGACTCTTTTGAATTTGACTCCATTGAAGACGCCCTTGCGGAGTTTAAAGCGGGACATGCCATTGTCGTGGTGGATGATGAGAATCGGGAAAATGAAGGCGACCTAATTTGTGCAGCTCAATTCGCCACCCCTGACATGATTAACTTTATGGCCGTGGAAGCGCGGGGGTTAATTTGCCTAGCCATGACGGGGGAGCGATTAGATGCATTAGAGCTGCCCCTGATGGTTACCAATAACACCGACATGAACCAAACGGCCTTTACCGTCAGTATCGATGCCTCTCCTCATTTAGGTGTCACAACCGGCATTTCAGCGGAAGACCGCGCCCGTACGATTCAAGTCGCCGTCAATCCCGATTCTTTACCCACAGATTTGCGACGACCTGGGCATATTTTTCCCTTGAGAGCCCGCCCTGGCGGTGTTTTAAACCGAGCAGGCCATACTGAATCGGCGATTGACATGACTCGGTTAGCAGGGTTATATCCAGCTGGTGTAATCTGTGAAATCCAAAATCCCGATGGATCCATGGCTCGACTGCCAGAACTTCAAGATTATGCCCGCGAACATCAGCTTAAAATCATCAGCATTGCCGATTTGATTAGCTATCGGCTTCAACATGAACGGTTTGTTCATCGAGAAACCGTTGCTGAGATGCCCACTGAGTTTGGCCAGTTTCAAATTTATGCTTACCGAAATCAGCTCGATCACAAAGAACATGTCGCTATCGTTAAAGGTGATCCAAAACAGTTTGGTCAACAGCCCGTAATGGTGCGGATGCACTCAGAATGCCTTACCGGAGATGCCATCGGCTCCCTCCGCTGTGACTGTCGTATGCAGCTCCAGGCCGCCCTCAAAATGATTGAGAATGTGGGGCAGGGCGTCGTAGTGTATTTAAGACAAGAAGGCCGTGGAATTGGTCTAGTCAATAAATTAAAGGCTTATTCCTTGCAAGATATGGGTCTAGATACCGTAGAGGCTAATGAGAAACTAGGGTTCCCAGCCGATCTCCGAAACTACGGTGTAGGGGCTCAAATCCTCAATGATCTGGGAATTCAAAAACTTCGTCTGATTACCAATAATCCCCGTAAGATTGCAGGGCTCAAAGGCTATGGATTAGAAGTTGCAGACCGAGTACCTTTGCTGATCGAGGCCAACACTTACAATACGACCTACTTAAACACGAAGGCAGAAAAGTTAGGTCATATGCTTTTGCAAACCTACCTGCTGACGATTGCTATTCAATGGCAAGATGCCCCCTTAGATGTGACTCAACGCTACGACCGTCTTGAAAAACTACGTCACTTGGCAGACAATCAGCATTTGTTGTTACAAGAAGAGGCACGTCCAGTCGGAATTGCACTGTTCGAAGGCCCCTCGTTAATTTGCCATTTGGGCTTAGATCAACCCAACGTTGCTTCGGCAGATTGGTACCAACAAAAAGGACACCCTTACCTGGAAGCCATTACTCATATCTTTGAAAATTTAAAACAAGATTCATATGTTGCTAGTGTTGAATTTTTGATTTCTTCTGGCACCGATCCGCTTAAGAATCTCCAAGTCAAATTAGATCGAAAAAGCATTCAGGCAGATCAATTACCTTTACCTCTATGTCACGAGTTGGGAACACAAACAATCTATAGCGTTAACCTAGGCTAATCGCTACTTCTATTAGGCATCCGTAGGAAACTAGGCTGCTAGATGATAGTGAACATCATTTTAGCGATTGATCTCTTGACCTACAAAACCGCTTTTTTTATTCAAAAAAGTGAAATTCGATCACCTAAAGGTTGGAGATGGGAAACCTAAGGGTAATTCATAAGATTTACCTTAATGTTTCACATTGTTGTACTTGCCACAACTGGTTTTTGGATGTATGCGATTTTTGATTGCATCCGAAACGATCCAGATCGAAATATTTGGATCTGGCTATTGCTCTTCTTTAACTATCTTGGTGCTGTCATTTATTTCGCGACGAGAATGCTACCGCGAATGGATACTTCTTCAGCTCCCAGTTACTTAAAACGCTGGACTAAAGGAAGGGAGTTGCGAGCAGCTGAAGCTGCAGTCGTTAATATTGGAAAATCCCACCAGTATGTTCAACTGGGTAACGTTTTGATAGAGATGAGCAAGGTGACTCAAGCAGAGGAAGCCTTTCAAGAAGCCATTTCGAAAGAGCCCAATCATCTCGATGCCCTATGGGGACTGGCGTCAGTGGCAGCATCGGCTAAACGGTGGGAGGATGCTCAAGCCTATCTCCAGCAGATTCTATCCCTAGATCCTGAATATAAACGGGGCGATGCATCCTTGCTGCTAGGTAAAGTTCTCGTCGCCAGTGAACAGCGAGAATTAGCAAAACTCCACCTTATTCAAGATATTAAACACTGGAGTCATCCTGAGGCAGCATTAATATTAGCTACACTTCAAGCAGAAGATGGTGAAAAACAAGATGCCCACGATATCTTGAAGACAATGCTGTCAAAACTGAAAGCTTGCCCTGAATTTTATTACAGACAGCATCGCCATACCGCTAATAAAGCAGACCGAATGCTCCTGAGCCTAAAGAAGGAACTCTAGGGAGAAATATTCTAATCCAGAATTAGCCACCTCAGCGAGTAGCTAGCATGGGTACGCCTCCTGCTGGCGTAAAGGTGATTCCCCGCCGAACAGGTTGAATTGATTTGGAGCTAACCAATTGCAAGGGCGCTTGTTTGAGGATGGTGGCCAGCACTAATTTCATTTCAAATAAGGCAAACGCGTATCCTAAACAGCGTCGATTACTCCCTCCAAAGGGGAAATACTCATAGGGTGAAAACTGGCGTTCCAAAAACCGTTCGGGCCGGAAGGTATCGGGATTAGGGTAGAGATCTTCACGATGATGAACCAGATAAATACAGGGGGTCAGCATTACCCCTGCAGGCAGATCGTATCCCATGACTCGCAGGGGCTGTTTGAGGGTACGGCTAAAGGTAAACAACACCAGCGGATAAATTCGCAAGGTTTCTGAGCAGACTGCACTGAGATAGGGCATCTTAGCAATCTCACTCGGGTCAGTATCTGGAGTGATGGCACTGAGTTCTGCCAGTAATTTAGTTCGCACTTCTGGAACTTTATGAATCCAATAAAAGGCCCAAGCCAATGCAGAAGCGGTAGTTTCATGGCCAGCAAAGAGCAATGTCATCAACTCATCCCGTAATTCGGTATCGCTCATGGGTTCTCCCTGCTCATCTCGGGCAGCCAGGAGTAGGCTGAGAATATCTTGCCCCAAGGGCTGCTGGCGCCTTTCCTGAATTTCGGCGAGCAGAAGCGCATTAATGGCTTGACGACGACGTAAAAATTTTCCCCATAAACTCCAAGGCCCTAAATCTTTTTGCAAACCCGTGAGAAAGAGATGGCTAGACCCCAAGGAAGTATCGAAGGTATGGAGCATCTCGTCCAAGAGCTGGCGCAGCTGCTGAAAGCGTTCATTGTTGTCAATGCCAAAAATGGTCCGAAGGATAATCCGAAGGGTGATTTCTTGGGTGGCTGAGAGCATCACAAAGGGCTGATTTTGGGGCCATTCTTGCGATACTTGAGTTGCGATCGCACACATCGATTCACCATAAGCCCGCATTCGCTCACCATGAAAGGGGGGCATCACCAGTTTTCGCCGTTTTTTGTGGGCTTCCCCATCTAATAGAAGGAGGCCCTGATCGCCCGTAATAGGAGAGATGATCCGGTTGCCGCTGACACTATCGAAAAGATTGGGGTCAGTGGTAAAGACCTGCTCAATGGCATCAGGATAACTGAGGATAACAAAGGGTGGGAAGCCAAAGGATCGACCTTCAAAGATGTCACCATAATCGGCTTGGGCGTTTTCCAAATAAGGAATGGGGTTGACTATGGCTCGAATCGTTTGCAGCCAAGTTGGCACTTGAACACGAGGAATTGGCGCAGACGGAGTAGGGGCAGGCGCTGTAGTAGTCATTGTTTTTTCTCCAAGCTATCAATAGGCTAATCTTGATACCACTCTCATAGCAGGCCCAATATCTTGCCAGGGAAGATCAGAATTTTAGGTGGAAACTTAAGACTCTATTCCCTTGAGTAAATTTTCCAAGGTTGGCCATAGGCTGTTCCTGAGAAGGTTTTATAACTGTTCCTTTATCACCAATATCCTGGGATTCTCCAGTGACAGTATGTGACAAACATCATTCATTGAGATGAAAATAAAATGCTGTATTTTGTGGACTTGAAATTCTTCGTCAGTCATGAAATGAGCAGCATATTGATCTGCCCAAGGCGAATTATGAAAAATGAGTATAGGGTAGGTCCAATCTTGAAAGTTCGGATGCTCACATTGTGGAATCGGAGAGGGTAATGCGATTAAACCAAAGGATTCCTTCTCCCACTGAAAAGCAAAAGGATGCTCGAAAGTGATGCTGAGATCTGACTCAAAACCACCCATAACTCTAGCGAAATGCATGGTTATATTAAGGATAGAGGTCCATGCATATGAAATATCTGCACAGGGCATGCTTGGTATTGCAGTGTCTAAATATCGAACTGCTTTTTGCATGTGTTACCCAACTCTAGATAATATAGTTTATCAAAAGTGCTGATAGCCTTTTTGCAGATCTAAAAAATATTTTGTCCCATCTTTTCTGATTAACTTGATATCATTCCCAGCAATGATTTGACCTAAAATCACTGCTGTTGAGTCTAGTTTTTCAACCAACTTCTGTGCCGAGGATAGCGGTAAACAGAGAACCAACTCAAAATCTTCGCCCCCATAAAGCGCCCATTCTAGGGCTTGCTCTGAGGTTAAAACTTGAGAGTTTTTACAACTATCGGGTATCGAGATTTGAGTTTGCTGGATCTCAGCCCCAACTCCACTAGCTCTACAAATTTGTAAAACAGCATCCGCTAAACCATCACTACTATCCATTCCTGTCGCCCTAGGAACAGGTGTGAATTGTTGAAGCGCTTGAATCACATCTAATCGGGGTTGAGGACGCTGATGGGCTTTCTGTAGCGCTAATCGCTCTGTAAGACTCAATGTCTGTCCCCAATCCGGGTGGAGTAAGAGTTCTAATCCAGCCCGAGCAGCACCATGCACACCCGTAACCACAATTGCATCTCCCGGTTGAGCCGTAGAGCGCAAAATTTCTTCCTGGGGCAAGACCTCCCCTAACGCCGTCATGCTCACGGTAATGACTGAAGAACGACTCAAATCTCCACCAATAATGGCCGTTCCATAGGTGTTTAAGCAATCGGCCACCCCCTGATAAAACTGATCGAGCCAGCTCACAGGTAATGTTCCAGGTAAGCCTAGACTGATGGTCAGCCCCAAAGGGCTAGCCCCCATAGCTGCGATATCCGACAAATTTGCGGCAGCCGATCGCCAACCGACATCAGCGGGAGACGTGGTGCGATCGCTAAAGTGAATCCCATCCACCAACATATCCGTCGTCACCACAAGGTGATGTCCTGAACGAGGGGTGAGCACCGCTGCATCATCGCCCACCATACTGGGTTCACAAAACCGATACAGCCGCTGTAATAACTGTTGCTCACCTAACTCGGCCACCGTGAGACCTAGGTTTTTATTTTTCATCCATAACCTGATCAAAAAAGACCTGGGAACCGCGTTAAGTTCCCAAGCCTATTGTGGTTGATACTGGTCTAGATTTTGAAATTAGACTAGATTCTCAGCCCCTTTAATCACCCGAGCAGACTCAATCACGTCGCCGGGCTTAATCATACCGAGCACATCTTGGCCTTCCACCACGTATCCAAAGACCGCATAACGACCATCCAATAGATTTGAGCCAGCAGGCGTTAGTTCAGGTTCAAAAAGCAAGAAAAAGAACTGGGAAGAACCGCCGTTAGCATCATCGCCTGGCCGAGCCATTGCCATAGTGCCGTAGGAAGAGAAAGTCAATACTGGCTCATCTAGGTAGATTCCCAGCTCTTCCAAAGTAGAACCATAAATCGGCTCAGAATCGCCCTTAACCATGATTTCTAGAGGAATAGCCCGGTATTCTCCAGTGCTAGGATCGATGAAACCTGCATCGGGACCATCTGGATCGCCCGTTTGAACCACATAAGACTCTTCAGCCCGGGTGAACTCTAGGCCATCGTAAAATTTGCGCTGAACGAGATCGACAAAGTTCCCTGCTGTCACTGGAGCACTATAGCCATCTACCACCATCGTCATCTCACCTTTACTGGTAGTGACAGCAATCGTGGCTCGACCTTTCAATTGAGGCAGATTTTGATATTCTTCAGGCACCTCAAAGGGAAACTCTGTGAGCATCGCTTCTTCGATAATGCCCACTCGATCCGCCAGAGGTTTACGAATGGCGTTGAACTGGTCAATGTCCTTGTTCGCTACAGCATCTTCTAATTCTAGTAACGCTTGACCAATTAGATCTAACTGTTCGGCTGCAACCCCTTGTTGATCAGTCACAACCGCCGCCAAAATATCGGAGCGGTGAAAATCGAGGGTTCTTTTCGCTTTGCCCAGTCCTTTGCGAATTTCAGGCCATCGTTTGCCGCGAATTTGGGGCGTCGTTCCCTCTACAGCATTTTGAATATCCCGAATATAGGGTTCATCAATGGGTAGGGCAAAACGCAGAATGCTATTGCCATCTTTCACGGCATTAGCCGTTGGTAAAACAGATAGCGACAAAAGCGGGGCGGACCAGACTGGCCCTGATAGACCAAAGGAAAAAGCGAGGGTGAGCAGCAGCAGGGCTGTTCTTTTCAACCAAGAATGAAGACTATACATAGATCCTAAAATTGCAACTTAAATCAAGCCAGCTCGATCGTGAGCCACCCCACGAGGCTAGAACTGTTGTTCTGTAACAACAATCCCTATAAACCTAGTCAAACTAATCAACCACTGTTGAGACGAATCAACAATAGCAACCATGACGTGTTCGCGAACCTCTGCCTTGCATTAAGGACAGCAATCTTGATCTGGTAGATTTAAATCTGCTCAACAGCCTCAACAGATTGTGGTGAGGCGAGTTCAGGCAAGACAACCTTCTCAACGACTGGCAGAAACCCTAGCCATTGGTAGGATAACTCAGCAAACTGTTCGGGACAACCACTGACAAAGAACCGAGTCGTTGGAGAGGGGTTTCCGTTCTGCAATTGGAGAAGCTTTAGCTCTTGTTTTGCAGCGGTAGTGATATACACAGCCGGGTCAACGGTTTTGACGTGGGGTGGCAAAATTTGTCGAATCACACCAGACAAATGAGGGTAATGGGTACATCCGTAGACAAGAGTGTCAATTCCTTGTTGCAGAAGTTGCTTTAAGTGTTGGTGGACAATGTGGAGGGTTTCAGGTTCGCGAATGCGGTTGTGTTCAATGAGAGGGACAAATTCTGGGCAGGCCTCTTGGAAAACCTGGGCAGTGGCATTGACCTCTTGAATCGCTTGCGGATAACTTTTACTCGCCACTGTGGCAGGCGTTGCAATCACGCCGATACGTTTCCCTTGTTTAACGGCTGCTCGTGCCCCTGGCAGGATAATACCTAAGATAGGAATATCAAACTCAGCACGCACTTCATCTAAGGCTAATGCTGAGCTAGTATTGCAGGCCATAATTGCCATCTTGATGGGTTGAGATGTCATCCAACGCAAAATTTGGCGGACAAATCCGAGAATTTCGGATTGAGAGCGTGTTCCATAGGGGACATTCGCCGTATCCCCAAAATAGAGAAAAGACTCCTGAGGAAGCTGCTGCTGCAATTCCTTCAGAACCGTTAAACCACCCACACCGCTATCAAAGACACCTATAGGTAATTGCTGGGGGGAATAAGCACTTGTAGTTCTTCGAACGTAGCTGGGGATACCATCGAGATCGCCTTCGCTTCTTTTCCGCACAACGACTGTAACTCCTCACAAACACAAACAACACACACACACTTGACTACGCATTATTGCTTAGAATATGCATTTTTGCCTAGAGGCACTCGACAATATCCCTTGAGCTTGAGTAATTTTATTCCCTTTATAAGAAAATATAATCTTCGCTCATTAATGTTGACTGTGACCCAAAACAGATAGGGGCTGTGATCTAAGCACTTCTCACTGGTTGCAGGTTTAACATGCCCGCTTTGTATAGAGAATATGCAGCCTATCTTAGGATAGGCAAAAGAACTTCATAATTTATCAATATTTGGGAAAAATTTGTTTGTAAATCTGAGGGTATTCATCAAAAAAGTGATGCGGTTGATACCAACAGACCGCATCACAAAAATTCGGAGAAAGACTTGGGTAAGGCTAGACTTCTGTTTCGACTCTTGCCAAAACCCGTTCGGCTACTTTGTCGGGCACTTCTTCCAAATGATCGTCTCGCCAATTAAAGAAGCCAACCCCCTGGGTGAGGGATCTCAACTCAATAATCAAGCTTTGCATCTCTGCCATCGGCAAATAAGCCGAGATTTCATCCCAGCTGTCCCAATCGGCCTTGCCTTCATAGCCTAAGACCTGACCGCGATGATTACTGATTAAACGCAGGACCTTGGATGTGAATTCTGTCGGAGTGGATAGGGTCACTCGTTCAATAGGTTCCAAGAGTACGGGTTGGCAATTGGGAAGTCCAGACTGCATGGCAATCCGTGCCGCCTGCTTAAAGGCCTGTTCTGAGCTATCCACCGAGTGATAGGAGCCATCGGTGAGGGTGACATCAATATCGACGATGGGGAAACCCAACACACCATGCTGAAGGAATTCACGAACGCCCATCTCCACACCTGGGATATATTGTCGAGGGACCACCCCTCCCACAATGGTGTCCTTAAAGCTGAAGCCTTCTCCTCTCGCCTTCGGTTTGATATCTAACTGCACATCTCCATATTGACCATGTCCACCGGTTTGGTGCTTATAGCGGCCATGACTAGAGGCTGACTTGCGAATACTTTCCATGTAGGGGACATGGGGGGTATGGGTTTTGATGGGTAACTTATGTTTACGTTGTAGCCGATCCGTGGCAATTTGCAGGTGGATATCCCCTTGCCCCCACAGCACAATTTCGTGGGTGGTGTCCCGATGCTCCCAACTCAAACTGGGGTCTTCTTCCAAGAGCTTACTAATGGCACCGCTGAGTTTGACTTCATCTTTGCGATCTCTGGGGGAAATCGCTAGAGAATAGACGGGTTCAAGCTGCTGAGCCGTCGGTAAATCTGGAGGAGCAACTCCATTAACAACAACAAGGGTATCCCCAGTTTTGGCCCCATCTAAGCGGCTCAAGGCCACAATGTCTCCCGCCTTTGCTTGGGTGAGACTCTGTTGCTGTTGTCCCAATAAACGGTAGATGCCACCGACTCGCACTTGGTTTAAGGTCATCCCCTCGGTCAGGGTCCCTTGCCACACTCGCACTAGGGATAGTTTGCCGCCCTGAGGAGAGAAATAGTTTTTCAATACCTGGGCAACCAGACGATCTGAGCTGGGTTCTAGTTCACGAGATTGAGCCGTGTCATTCGCATCGGGTGCTTCCTTCTCAAGGGCGTCTAGTAGGGGACGAATCCCAAATCCTGCCTCAGCGACCCCTATAAAGACCGGCACAATTAAATCGGCCCCAAGTTCTGTTTTCAGATCTTGTAAGACTTCGGATTGGGGTGGCTCAATATCTTCTAAGAGTTCTTCTAAAAGATGATCATCAAAATCAGCTAACGCTTCCAACATTTCTGTATGGGCCGCTTTTTCCTGATCCGCCAGTTCTGCAGGTAAAGGTATCGGGTCCGCAGGGGAGTCGGGATGGTAATGGAAAGCTTGTTCAGAAACGAGATCAATAAATCCCTGAAGGTCTTCGTTTTGGCCAATGGGGTATTGATGAAGGACCAGAGGACGGCTGGAGACTTGCTTGAGAGCATCTAAGACTTCGCTAAAGGGAGCGTTGGCACGATCCATTTTATTGATAAACACCAGATGGGGAATTTCCCATTCATCCAGGGTTTGAAATAAGGGAGCCAGGGTGAGGACTTTCTCGGGTTCAGGCTCACACACCACTACAGCAGCATCAACCCCAACCAGACAGTTTAGGGTTTCTTGCAATAACTCGACAGAACCTGGGCAGTCTAAAAAAGTAAAAGAAAGGCCGCCATGTTCAAAACTGGCAGCCGTTACTTCTGTACTCATTTGGCGTTCCCGGGCTTCAGCGCTTGCATCCCCCACGGTGTTGCCTTCTTTTATGGACCCTTTTCGGGTGGTGACCTCCGTGACATGGAGTAAACTTTCGAGGAGCGTTGTTTTGCCACTGGAATAGGGACCCACCAGGGCAATATTTCGGAAACTATTCATAGTTACCTCGTTGATAGACGATATCGCTGCGATCAATCGCAGCAAGCAAAATAATGAAAATTGAAACTAGAAGGGGTAAATCTCAGTCTCATGAATGAAGGAGTTCCTGCTCGTAGACTGCAGAGACTTGAGACGTACCTCTGGTGTAACTCAGGATTCAGTCTGTTTTGGCAAAAATGCCACTTCTTTTAAGGCAGGGTTAACAACCATGAAGTATGTTGACGATTTTGTAATCAGGAGAGATGAATGTTAAGCATGCGCTTACTAAGCACCAGTATTTTGTTAATTCTGGGGGTTGGAGTCATCATTCCTGAACAGGTAAACAGCCCTGTCCATGCTGAACCTGTGGCCCAGGTGAATAAAGATCGCCAACTTTTTCAGCTATTTAAGAAAGGTAAAGAGTTGGTGGAGGCCAATAATTTAGATATGGCCTTGCAGGCCTATCGACAAGCCACTCTGCTAGACACCAAAAACCCGCGTATATTTTCAGCGATTGGCTATATTCAGGCCCAAAGAAAGGATTTTGCCCGATCCGTCGAAGCTTATAAAAAAGCAATCGCCCTCGATGGTAAAAATGCCAATTTTCACTATGCCTTGGGATACAGCTTGGGCAACTTAGGCCAGAATGACCAAGCTGCGGCGGCCTATCAAAAAGTCATCGAACTGGAACCCAAAAATGTACGGGCCTATGAAGGCCTGGCCGTCATTTACAGTCGCCAACAGAAATATGACGAAGCGTTCCAAAACTTCCAAAAAGTGATCGAGATTAACCCCAAGAATGGCGGAGCCTACAACTCGATTGGGCTGATTCACTTGAAAAGGAATCAGGTGGAGCCTGCCGCTACTAATTTGAAAAAAGCCGCCACTTTGTCTCCCAAGAATGGCGAAATTCAGATGAATCTGGCTTTGGCCTATGCCGCTCAAGGCAAAACGAAAGAAGGATTAGCAGCCCTAGATAAAGCAGTCAAATTAGATCCAAGAAACCCCAAGGTCCATTTGCGGACAGGACAGCTGTTGCAGAGCCAGGGAAACAACGAGCGAGCCTTAGCGGCCTATAAACAGGCGTTGCAGCATGACAAGAATTTAGGGGCAGCCCATGAAGGTCTGGGGGATGTATTGATGCAAAAGGGGGATGCCTTAGGGGCTGTGGTTGCCTTTCGTCAGGCAGCTAAGCTAGAAAAGCGTAATCCCAGCGCCTTTTATAAATTAGCGAAAGCGCTCATTGCCCGGAACCGCCATCGGGAAGCCATTCCTGAATTACGCAAAGCCCGTCAGCTGTACCAACTTCAGCGCCAAGCCGATGGGGTTAAGAAAGTGGATGCCTTGTTAAAACAGTTATCGGTCAGTTAAGGACGGTCTGAGGGATTAAGCCTCTGGCAGTACTGTTAATACCCGATAAGCCGTGGTGGAGAGGTAAGTCTGAGCAGCCTGTTGCAGATCAGCTAGGGTCAGTTGCTGAATATACTGTGGATACTGCAGGCCAGCTTCTAGGTTATGGGCGATCGCATGGTGGTATCCATACAGACCGGCTCGACTAGACGGGCTTTCAGTACCAAATAAATGCTGGTTCACCATTTGCCGTTGTCGTCGTTCTAACTCTGATGCGGGCAACGGTTCATCTTGGAGCTGCTGTAAATGACGGATAATTTCCGCTTCTACCCGCTCCAAATTCTCTGGCGGCACCTGGGCGGAGATCCAAAATAACCCTTGCCATACCTGAGTGAGGTTACTGACAGAGATGCGCTCAACCCACTGCTTCTCTTCTCGTAGGGATTTAACTAAGCGCGCGTTTCGTCCACCTCCTAAAATTTTGGCTAGGACATCTAAGGCATAGGTTTGAGAGAGCTGTTGAATTCCGGGTACCCGCCATAGCAACACTAAGCGAGCCTGGGTCAGTTTAAGGTCAACGACTGTTTGACGAGTGATGTCAACAAAAGGCGGCTCGATGGCCTGGACTGGGGCCGAGGGAGGAGGACTAGAGGGTGTGGCAAATTCTTGAGCAACGGTTTCGATCATCTGCTCCACGGGCAGATTACCCACCACAACAGCGGTTAGATTTTCAGGATGATACCAAGACCGATGATAGTCATACATTTGCTTGGGAGCAAGGGATTGGATTACCTCAGCAGGACCCAGAACAGGTCGCCGATAGGGTAATTGGGCATATCCCAAGGTCATGGCTTGCCGAAATAGTCGACGGCGAACATTATCGTCAGAACGGCGAATTTCCTCCAGCACCACCAGCCGTTCTCGCTCAAAGCTCTCGGCATCTAGACGGGCATTGAGGGCCAGATCAATTTGCAACGGTGCGATCGCATTAAAATCCCGAGGAGCAACAGTGACGTAAAAGCAGGTGTAGTCCTGACTCGTGACGGCATTGGTAACGCCGCCTCGGGCCTCCACTTGGCGTTCAAACGCACCTTCTGGGAGCCGCTCTGTCCCCTTAAACACCATATGCTCTAAGAAATGAGCCATACCATTGATGGCATCAGCTTCCACCGCCGAGCCAGCATTCACCCAAAGGCTAAAGTTGACCGCATCCACGGGTAGATGCTCTGCAATAATCATTAACCCTTCAGGGGTACGGTGGCAGGTGGGATTCAGTAAAGGGGGAGCTGCCATATAGGCAAGGGGGCCGATAGATCCCCTCCATTCTAGCTTTTGACGATGGCTCCGAAGTCACCTAGCACGAGGGCGTGATTGCGCAATAATCCCAGTAAGTTCAAGCGGTTAGTGCGCAAATCAGCATCTTCTGCCATAACTAAAACACTATCGTCGCCATCAAAAAATTGGCTCACTGCAGGCGCAATTTCTGCTAAGCCCTGGACAAGCTGTTGATAGTCTCGAGAAGCTTGGGCTGCCTCAGTTTGAGGTAAGAGCTTGAGTAAGCCATCATAAAAAGCCTGTTCGGATGACTGTTCAAACAGCTTCGGATTCACAAGGTCTTTCGGATCCAGCACATCGGTTGGCAAATCGCCTTTCGTCGCCAGTCGAGCAGCTCGGTTGACGGTTTCATAAATCGTGTTTAACGTGCCATCGGTGCGGATGGTCTGCAGAAATTGAGCGCGATCGCGGCCATCTAGCACATCCACCAGCACCCGCTGGGCATGCTCACCATTTTCGCCTAAGACTGCATTGACTAAGTCGTAGTCAATGTTCTGCTCATCCTGAAGCAAACTGCGTAGTCGTTGCCCAAAAAAGTCATGAAGCTTTTGGACATCGGGCTGGAATTTAGCAAAGGTCTTGGTAAAGGCAGTGATGGTTTCTGTGAGTAGTTGATCTAGGTTGAGATCTAGATTGGCAGCCCAAACGATATTGAGAATGGCATTGGCTGCCCGGCGCAAAGCAAATGGATCGGACGACCCGGTGGGAATCATCCCTAGGCCGAAAATACTGACTAGGGTATCCAATCGATCGGCAATACCGACGATCTGCCCTACAAGAGTCTGTGGGAGCTGATCGTTGGCCCCTTTGGGTAGGTAATGTTCAACGATAGCAGTGGCAATTTCGGTGGATTCACCACTTGCGATCGCATATTTCTCACCCATCACTCCCTGCAATTCAGGAAACTCACCTACCATTTGGGTCACCAAATCTGCTTTACAAAGCAAGGCTGCCCGCTCTACCTGTTGAGTCGTCTTTTTATCGAGCTTGAGCTGCTGGGCAATGCGTTGGGCGTTAGCCTGAATACGATCCACCTTGGCCCGTACAGATCCTAAATCTTTCTGGAAGGTCACCGTTTCTAGCTTCGGTAAATAATCCGCAAGAGACAGCGCCTGATCCGCTTTATAGAAAAACTGACCATCGGCTAACCGAGCCCGAATCACCCGTTCATTCCCAAACGAGATAATCTCTGACTTCGCTGGATCGCCGTTGGAAATCGTGATGAAGTGAGGCAAAAGCTTAGCTTCTTTACTAGCCTCAACGGGGAAATAGCGCTGATGGCTCACCATTTCTGTCGTAATTACCTCGGAAGGCAGCTCCAGAAATTCTGACTCAAAGCCCCCCACTACGGCGGTAGGCCATTCCACTAAATAGGTCACTTCCGTCAGCAGATCTTCGGAAATGACGGCTTTGCCTTTAACGGACTGGGCACAGGCGTGAATCTGCTCTTGAATTAAAGTTTGGCGCTGGCCTGGATCCACCTGTACAGAAGCCTTTTCTAAGGTGGCAACATAGTCTTGGGGATGCTTGATCGTCACCGGTTCAGGGTGGAGCACCCGATGACCACTGGAAATGCGATCGCTAGTTATCGTACCTGTTGAATTCTCCAATTTAATAGGTATAAGATGATCGTCCAACAGCGATACCAACCATCGAATCGGCCGGGAGAATTTAACTTCTCCATCGCTCCAACGCATAAACCGCTTACCGTCTAGGCCAAAAATCCAATCTGGAATCAGGGCGGCTAAAACTTCAACCGCAGGCTTACCCAGGGTCGTTTTCTGGATAAAGATAAACTCACCTTTCTCCGTATCGCGCAATTCAAAATCAGCAATACCAACCCCTTGTTTACGGGCAAATCCTTCGGCGGCTTTGGTCGGTTGGCCGTCCTTAAACGCGGCTTTGGCAGGAGGACCTTTGACCTCTTCAGTTTGGTCAGGCTGCTGTTCTGGCAAGCCTTCAGCCAATATGGCGAGTCGTCTGGGCGTACCATAAACCTTGAGGGATTTTGGGGTCAGGAGATGTTCTTTTAGACTGTTAGGAATTTGCGATCTCCATTGCTGAATCGCCGATTCTACAAAACTTGCGGGCAACTCTTCTGTACCCACTTCTAATAAAAACGTCGCCATCACCGACCCCACTGAAATATTGCCTAATTCATGCAGACCAAAGGTTTGCTTACACAGTCTATCGTGGGACTACGGCAAAAGGGGAAGAGGTTTGGAGAGCTGACTTTTGCCGTTATCTCTTCCCCCCCTTTAGCAGAAGACTCGCAGCTTTTTCATCAGGGTTCTTGCTTGCCCATTCAATCGCAATAAAGTTGTTTAACTGACAGTCATCTAGGAGGGAATAAGGGTTTCAAGAGGCCTGGTTCAACCTTAACTCCGCTTTCAGCAACATCATGCTTTCACTCCTTGGACTAAAGACCCCTGATTTGTAGAGGTTTGAAGACTTAGCGACAACAGTCAGGAAGCATATGCTCCTTGACCTTATAGCTAGGTATAAGGTTTATGATGCAACCAGTGTAAATCCCTATCGCCATCATGAACCGTGTTAGCGATGTTGCTCGAACCTTTGGCCTTAATCCTCAGACCCTCTATTACTATGAGCGGATTGGCCTCATTCCTGCGCCAGAGAGAAATGACTCCGGATATCGAGTCTTCAATGATCAAGATTTGGCCCGTTTATCTCTTATAGAGCGAGCAAAAACGTTAGGGCTAACCCTAGACGAGATTAAAGAGATCTTGGTACTACAAGCCGGGAATACCTTAACTTGCGGTGAAATTCATGAACGACTACTCAAAAAGCTTGAACAGATCGAAAGCAAAATCATTCAGCTCCAAGAACTAAAAGCAGAATTACTACCGCTTATCCATCGATGTGAAGAGCAACTCAGCCAACAGCAAATTCATACAGATTGTGGCGTTTTTAAAGAAAACGAAATATCTATAGGCACAAGCTAGAACTTTCTTATTTCAAGTATTTTCTGATTCAGCGGGTTCTCGTCAACCTCATCAAATTATGACAACTCAAAAAACTCGACTCACCCCTCCAGTCCAGGCAGGGGGACAGCTTAATGTCTTTGAACGCTATCTCACCCTGTGGGTGGGTCTTTGTATTGGTGTGGGCATTCTCTTGGGGCGGATTGCGCCTGGCATCGCAGTCGGTCTGGACAATACCTTCGCCAAATCATTCAGGTTTTTCGGATGCTTGTCTAGGATGTATCGCGCCTAAGTTGGCTACCTTAGCAATAATCTGTGCCCAAGAAATAGGCTCTGGTTTTTGCGGAAGTAATTTCAAGACCTCCTCAACATAGCGGTACCCACGACAGCAAGCCTTCAAGTCCAGCACACTGAATATGGCATTGTCGTGCCGGCAGTCTCGCAATAGACGCTCAGAGAGATTGACCATAAAGAAAGACAGATTCACTGCATTGGTCACTGCGGTTTGAGTGGTGTTCATGAAATCTTCCAAGCCCCAGAACTGCTTGGCCTCCCTGAAATTAAACTCAATCTGGAATCGGAGGGAGTAATAGTCAATCACGTTCTGGTAGGCTAACTCCAAATCACTGCTAAACAAAATGACGTGAACTTGTGCATGGGTGCTCAGGTTCGTTTTGACAATAATGACGACATTGAGAGCTTGGGCAAATTCCTTATGGAGGACCTGTGGGACTTGGAAAATCTCGGTTTGAATACCTTTATCGCAGAAGCGCTCACACAGAAATGGTTCATCGATCTGGCGGGGATTGAGCTTCTGTCCATATTTGCGTTTGCTGTTGGCCCCTTGGTAGGGGAGATACAAGGCGGAGTCATACCGTAATTTGGAGACCAAATGGAGTCCCACCCGGCGGGCCATTTGCACGGCATAGTTGTTGCCAAAGTGTCCATCCAGGGCCAAATGAGTCGGTGATAGGCTTCCCCACATCAGCTCCAGCAGGGCCGTGATCATACTTTTGATGTGTAGTAATTCTCGATTGAGACTCACAGATGTTTTGTCTTGATTTTTGGAGCCTTTGGGCCGACCCCGACCTCGTTTCTTCTCGACTTTGGGCAAGATTTGGGGCTGAGGGGCTCGAATCACTTGCTCAATACGCACTGGATAAGCATGACCTTGCTCAATGCTCACTAACGATAAACCAAAGAACGCGAGACCGCGCACTGGCTGCTGATACAAACTTGAAAAGAAGCGACCTAGACCATAGGTGTGTTTGCCAGCTTTGGTCACCACGACTTCGTCTCCCACGAGAAGATAGGTGTCGTGGCGACGCCAGCAGTGCTCACGGAAAAACACCCACAGGAGGTTCGGCCAGCAAATGGTTGTGTAGAAAAAACGCTGGACACTCCGATAGCTACCCCCCTTACCGGCCCAGCGGGATATCCCTAGCATGGTGACACGACCACTCATCGCCAACATAGCGCTGATAATGACGCTCAGCTGTTTCTGGGTTGTCTGATTGATGTAAGGATGCAAGCAATCTAAAAGCGGTAGGATCTCAAACATGGGCTTTAGCGATACTGGGTTAGGAGTAATTCCAAGTGTCCTACTAAAGCCCTCTTGACTAATACCTTGTATTCATATCCTTACCTGGCGAAGGTATTGTCTGGATGCAGCCAGTTTCCACCAAATCTCTATCCCCATTGCGGTTTGTCTTTTTTTCATGATGTATCCCATCATGGTCAAGATAGATTTCAGCCAAGCTCGTCGTGCAGCTCGCACCCCAAAGCCTGTGCTACTAACCCTAGGCGTCAATTGGCTGATCAAACCCTTCACGATGGTGGTTTTAGCTCAGTTCTTTTTAGGACAGGTATTTACGCCTCTGTTGCAAGGGACTGAAGTCATTCGTGGTAGTGAAGTGTCTTTGGCAGATTCTTATATTGCCGGTGCTATTTTGTTGGGGATTGCGCCCTGCACAGCCATGGTGCTGATGTGGGGATACCTGTCTTACAGCAATCAAGGACATACCCTGGTCATGGTAGCTGTGAATTCTCTAGCAATGCTATTTCTTTATGCCCCATTGGGGCGCTGGCTATTAGCCGCTAACGATTTAATCGTGCCCTGGCAGACCATCGTTTTGTCGGTCTTGATCTATGTGGGGCTGCCGTTAATCGCCGGTATGAGTTCCCGATACTGGATTCTGAAGCATCGCGGTAGACAGTGGTTTGAGCAAGTTTTCCTGAAGTGGCTCAGCCCCATGGCCGTCATCGCTCTACTGGTCACCTTGGTACTACTGTTTGCCCTGAAAGGGGAGTTAATCGTTAACAACCCCTTGCATATTGTGTTGATTGCAGTTCCTCTGTTTCTACAGACGAACTTTATCTTTTTAATGACCTATGTCATAGCTCAAAAGCTGGGGTTGACCTATGAAGACGCAGCACCTGCCGCTCTGATTGGAGCCAGTAACCACTTTGAAGTAGCAATCGCAACTGCGGTCATGCTGTTTGGCCTGAACTCGGGAGCTGCTCTCGCTACAGTGGTCGGAGTTCTGATTGAAGTTCCGCTTATGCTGGCACTAGTTGAAGTCTGTAAAAGAACTGCTTTTTGGTTCCCTAGAGATCCTGAAAAGGCCACGCTTTTAGATCCACGTTGTTCTCGCCCTTTAGCTTACTCCCTTCCCGGCATAAGATTAGGGCGCGAGTGAAAAGATATGATTAAGCGTTTTTTGGACTTGTGCTGCCGATAGAAACTGGTTTGAGGTAATGAACTGAAAGAGCTGTTGTCTGATTTGCGGAAGTGTCGTTCCAATGGGGAGATGATGCAGCAATCGCAATCTCAGTAAGTGAATCACATATTCGACCAAGTTTAGCTTGGGAGAGTAGGACGGCAGATACAAAAACTCAACTTGAATCGATTGGGCCAGTCCCATTTGCTCTAGATGAACAGCCAGCTGGGACTGCATTTTGAGCTTATGAGTCGGATTGTTATCGAGAATAATGCACAGTTGAGTGTAGCCTGATTCAACGCATTCGGAGCATAGGTCTGCAAAGTACTCTGATACATCTTCTGTTTTGGAATATGGGCTTATTCCAAAATACTCCTCGCCACTATGGGCATCAACACAAAGGAAACCGTTGAGTTTCTTGCGAGCCCGCTCATTGCTCGGAACCTCTGGACGAGTATTGCGTTCTGCCCAGCCATAGAATAAATTGGGACGCTCAGAGACAGCAAACTCATCAAAAAATACGATGCGCTCACCTGGTTGTAGCGATTGCAGTTTTTTTTACTGCTGCTACCCATTCTTGCTGGGCTTGCGGATCAGCATTTGCATAGTCGCGGTGGGCTCGCTGGTAAGACAACCCCAACTCCGAGAGCAATTCATAAATACGAGAGTCTTTCAACTGCACCTCGAAGCGTTGCTCAATTACAACTGACAAAATAGCCCCCGTCCACATATTGCGATCAATGCCATAGTCTGTCGGGTGTTGTGTTAGCACCATTTCTTTGAGTTGCTGTTGTTGTTCTGGAGGCAACCGACTTGGTTTTCGATGTCGAATGGGTTGGACTAAACCTCTCAGTCCGCCGTCGAGAAATTTGTCTATCCAACACGTTAAAGTGTCATAGCGACACCCTACTTGCTTACTCGCTTGGGCACGACTCTGTCCTTCATGCAAGAGTTTAATAGCGGTTAATCGCTGGCGAATGTATTGTTGTTGATTGCGATTGTAGAATTTCTGCCACTCATCTACATCAAAAGGCTTATCTCGAAAGGCTTGTGTTCGGTTCACTGCGTCTATTTACTTTCTTCTCGATTTTACAGCGGGAAGGGAGTAATCCACTCATGGAAGAAAAGATGAAACGTATCATGTTTGTTTGTAAGCATAATTCTCGTCGCTCCCATATGGCTGAAGGATTTGCAAGGTCAATCGCGGGTAACAAGATTGCAGTAGCGAGTGCTGGCTTAGAAGCCAGCCAGGTCGATCCTCTTACCATTCAAGTGATGCAAGAGGTGGGAGTCGACATTAGCAATCACACCTCCAATGCCTTAGCTGAATTTGAGCCCCCAGACTTTGAGGCCGTCATTTCTTTATGCGGTTGTGGGGTTAATCTACCGGAAGCCTGGGTGACTCGACCGATATTTGCGGATTGGCAGCTAGAAGATCCGGCTGGACAATCGATTGAAGTCTTCCGTATTATCCGTGATCAGGTTAAACGACATGTCCAAGGTTTGGTAGAGACAGTCAGCCTTTGAGAACTATCCATATTCCTATCCCATTAGAACTAAGAAATAGTTGTCTAGTCATCTGATGTTCTGACTGGTATCCTACGCAGTACTAGCTATCCTAATGAGTATGTGATAATCTCACCTGACTCAACATCTGCGAACCTAACTTAAGAATGGTCTAGTTCAAGAGTTGAGTTCAATGGCAAACAGCGAACTACGGCGATTTTTGGAGTGACTGTCCCTCTATGGAGCCAATTCTTCAGACCTTTTTGGTGACAGGACTAACATTCCTCTGTTTTGTTTTTGAATGGTTACCCCCTGATCTGACGGCAATCTGCGTCATGGTCGTTCTAATGTTGCTGGGACTCGTAAACACAACAGAAGGATTATCTGGATTTAGCAATCCCGCCACGATCACGGTGATGGCTATGTTTATTCTCAGTTCGGGGATTGCGCGGACTGGGGCCATTCAAATGGCCAGCGAGTTTTTGCTCAAATGGGGGGGCAAACGACCCGCAAAACACATGCTGATCATGGGTGCTGTCATTGGCCCTTTTACCGCCATTATCAATAACGTCGCGATTGTCTCCGTTTTTCTACCCGTCGTCGAAGATTGGAGTCGCCAACGCCGCATTCCAGTGTCCAAATTAATGATTCCGCTGTCCTACATCACGATTTTGGGTGGCATGATTACGGTTCTGGGCACCTCTACGAGCGTTTTGGCAAGCGGCTTATCGTCAGATCTAGGCTTAGGTTCTTTTGATATTTTTCAATTTACGGCTCTGAGTTTATGTACATTTACGGCGGGCCTGATTTACATGGCCACCATTGGCCATCGGTTGCTACCGAATCGGAAGACCTCTTCCAGCTTGAGTCAAGGGTATGGGTTGAAGGACTATGTCAGTGAGGTCGTGGTTACCCCTCAGTCAAATTTGGTGGGGCAAACCGTTCGTTCCAGTCTGATTCAGCGGATATATGACGTTGACATTTTGGAACTGATCCATGATGACAACCATTTCCCTCAACCCCTTGCCGATAAAACCCTGTCAGCTGGAGATATTTTGCTGGTTCGTGGGGGCCGAGAAGATTTACTGAAAATTCGGGATGGCCAAGGCTTAGAAATTCTGCCAGATGTGCAATTTGGTCAAAAATCCTGGCAAGCCGATATCAGTGCTGAGGAAGGGGCAGCTGAAGCCATGGTACTGGCGGATTCTAACCTAGTTGGTTCAACGCTTAAAGATTTACGATTCCGCCAACGCTACAACTGCACAGTGTTAGCAATTCGGCGGGGACAAGAGTTAGTACGAGATCGTTTAGGAAAAGTTCGACTCCGATTTGGTGACTTGTTGTTGGTGCAAGGCCCCAAGCAAAGTTTGGTGGGTTTGCAGACCAGCAAAGAGTTGTTGGTGATGGAACAGCGAGATGTTGAAAATCTCCGACGGGACAAAGCGTGGATTGCGATCGCAATTGGTCTCCTGGTCGTAGGCGTCGCTGGCACCAAACAATTCTCCATTGCCGTAACCGCCTTGGCTGGGGTGATGTTAATGGTCTTAACAGGCTGTCTAAAACCCGGAGAACTCTATCGAGCCGTCCGTTGGGATGTGGTATTTTTGCTTGCTGGCTTATTCCCTTTGGGGATTGCCATGAAGAAGTCTGGTGCGACCCAACTGATAGCCGATCAACTTATTTCAGTTGGGGGACAATTATCAGGCTATTGGCTACTCACCCTGTTTTTTGTTCTAACGGCGCTACTGACTGAGATTCTCTCCAACAACGCCACTGTAATTTTGCTGTTGCCAGTGGCCGTCCAAGTTGCCCAGGAACTTGGCTATAACCCCTTTGCCTTTATGTTTGTCGTGACCTTTGCGGCCTCGAACAGCTTTATGACCCCGATTGGCTATCAAACCAACACGATGGTTTACGGAACGGGGGGCTATCGCTTTCTAGATTTTATGCGGGTGGGTGGCCCCTTGAGTCTATTAATGGCACTGATCACCCCACCACTCATCATTTTGCTATATGGCTTAGAGCCTCTTTCCTAAGACAGGATTTAAATCCCCTTCTGGGCATTCAAGGACTTTGCCAAACGATTTGGCCCGATGGATTCACATATCCTGCTTTGCCCCCTGTCTTAATCAGAGCTAATCCTTGCTTGAAGTTGCTGGCTTCATCAAAGCGAGGTGAAATCACAAACGCACCCGTCTTGTTGATATAGCCCTGCTTGTTACCAACCGTGACCCAGGCCTTGCCTTCAGAAAAAGAGCCAGCCCGATCAAACTTAGGGGCAATCACGATTTTCCCAGTTTTACTGATAAAGCCATATTTGAGGCCCATACGAACCAGTCCTAAGCCCTCGCTAAATGCCCAGGCTCGATCAAATTGGGCCACATGGGCAAATTGGCCGTTCGGTTGGATATAGCGCCATTTTTGATTCGTTTCCACCGCTGCCAGCCCCTCTTGAAACGGCGAGGCTTCATAAAACTGGGGAGCAATAACGGTTTGTCCTGATTTATTGATAAACCCCACCCGGCCTCTAAGCTGGACCTTGGCGAGGCCATTGGAAAAGTCGTGGGCTAGATTATATTGTGCCGGAACCACCACTTTTCCTTGACGGTTAATAAAGCCATACTTTTTACCAATCAAGACCCGTGCCATTCCTTCTGAAAACGGTCCTACCAAAAAGAATTGGGGCTTGATCACCCATTGACCCGAAGCATTAATATAGCCCAGCTGATCATTGATCATGGCAGCAGCTAAGCCTTCAGAAAAATCTTCTGCCAGCTCAAATTGGGGCTTAATCACCCATTGCCCCCGAGGGTTGACATAGCCATATTTTTCGCCAAGTTGAGCCACTGCTAACCCCTCTGAAAAAGCATGGCTATCGTCATACTGAGGTGACACCACAATTTTGCCTGAGCGATTGATAAAACCCAGCTTGTCATTCTGGCGAATCTGAAAGAGGGGATTGCCCTGAGCCGATTGAGATTGGCTGGGGGGAGAAGCGGCTTGGGCTAGGGCAGGCAGGGAAAGCAGCGGTCGATTGGCGATGCTCGAAAGGCAGCCACCGGCTATCGCACATCCCAAACCAACAATCGATA
The DNA here is from genome assembly GCF_018336915.1 of Acaryochloris marina S15. Classification (GTDB taxonomy): domain Bacteria; phylum Cyanobacteriota; class Cyanobacteriia; order Thermosynechococcales; family Thermosynechococcaceae; genus Acaryochloris; species Acaryochloris marina_A. Next base: position 2,164,175 of record NZ_CP064923.1, on the reverse strand, counting down.
AGCTACGAAAAAGATAAGTCATAGTGTAATGGAGAAGAAACCCAATAATGGCAGTGAACGTTCTAGACAAAGAACTAAATCACTCTTGGACACTGCAAATCAACTCGTTTTTATACAGTCATCCAGTATTTAGAAATTTTGACGTCTAACGGAGATAAATAGTTGCTCGATTATCCTTCATAAACAAGGTACGGTAGAGGTCAACATCCCATATGGAAGATTGATGCAAACATTCTGGACTTCTATTGTCACTTTTGCCCACACCGTTACACAACAAGTTGGGGAACGCTTACTCACTGAATATGGGAAAGTTCAAGCGACGTCTAAGTCCGATGGCAGCTTAGTCACGCAGTCAGACCAATGGGCCGATCACTATTTGCGTCAGGCCATTGCGACTGCTTTCCCAGAACATGGGGTATTGAGCGAAGAAGCAGAACATATTTTCCCTGGCAACGACTGGTGTTGGGTGATTGATCCGATTGATGGCACCACTAATTTTTCTCGCGGTGTCCCCATTTGGGGCACCTCCCTAGGATTGCTTTATCAAGGGGTTCCAGTGTTTGGCTGTGTTCACTTCCCCCCCTTAGGGCAAACCTTTCATGGGTTTTGGTCTGCTCCAGAGCAAAAAGACGGGGCCTTTTGCAATCAAATACCCATCCAAACCCGTCCAGATAAACCTTCTGGAGATCAATGTTTCAGTCTCTGTGCCCGGAGTCTTTCAGTGTTAAAAAAACCATTCCCCTGCAAACTTCGCATGCTGGGGTCTGCAAGTTACAACCTGCTAATCGTTGCTCAAGGCGTGACGATTGGCGCAGTAGAAGCAACCCCCAAGATTTGGGATATTGCTGGAGTTTGGCCCATTATCCAAGCCGCTGGAGGGGCATGGCTCTCCTTAGCACCTGACCCTATTTTTCCGTTAACCGTTGGGCAAAATTATAGCCAGGTTGCCTATCCTACCTTGGCCCTCAGTCAGGCCCAGTGGGTAGAACAATTTGTCCCCCTTGTTACTTCCATTGGCCAGCCTCAAACAACGTCATAATTTCCTTTTAGTAAAAGTATCGCGATGCCTCCTTCCCCAACCGTTCAACAATCTCAAGCAACCCTCGCCAAATTTGCAACCCTAGACCCTCCACCTATTTCCACTACTGAGGAGCGAGAACAGACCCAGACTGCGTTATTGGCCTTAGCCCAGGTCACTGACTACCAAATGTTCGGCATCTTGGCAGAAACCTGCGATCAAGCCATTGCTGCCTTAACGGCCTATACTCAAGCCTTTAGCTATGAGATGCCGACGAGTTGGCAGCCCATTACCGGGCCCACTTACCTGAAGTTCAACCCCAACTTAGGCAGCTGCTATACCGATGATTATGTGGGGAATCATCGTGGGGTGCTAATCTCTTTTCAGTCTGAGTCAGAAGAAATCATCAATCAGACCTATGGTCATTTCCCGCTGGATTTATTCTCTGAGGCTTGATCCATCTTCAGAAAGTGTCACTCCCAAAGCGTTGACTTTGACCCGAATCTCATAGAATTTTTGCAGCTCATCTCTATATTGCCCCCAATCCCTGAATAAAGGAGACTGTGATGTCTACTGGCGAGGTTCTCTACGAAGGGAAAGCCAAAATTATTTATCGGACAGACGATCCAGATATCCTTTTAGCCCAGTATAAGGATGATGCGACTGCCTTTAATGCTCAGAAGCGCGGCACTATTACCAACAAGGGCCGCATCAATTGTGCCATTGCGACTCACCTCTTTAAGGTCCTGGAGGCGACAGGGGTTGCGACCCACTTCATCGATCAGCCCAACCCAGACCAGATGCGCATGCGAGCGGTACAAATTGTGCCCTTAGAAGTGGTAGTGCGGAACATTGCGGCCGGGAGTCTCTGTCAACAGACAGGACTAGAGTTAGGTGTTCCCTTGTCGCAGCCGTTAGTCGATTTTTATTATAAAGATGATGCCTTGGGGGATCCGTTACTGACCCGCGATCGCATTTTGCTACTGGAACTGGCAACGCCAGAGCAGCTGGAGCAACTGCGCCAACTGGCCCTACAAATCAACCAAATCCTAATTAATTTCTTCCACCAATGCGGCATTACCCTGGTGGATTTCAAATTGGAATTTGGGATAACGTCGGACCAACAGCTGTTGCTAGCGGATGAAATTAGTCCCGATACCTGTCGACTCTGGGACGATGCTGAGTCGGACCCCAATCGACGGGTCATGGATAAAGATCGCTTCCGACGGGATTTAGGAGAAGTGGACACAGCCTATGCTCGGGTCATGGAGCGGGTTCTAGCTCAGGACATATACGTTCCCTAGCATGGTGCGATAGAATACTTCCTGTTTTGGATTTTTTTAAGGATTCCCAGCGTTCATTGTTGTTCAGTTGCATGTGGTGTGTGAAGTGACTCAATCTCCATCGATCAAGATTCTCAGTCTTCCACCGATTCTCGGTGCAACCGTGATCACGGCGGTCCTACTGGGGGTTGCGCCAGCGCAAGCCAAAGACCAGTCCTCTTCCGAAAGCAATAGCCTCCAAGAACAGCTCAGGCTCTCTTCACCTTTTGCCCCACCGCAACCCATCGGGCAACTGCCAACAGATGCGACTCCCAGCCAAACTGCCCCGGTTTTTACCCTGCCGGATCAGCCTGCCACCCCAGCGATTGAGGCACCTTCTACACCGGAAGAACAAGTAGAGTCTGCCCCAGATGAGGCTACTCCAAATACCGGTGCCCCTGGAGAGCCCCCCACAGTCGAAGACATCGCTCCTGTAGGACCAGGAGACGCCCCTGCAGCTGAAGAAGCCACTCCTGCAGTCCCCGGAGAGTTGCCTGCAACGGATGAAGCTGCTCCAGATACAGGCGCACCTGGAGATGTGCCTGCAACAGATGAAGCTGCCCCAGATACAGGCGCACCTGGAGATGTGCCGACAGAAACACCGTCTGCTGATGATGTCACCCCTACAGAGTCATCCCCAGTAGCCCCAGCTCCTGGACTTCCAGTTCCTGGGGGTGATATTCCCAGTGGCAATCCTGGTGAAACCCAGGCTCCCACTCAATCCCCAGAAAATTCTGTAGAGTCTCCAGGCACCCCCCCTCAACCCCCAACCGAAACCGCCGAACCGCCAGCAGCCCCTGAACCAGAGGTTTTAGTCTCAGAGGTCTTGGTTGAAGGGGTAGATGGTGATTTAGCGATTAATGCCTATGAAGCCATTAGTACGCGACCGGGACAAACCACGACGCGATCGCAAATTCAATCCGACATTAATGCCATTTTTGGCACCGGCTTTTTCAGTAACGTCAAAGCGGAACCCAGTGATACTCCTCTAGGAGTCAGAGTCACCTTCTTTGTCCAGCCCAACCCCACTCTGCAGTCGGTGCAAGCGGCTGGCAATCAGGTCCTCACCCAAGAGAAAGTGGATGAGATTTTCAAATCTCAATACGGCAAAATCCTCAACCTTCGGGACCTCCAAGCAGGAGTCACCCGGGTCAATAAATATTATCAAGATGAAGGTTTCGTCCTCGGTCAAGTCGTTGGCGTTCCCCAAGTCGATCCCGATGGCACCGTCACTCTCCAGGTGGCTGAAGGAGTCGTTGAAGATATTGACGTTCGCTACATCAACGAAGATGGAGAACCCACAAAAGGCAAGACTCGGAAATTTATCATTACCCGAGAAATGCGCACCGGACCGGGTTTGCCCTTGAATCGAAACAAGCTACAAACCGACCTGCAGCGAATATTTGGGTTGGGACTCTTTGAAGATGTCAAAGTGGCCCTTGAACCGGGTCAAGATCCACGAAAAGTAGTGGTGAACCTAAATGTACAGGAACGAAGCACGGCCAGCTTCTCGGCTGGTGCTGGTTTTAGCTCTCGAAGTGGTTTCTTTGGTACCGGCTCCTTTACTCAAAGTAATTTAGGGGGCAATAACCAAACCCTAAGCGTCCAGGCCCAGGCAGGCACCCGGGAATTCTTATTTGATGCCGGGTTTACGGATCCTTGGATTGCCGGAGATAAGCACCATTCGTCCTACAGCATCAACATTTTCAATCGACTCACCCTGCCCCTCGTGTTTGATGAAGGTCCAATTGAAGTAGATCTCCCCAATGGCGATACCCCTAGGGTGAACCGCTTGGGAATTAGTGGTGTATTCAACCGACCCTTCACGACCGATTTAGATAATCTCAGACAAGCCTGGACTGGCTCGGTTGGTTTTCGATACCAGCGAATTTCAATTCGCGACAGTGACTTCTCGATTTCTCCGGTGGATGAATTGGGTAATGCCTTAAGTTTTAGTGGTACAGGCAATGACGATCTATTCACGGTACAGCTCGGCATTGGCCGTGATTTACGGGATGATCCATCTGACCCTACCAAGGGATATGCCCTCCGATTTGGTTTAGAACAGTCGGCTCCCATTGGCTCTGGCAGCATTCTGTTGACTCGACTCCGAGGTAGTTTCAGCTATTTTGTCCCCCTTAAACTCACGAACTTTACCGAAGGTCCCCAAGCCTTGGCCTTTAATGTCCAAGCGGGAACCATTTTGGGCGACCTACCACCCTATGAAGCGTTCTCTTTAGGCGGCAGCTCCTCTGTTCGGGGCTACGGTGAAGGAGATTTGGGCAGTGGTCGCAGCTTTATGCAGGCCACGGCTGAATATCGTTTTCCTTTGATTAATTTCTTGGGAGGTGTGGGAGCCGTCCTCTTCTTTGATGTGGGCAGTAATCTGGGCACTCAAAGTAATGTTCCTGGCCGCCCTGGTATTGTTCGCGGTAAGCCAGGGGTTGGCTTTGGCTACGGGATTGGGGTTCGCGTCAAAACTCCCATCGGTCCAGTGCGTCTGGATTACGGGATTAACGATGATGGGGACAATCAATTCCACTTTGGTTTTGGTCAGCGATTCTAAGGCTCCCTTGTGGGTCTGGGTGTGGGCGTGAATGTCAGTAAGGCTGAAGGGTTTAGGTGTTTTGAGGATGCGATCGCATCTCCGCATCAGCACACCCTAAACCACAGCTTTACCCTTACAGGCATTGGCTTACATACGGGGGTTGCTGCCACCATCACCGTGCATCCAGCACCTCCTGATCAAGGGCGATATTTTTGGCACCAAGATAAGCCAGACATTCCGGCCCATCTCTCATCCGTTCACCAAACCCAGTTCTGCACCCTTTTAAGACAGGCAGATACCACTATCTCAACAGTGGAACATCTGCTGGCAGCCATAGCAGGGATGGGTATTGACAATGCCCGCATTGAACTAGATGGGCCAGAAGTGCCGATCCTAGATGGATCCGCCCAGATGTGGACTGATGCCGTTCTGAAGGTGGGATATCAGGTGCAGTCAGAGCCTCGCACTATACCCATACTTCGCCATCCAGTCTTGGTACAAGGAAGCGAAGAAGCCTTGGTCATGGCTCTACCAGAGCCCCACCTTTCGTTCAGCTACGGCATCGATTTCCCTGAACCCGCCATCGGCAGCCAGTGGTGCCGATTTAGCCCTAAAGAGTTTATCTCTGACATTGCCCCCGCCCGCACCTTTGGCCGAGCAAAGGATGTAGAATCCCTGCAAGCTATGGGGTTCATCAAAGGTGGTAGTCTAGAAAATGCTTTGGTTTGTCGTCAGGACGAATGGCTGAATCCGCCGTTGCGATTTGCAAACGAGCCGGTTCGCCACAAACTGCTGGATTTAATGGGCGATTTAAGTTTATTAGGGTATTTACCGCCCGCCCATTACGTTGCATATAAAGCCAGTCACTCGCTCCACATTCGCTTTGCCAAACGCCTTCAGCAAGCCTTACTCGGCTAACTGCATCTTTTGTTGAATAGTGATTGCTTATTATGTCAAATCCCTCTGATGGCTCTACCGATCCCAAAACCACCTTCATGATTGAGGAGATTCAAGAGCTGCTGCCCCATCGCTATCCCTTTCTGCTAGTGGACCGCATTATCGACTACAAAGAGTCTGAGCGGGCGGTGGGCATCAAAAACGTGACAATGAATGAAGAGTTCTTTCAAGGCCATTTCCCCGGTCGCCCCCTGATGCCAGGGGTATTGATTGTGGAAGCTATGGCTCAGGTAGGCGGCATTGTCCTCGCTCAACTTCCCGATGTTCCCTCTGGCAAATTATTTGTGTTCACGGGTATCGATAAAGTCCGAATCCGCCGCTCTGTGGTTCCTGGAGACCAGCTAGTGATCACGGCTGAATTTCTGTCTTTGAAGCGCAAACGGTTTGCCATGATGTCCACCAAGGCCGAAGTGGATGGCAAACTGGCCTGTTCGGGAGAGTTGATGTTTGCGATGGTGGACTAATCCTCTTGAACCTCAGCGGTATCAACGTTTTGTTCAATGCTATCCATGGCCTGTAAATAGGCCGGATCATCGGCTTGAGTCGTAATTTCTTCTAGATCAGGCTCTTCAAATTCCAGGGCTTTCCTGGCATTATCCGCAATGATGGCATTGGCAAGCTGCTCTAAGGATTCAGGTTTATCCAGACGATTGAGAATACCTGCATATTTACGGCTATAGAGGGGCCGAACCGATTCTTGGCAATAATTGGACAGCTCTCGACTTTTGGTCATGACTTGGAACGCAAATTCCTGTTCTTTGCCATCCCCACAAATGACCATATGCAGGAGATTAATCATCGAAGCATCATGGACTTGAATCTTATATTTAGTCGTGATTTGGGGCCAATAGCGCAGAGCTTTTACCCCCTCTAATCCCCCTTTATTGAGGCCTGCATCTTCACACCACTGTTCAAATTCTTCGATATTCAATGGGCATCGTCCATGTTCTTTCATGGATTTTGCTAAAACTTGTCCAGCTCGGAAGTTGCGGGTCGGTTTCCCTGTGGTGGGGCTGGTCATGCTGCCCCGCACATCTGCCACCATGGCCGTTAATTGGGAAAAGGTATGATCGCGAACCTTTTCCTTATCTCCCCCTTGATTGAGGGTCGCTTCAATCATGGGCACGCCGTAGCCCAGTTCTGTTAGATCAATGGGCTGGTGAGTGTACAGTTTTTGTCGATCACGCCGAGACATTGAGACCGTTGCCGCTTGATCTAAGCATTGATCTAAGAGGAGAGTGAGCAGGGTCGGTAAAATACCCGTATTTTCCCAGTGAAACTCGTAACCAAACCCAGCAAAGATCGAGGCCATGTTTTTGGCCGCCTTAATATATTGAGCTTCGACATTATGCACGCCAGGGGAGACTTGGATATTGAGGGAAATGCCATCCAGCATAAAGGCACCGATCAAAGCTGTTAGGGCATTAGGATGGCAAAAATTAGCGGTAAAGCTATCTACAGGGTCTCTTAAAGCTCCATCTCGGTGAAATCCAGAGAAGAAGGCGAGATTAGGATTTTTTTCGCAGAGAACATAGGCCGCATTGCTGGCCTTATCATGGCTAAAAGAACCTGCCAAACAAGCTAAAACGACATTGGTACGGCCCAATTTATGGCGCAGGGCGCAGGCTTCCTCTAAATCCTGTTCGATGTAATTACTGTTAGCACTGAGAACCACCAAGTCGCAGTTCTCAATTAGGTACTCTAAGGTGTTGGTAACGCTAGCATGGCCCTCATTATGGCGAGCCATGCGGTGCAAATTGACGACATGATCGGGGTCCATTCCCCCTTTAGCTTCTTCGGAGAAGGCCCCCATCAGATCTCGCCCCGGTCGAGGGGCCAAAATTAAAGGGGTACCCCCTGCTTGCATCACGGCATTGTAAGCCAGAGAGCCCGGATAAAGACCAATACTATAAAATCCAACGGTGGCTTTCTCGAGTTCACGGATGCGTTGTTTGATAGAGGCTTTGTCTAAAGAATCGTCAAAAAAACTGTTCCGCATTAATTTCCACACTCAATACAATCGGAAGCCGAGGAGTTTTGGCCGTTTATCTAAAATGCTACCCTCAGATAGTCATTGTAAAACGCTGACCCTTCATGGCCGACTTGATTCACCCCACAGCTGTGATTCATCCCCATGCAGCTTTGCATAAAACTGTTCAAATTGGTGCTTATGCAGTCATTGGTGAACAGGTAAAACTCGGCCCCCGAACAAAGGTGGGGCACCATGCTGTAATTGAAGGCTGGACTGAAATTGGGGCCGATAATCATATTTTTCCGGGAGTGGTGATGGGCATGGAACCTCAAGATCGCAATTTCCGAGGGGAACAAAGCGGTGTCAAGATTTGCGATCGCAACCAGATACGGGAATATGTCACCATCCATCGAGCCAGTGGAGACCAGCAGTTCACCACCATTGGCAGCGATAATTTATTAATGGCAAATGTCCATATCGGCCATAACTGCCACATTGCTGATCGGGTGGTAATTGCCAATTCTGTCGCCCTGAGTGGCCATGTCCAGGTGGAATCCCAAGCCAACATTAGTGGCGTTCTAGGGATTCATCAGTTTGTTCATATCGGGCAGCTGGCGATGATTGGCGGCATGAGTCGGATTATCCGTGATGTCCCCCCCTTGATGCTAGTAGAGGGAAATCCGGCCCATGTCCGGGCCTTAAACCAAGTGGGGTTACAGCGTCATGGGGTCTATGACTTATTGCAAGGGGAGATGCGGCCCATCCTCAAGCAAGCCTTTCGGTATCTGTATCGGTCTAATCTTCACCTAGACAAAGCCTTGGCTCAAGTCGAGGACTTATCTGAGCATCCTTTGGTTCAACATTTATGCCAGTTTATGCGGGCAGCCCAGAACAGACGTGGCTTGACCCCTGGTCGCCAACACTGGGCCTCTACCTAATTAACGATGGGACGGTCCTACCGAATTTTTATTAGTACCGGAGAAGTCTCTGGCGATCTGCAAGGCAGTTTACTGATTCCTGCTCTAGTAATGGCAGCTCAGTCCCGAGGATATTCCCTAGAAATCTTGGCTCTGGGGGGTCCGAGGATGGCTGCAGCAGGCGCTCAACTCCTAGGGGACACCAGCAAGATCGGAGCCATTGGTCCGGTCAATGCTATCCCCTTTGTCTGGCCCACCCTAAAGCTGCAAAAGCAGGTAATGGCTCAGTTCCAACAGGTCCCCCCCGATCTGACGGTTTTAATTGATTACGTTGGCCCCAACCTGACTTTAGGCAAACGCCTCAAACAAAAATTCCAAATACCAGTGGTCTACTATATTGCACCCCCCGAATGGGTCTGGTCCCAAGGGTTAGGGGTAACTCGGAAAGTGGTGGCTCTCAGTGACAAAATGCTGGCTATTTTCCCCCAGGAAGCCACGTATTACCAAGGGATGGGGGCAGATATAAGTTGGGTGGGTCATCCCCTGGTGGATCATGTGCAACAATTTCCCCCACGAGCACAGGCGCGTCAGCAGTTGGGACTTCATCCCAGCCAGCCCATGATGGCGCTGATGCCCGCCTCTCGCCAACAAGAACTGGATCATCTGCTGCCCGTGATTCTCAACGCTGCCCAACAGATCTGCCATCAAGTGCCAGACATTCAGTTTTGGATGCCTTTAGCCCTATCGGCCTATCGTGCCGATGTCACGCAGGCCATTCAACAGACAGGGCTACCCATTTCTATTTCTTCTGATTCTCAAACGGTCATCGCCGCTGCAGATGTGGTGATTACTAAATCGGGGACTGCTAATCTGGAAGCCGCCCTGCTCAATGTCCCTCAAGTGGTGTTCTACAGGGTCGGAGCCATTAGTGGCTGGCTCTATCGGCATCTTCTCAACTTTGAGGTTGAGTTTATTTCGCCGGTTAATCTTGTGGCGGGTCGAGAGATTGTGCCGGAACTATTGCAACAAGAAGTGACGCCGGGAAAAATTACACAACTCGCTTGCGAACTGCTAGAGGGTGAGGCGAGGCACAAGATGATGGCTGGGTATCAGGAGTTGCGATCGCAACTTGGTCCTCCAGGCGTTCTCCAGCGGGCAGCGGTGGCCATCCTCGATGTTTTAGAACAAAGCTCAGTTTGACTCTAGATCGGCAGGTAGCTCACCAATAATGGTTTGACGGCTGTTGAAGGTGGCCGTCGTTAGACTGGGTTTAATGGCTAAGAGTGCAGAGGATAACGAACCTTGCTCAATCGGGCGCCAGTTAAGGGTCGCCAAGACCACCCTCACCTTGGCCATCACATCAATCAAATTTGAGAAAATGCTGCCCTCATCAAACGCCGCAATCAGCTCAGAAGCACCCTGATGGGTCGCCCATTTCCGTTCAGAAGCGGGGACAAATGTCCGCGTACCACTCGTCAAGATAATTTTGAGATCGGGATGCAAATTATGACACCACCGACAGAAGCTGTAGGGATTGGGCTTCAGGATTGTCATATCCAGCAGCAACAAATCTGGAAACCCTTGCCCTGACTTAATGGATTGGGTCAGATATTGAGCCAAATCTATATTTTCATTCAGCCAAGTCAGGGAAATGCCCTGAGAACTCATTGCTTCTTTCCAAACTTGCCCCTGTAGATGGGAAGACTGCATCATTAGGACATTTTTCGGTGCCGTTTCGATGGCACTTAAGGCAGATTCCCGGGGACGGTGATGAAATTCCAGTTGAGAATGACCAATGGTAATCAGGTCCCCATCCTTAAGAGCAACGGGCATGGTCACCCGTTCACCATTGACGACAGACCCATTGCCACTCCCCAAATCAATCAGGAAAAATTCGCCTACATCTGTCGCTCGCAATTGAGCATGATTGCGAGATGCCCATCGGTCTGGAAGGACAATCGAGTTATCCGGACTACGGCCAATCGTCCAGGATCGCTTACCCACAAGAGGAACTTGCGACTGACCAATCGGACTGTAGATGATCAATAGGGACATGGATGATGAGGGGTTCATGCTGTCAAGGGGTTGAGAGTATGACGGTTCAAGCCAGGGATCGGCGGCATGGGCAGGGATAGGATCACTAAAATTATGGCCTTGTCCATAATCGCATTTCAACGCACTCATCAACAGACGCTGTTTTGGAGTTTGAATTCCATCAGCCAGCATCTTTATTTCAGCATTGGCTGCCAGGATAAACATCGAATGGATCGATTCTAAATATCCTTGCTGATCTAGGTTACCCAGGAGAGTCGATGATAGTTTAATCCAATCGATGGGTAAACGTTCATCTGAAGACAACCAGTCGAAATCTTGATTATCCTGAACCCGAGCGAGTTGTACCCCTCGCGAGTGGATGTCTTGGAGATGGGCCAAGACTTTCTGGGAGGGTTGTGGCCAAAGAGATGGGGGTAACTCGATAACCAAATGCTGGGGATTGATGTCATTTCTTTCTAACAACCGTTCAAATTTAGATAGGAAGTTAGAGGATGTCAGTTGCGACTCAGACACTGACACCCAAATAGATAAGGGTTGTTCCGTTGGCGTTCGCTGCCACTGAGGGAGCTGAGAGCAGGCCTTGCGCAAAATCCACCAGCCCATGGCTCGCTGCAGTCCAGTATCCATCACCGCAGACAGAAACTCGGATGGAGGTAACACCCCTTTGCTGGGATGCTGCCAGTACATCTGGAGAGTGAACCCCCAGACTTCATTATTTTCCAAGGAGTGGACGGGCTGACAGTACAAGCGGAACTCCTCTTCATCAAGGGCCTGTCGGAGTTCCGTATCAATTTGTACCTGGGCTAGAGGCTGGAGGGGCATCTCTGGAGTAAAGACGGCATAACAGCCTTTCCCACTGGCTTTAGCCCGATAGAGGGCAATATCCGCATGGCGCAGCAAATCGTCTGGTTTATGCTCAGGATTGCCACTCATGGCAATGCCGATGCTCATAGTAATAAAGACTTCAGTATTATCGAGGGTAAAGGGCTCACTCAGGGATTGCAAGATGCGATCGCTAATATGCATCGCATCTTCAGTCTGATCAATATTGGGGAGCAGCAAGGTAAACTCATCCCCCCCGATACGAGCCACCGTATCTTCGGGCCGGAGACAGGTTTGCAACCGGTGAGCAACAGCCACCAACAGTTGGTCTCCGACCATATGGCCGAGAGTATCGTTGATAATTTTGAACCGATCGAGATCTAAGAACAAAACGGCAAAAATTTCATTTTGATGCCGTTGAAAAGAACGGCAAGCCTGTTCCAATCGATCAATAAACAACACTCGATTGGGTAACTGGGTCAACCCATCATGGAGCGCATCATGGAGGAGGGCCTGTTCTGTTTGTTTCCGTTCTGAGGCATCCACCAAAGTGCCTGCCGTGCCCGTACAGGTTCCGTCCTCAGATCGAATGACGTGGTTATGAACGACAATCCAGGAGCACCCACCCTGCTGACTAAAAAAGCGCAGCTCATGGTCATAACTTTCGGAGGTCTGTTCAACAAGATTATGAAATGCCTTCTGGAAGCCAGGACGATCGTCGGGATGCACAAAGTCCCACATGGGTTTCCCTAGACTTTCTTCTAGGGGAAGCCCAGTTAACTTAGACCAAGCAGGATTGAGATAGGTCCAATGTCCTGCTAGATCCGTCTGAAAGATGACGATGGAGATATCAGCCAGCAGCGTTTGATAACGATCAATTTGCTGCTGGGCATTAACTTCTATCTGCTTGAGGGCGGCAATATTAGTCAGGGTTCCTACAATCCGGATCGGCGCGCCTTGGGCATCCCGCTGGATAACGCCCCGATCACACATTGGCTGCCCGTCCGATTGCCAACGATACTCAAGCTCAAATTGATCCTCCCCCTGAAAGTCCTGATCAACCAGAGTTTCCAACAGCTGTCGATCATCAGGATGAATTTGATCTAGCCATTCTTGCAAAGAGAATTCAAGGGGAATATTAGAGGTTGCCGACTGTTCCTCATTGATTTTCGTAAACTGCAGGATAGAAGCGGAGGCAATATCCCAGTCGTAGAAACAGCCCCTAAAGCTGCTAGCGACTAATGTAAATCGTTCTTGGACGGTATTGAAGTAGTCGTTAACCCGCTCAGCCTGGATTAACCAAGCCAAATAGCTAACTACATTCTTACCCCACAAACAGAACATATCGGCATCGGGCAGTCGCTCAGGACTCCCTAATGTCAACATCCCCAAAACAGTATGATTAGTTGCCAAAGGCATTTGCACAACTGTTTTGAGTAATGCCGAAGGGGGTAAGTATGACGCCAAACTGGTCTGCTTGGTCACCCCTTGATCATCAACCAGAACAGCGGGAGTTGAGGCCCCTAATACCTGGCTAACCTGTTGATTAAGACGTTGTGCACCATCATCCTCATCATTGAGCAGACTAATGGTCCCAGCCTGAAAGTGAAGGGTCTGTTGGCTAGGATCATAAAAGTCAAGCACAACGATGGCAAATCCCAGGGTCTCACTGAGAATTTCCACTGATTTTTGCAGCCGCTCTGATAAGGACAGATGTTGTGAATCCAAATCAGCCAGTTTCTGGTAGGCCAGCAGGAAGTGGTTGCCTGTAGCCAGAGACTGAGCGACTTCTGGTAAGGCTAACGTTGGTGATTCTAAATTATGAAGCAGGGTTTTGAGCCCCAACGACAGTTGTCTTGGGACGATGGTTAATTGATTCCAGAACTGCTGAATTACTGACAACCTCGTTTACTCTGCGACCGCCTAATGTAATTACCTCTACAACCTCTCTAGTGAAAGAGGTTCAAAGCTGCCCTTGAAATGCTAAACATTTCAGCATTCTGCCAACATCAGAATGAACAACTCCCTTTATTCAGAACAGTTGAAGGCGTGTGATATTCATCATTACTAAACGATAAGACCGAAAGATGCCAAACCCTCACCAGCCCTAGTGTACCCCCAGAGACAGCTGACTCTTAACTTGGAAATTCTGATCTGATGACTTTCTTGGCTAGCTTGTCGCTTTTATCAACGGAATACTAAGAAAATAGCCCATCAATCCTTTAGCAAGTCAAGTTTTAACAACGGTAAGAAACGATCAGGAATGCTCTCGGATTCCGTTTGGCCAATTCGGTAAGCCCCTACAGTGAGGTAAAAGGCTTCCGCATTAGGATCGCTCTGAATCAGAATCGATTGAGTCCCCCAAAAAACAGCATGGCGTTTTGCATGGTTGATTAGATGCCTACCATAGCCTTGCCCGATAGAAGTGGGAGATACAAACAGGGCAATGAGTTCCATTTCTTGGGCAGAAAGCTGTTCTAGCCCATAAAAACCGATTAGATTATGTTCTCTTTCACCTAGGAAGAAATGATATTGGGGTTGATTAATCTGTGCTGCAGTGTAGGTTACTCCCTTCCCGCTGTAAAATCGAGAAGAAAGTAAATAGACGCAGTGAACCGAACACAAGCCTTTCGAGATAAGCCTTTTGATGTAGATGAGTGGCAGAAATTCTACAATCGCAATCAACAACAATACATTCGCCAGCGATTAACCGCTATTAAACTCCTGCATGAAGGACAGAGTCGTGCCCAAGCGAGTAAGCAAGTAGGGTGTCGCTATGACACTTTAACGTGTTGGATAGACAAATTTCTCGACGGCGGACTGAGAGGTTTAGTCCAACCCATTCGGCATCGAAAACCAAGTCGGTTGCCTCCAGAACAACAACAGCAACTCAAAGAAATGGTGCTAACACAACACCCGACAGACTATGGCATTGATCGCAATATGTGGACGGGGGCTATTTTGTCAGTTGTAATTGAGCAACGCTTCGAGGTGCAGTTGAAAGACTCTCGTATTTATGAATTGCTCTCGGAGTTGGGGTTGTCTTACCAGCGAGCCCACCGCGACTATGCAAATGCTGATCCGCAAGCCCAGCAAGAATGGGTAGCAGCAGTAAAAAAAACTGCAATCGCTACAACCAGGTGAGCGCATCGTATTTTTTGATGAGTTTGCTGTCTCTGAGCGTCCCAATTTATTCTATGGCTGGGCAGAACGCAATACTCGTCCAGAGGTTCCGAGCAATGAGCGGGCTCGCAAGAAACTCAACGGTTTCCTTTGTGTTGATGCCCATAGTGGCGAGGAGTATTTTGGAATAAGCCCATATTCCAAAACAGAAGATGTATCAGAGTACTTTGCAGACCTATGCTCCGAATGCGTTGAATCAGGCTACACTCAACTGTGCATTATTCTCGATAACAATCCGACTCATAAGCTCAAAATGCAGTCCCAGCTGGCTGTTCATCTAGAGCAAATGGGACTGGCCCAATCGATTCAAGTTGAGTTTTTGTATCTGCCGTCCTACTCTCCCAAGCTAAACTTGGTCGAATATGTGATTCACTTACTGAGATTGCGATTGCTGCATCATCTCCCCATTGGAACGACACTTCCGCAAATCAGACAACAGCTCTTTCAGTTCATTACCTCAAACCAGTTTCTATCGGCAGCACAAGTCCAAAAAACGCTTAATCATATCTTTTCACTCGCGCCCTAATCTTATGCCGGGAAGGGAGTAATTCAGACCGACACGCCTTCATAAAATCAGGAGAATATCCCCAATATGCCTTTGCCTGAAAGGCTAATGGGTTCAGTGCGGGTAAATCCTCACATCTTGCTTTTCTGATTTCTAATGAAAAAACAGGCATAACACTGGACACTTAAGAAATCTCAACACTAGGGTTTGACTTTAATTTCACGCAATAGCATCGTGTAATTAGGTGGCATTTCAGATTTAATCCTTAATCTCTACTTAACTCACCTTTTACCTATCGACAATTCAGTTCTAATGTCAGTAGTTGAAGGCAATCATGATTCCCCAGTAAGGAAACAAAATCTGATTTTTCATGTCATTAAATTGCTACCAGCTAGCGTAAAGAATGTACCGCAGACTTATTTAACTCGCTGGCTGAATCGAACGGTTCATACCGCTCTAGGTTAAGTCTAATCATTTTAGTAGCAATACTTATCCAAAAAATTACCCCAAACAGTCGTTATCCAAGATCTGAATAAGCAGAAGTTTTCTTCATGCTTTCTCTCCATGGCTTATGGAAAATCCTATGGATTTTAAATCAAGAAAACCCAAACTCAACGTTCTGATTTTTAGGATGGGGACTTTTTTATATCAGCAGTTTGAAAAGTTGATTCCACTTTATTTGCGAGTCAAATGGAGACCTTTTTTAGGGTTGGCGCTGAACCCATCCTTGACACTGTTGATTGGCGATGATTTTCTTCTGCCCCGCCTCATCAAAAAGTTTATCTTCAGTGTTTCACTGAAGCCGTTGTCCCCAGCGAACAAACCTGCTGATTTTGTCGCGAAGGTGTAAAGGAGCTAGATGCAAACATTTCTGCTGATTTGGATAGGACAAGTTGTTTCTCTGTTAGGGACAAAACTGACGGAGTTTGCCCTTGGAATATGGGTTTACCAGCAAAATCAGTCGATTAGCCAGCTGGCACTGGTGATTTTGTTCACCTACTTGCCGAATACACTGATCTCACCCATTGCTGGGTCCCTCGTAGACCGTTGGGACCGTCGTTGGGCGATGATTCTCAGTGATGCGGCGGCGGGCATTGGTACGCTAATTATTGGTGCCTTGGTCCTGACCAATCAGCTGGAGATTTGGCATATTTATCTGGCGGTGGGCGTTAACTCGATTTTTAATGCGTTTCAAGTCCCAGCCTATACGGCTGCAATTTCGCAGTTGACCCCCGCCAGCCAATATAGCCGCATGAATGGCATGGTTCAGATTTCTCGTGGTATCGCTCGAGTGATCTCACCTGCGATCGCAGGTTTCCTGATCGGTATTCTGGGCATTGGCGGCATCTTAATTATCGACTTCAGCACCTTTCTGATTGCGATGTCGACCCTGTTAGTTGCCCGCTTCCCCAAGATCAAACGCACCCGGCCCACCAAACCGCCCCAAATCCGGCGACTACTGCAAGAGATGCAGTTTGCCTGGCGGTACATCACCAAACGCCCCGGTTTATCTCGGCTGCTGCTCTTCATGTCCACTAACTTCTTTTCCGTGGGCATTTTAGAAGTTGTGTTTTGGCCCCTAATTTTAGATTTTGGGTCCCAGGAAGAGTTAGGGTATGTGCTCTCCATTGGGGGCAGTGGCTTGCTGCTGGGCAGTATTGTAATGACGGCTTGGGGTGGCCCTAAACGCCGGGTCTTTGGTCTGCTCTACTTCATCCCCCTGCAGGCTGGAATTATGCTGATGGCGGCACTCCAAACCTCCATCCCTCTGGCGGCAATGGGGCTATTTGTCTATTTATTTGCACAACCTATCATTGTGAGTTGCAACCAGGCCATTTGGCAGAGCAAAGTCCCCCAACATTACCAAGGACGGGTGTTTGCACTCCAACAAATGATTGAAAAGTCTTTGGCGATTTTGGCTTACATTGTCGTGGGTCCTTTAGTCGAAAAATTCTTAGAACCTCTGATGTCAGGTGGTCCATTTGCAGAAACAGTGGGTCCCTACATTGGCGGAATTGGTGCAGGGAGAGGGATTGCCCTGATGGTGCTCATGATGGGAATTGGCAACTTGGTGGCAACTGGCATGGCTTTTAGGAGCCGTCGCTTACGCCGCTTAGACATAGAGATACCAACGGTGAAACGACCAGACTCATCTATCCCTAAATCAGAAATCCGTGACGCTTATAGTTTTGAAGAGGTAACCTCTCCATGAAGATTGCAATTATTACCTCTGGTTTTCTGCCCGTTATAGATGGAGTAACGGTTGCCGATTATAACCGGATGAAAAAGTTGAGTCAGTGGGGACACCAAGTTCGGGTTTTTTGTCCTGACTACAGTGCATTGGCAAGTGTTTATCCAAACTGGCAAGACTATACGGGGGAGATCCTTCCCAACATTGAGGTCGTCAACCTACCCAGTGAAGCTTTTATGGGGTTGGACTTTGAGCGGAATATCAGTCGACGGGCCCGTCCTCACCTGATGCAATCTTTAGAAGAGTTTCAGCCAGACATCCTGCATGTGGATGAGCCGGAACGATTATCTGTAGGGCTTTTGCAAACACCAGGCATCAAGTATGCCAAACAGGCTGGCATCCCTTGTGTGTGCTTTTATCGCACGAATTTTATTGAATATGCGGAGGACTATTTTGATTGGCCTCCCGCTGCCATTTCTGGCCTACAGAATGTATTTAAGCTGCTGTTGCGACGGGTGTATAACGCCTACGATCAGACCTGTACAACCAGTCCGATTACACAACAGAAAATCATCAAGATGGGCATTAAGAACAGCCGCTATGCAGGGTTAGTGGGCTTTGATACCGATCACTTTAGTCCCAACCTACGTCAGTCCAACTACTTTGCCCAGAATTACGATCTACCGGAGGTGGATCAGCAAGTAAAACTCGTGTTTGTCGGCAGGCTTACCCCTGATAAGGGCTGGGGCTTTACGTTCAAAGCGATGCGAGAACTGTTGTCTCGCATCGATCGAGATAAAGTGGCGCTGATCGTGGCTGGCGATGGCTCTATGCGGGAAGAAATTGCGGATGAGCTAGGAGCTTTAACGCCCCATGTGCATTTGTTGGGTCGGGTCGATCCAACTCAAATCCCTATTTTGCTTGCTAATAGCGATATTCACATCACCACATCAGAGAAAGAAGCACGGGGTCTAACCATCTTGGAAGCCTTTGCTTCAGGGATTCCAGTAGTTGCTCCCAGAGCCGGTGGGGTCGTTGAAAATATTGAGCATGGTTGCAACGGCTATCTATATGAACCCCAATCGGTCCATGACTTTGCTAGCAAGCTTCAAGCCCTAATCGAAAGCCCAACGCTGCGGCGAGGGATGGGCGACTATGCCCCATCCAGTGTTGAGAATTACAGCTGGGATAGAGCATTTCAAACCTTGGTGCAGCTATGGGAAGAGGCGATCAGCAATAATCACTCCTCATCCGCCTCACCTGCTAAACGAACTTTAGTCGGAACCACCTCTGACCGGTAATTCTGGATCTTAGCTGTATAAATTACGAATTGTTAGCCCTCAGCCAATCGTTGTAAATGCTAAGTGAAAAACAGAAAATGCTTGCAGGAGCGGATTACATTGCTTCTGATTTTGAGTTGGCAACGGAAAGAACGCTGGCTCATGCCAAATGTCATGGGTTCAATTCAACACCAGGGTGTAGCCCTGAAAAATTGCTGGGTTTGGCTCAAATGTTTGGCTCATGCGGAACGGATTGCTATATTGAGCCGCCTTTTTTCTTGGATTATGGCTATAACCTTGTCCTCGGGCAGAATGTCTATCTGAACTTCAACTGCGTCATTCTAGATTGTGGGGTGGTAACCATCGGGGATTTCGTGAAATTTGGCCCCAATGTTCAGGTCTATACGGCGGGGCATTCTTTGAATAATGCTAAGCGATTGCAAGGGTATGAGTTCGCTAAGCCCATCACCATCGGTGCCAATGCCTGGATTGGAGGGGGTTCAATTATTTTGCCGGGGGTTGATATTGGAGAAAATACGGTGATTGGTGCGGGTAGTCTGGTCTCCAAAAGTATGCCTGCAAACGTGGTGGCTGTAGGGAATCCTTGTAGCGTTATTCGAGACAATAGTTGAGCAGTGGGTATGACCTTTGGCAACCCATGAACTTTGAGTTTCTGAACATGTATCACTCAGAACGTTCAAGCATCTAATGAGATGCAGAATCTTCGGTATAGCATTGCCACGATTGATTGAAAAAATGTCACCATGATCAGTGATTGGCGTTTAGGAAACAAATATTATGGCCGCTGAATTTAAACATGTCATGCTCATGGTCAAAGACATCCCAGCAACCGTGAAGTTTTACTCAGAAGGGCTGGGATTGAAAGTGAAAATGCAAACCCCCGGCTGGGCTGAGCTAGATGCCGACGGAACCACCATTGCGCTACATGCCGCTGGTGAATCAGCGGGTGGTGATTCACCTATTTTGAGTTTTCATGTGGAAGATGTACATGGTGCGATCGCAACTCTGGAATCGTTAGGTGCACAACTTGAAGGTCGGGTTAGAGAGCCAGCATTTGGCAAAGTTGCTGCCATGCGAACCCCAGATGGCAACCTTTTGAGCTTATTACAACCCGCAGAAGTCCCTGCAACCAGTCATTCTCACTAAGTACCCTTCATTCAACACAACCGGGTTTTTCTGATCAAAGAGGAACCCGGTTTTTAATGGAATAGAGGAAAAAACACCATCATTTTCTTTCATCGTTGTTTCCTCCATACCTTGATAAAAGGGCCAAGTGCAGCAAGATCCGTAATATTACTTAGGTTGCTGATCTCATCACCGATGAGAGACCGAAGCACTCTGCTGACAAAAGTTTCACGAAAATGATTTCAGTAGATGTACAGTGGTCGTCCTACTGATGAACTGGCAACATACTTAGTGTATTAGGTATTTATACGGGTGCCTTATAGACTTCGACCTGTAATCCTATGGGATATATCTCTAGAATTCCAGAATATTTGGGGTTAAAGGTAGCAAAGTATACTATAAGCATCATATTGCAGAGTTTTTAGCGATATCTTTCGTCAGGAGAATAGAAATGTCGGGGGGGAGCCAAGACCATTTCATTCATTTTGCCCTTATACCGCATGGGCATTGTTACCTGTGGGACCCTGGTTTGGTCGGGCTGCACGTTGCTTCGGATGCCTTAATTGCGATTGCCTATTTTTCAATTCCGCTGGCGTTGATCCACTTTGTTCGCCAGCGCAAAGATTTACCTTATCCCTGGCTTTTTCAGCTCTTTGGGGCCTTTATTGTGACCTGTGGCCTCACCCATATCATGGAGATCTGGACACTCTGGCATCCTATCTATTGGGTATCCGGCGTACTTAAGGCCTCCACAGCCATCATTTCACTAGCCACAGCAGGTGCCCTAATTCCTGTTATTCCCCAAGCCCTTCTTTTACCCAGCCGAGAAGAACTTGAGCACGCCAAGGCCCAGCTAGAAGAGCGTGTCAAAGAAAGAACTCAAGCCCTGGAATTGAGCGAAGAACGACTGCAAATGGCCCT
Source organism: Acaryochloris marina S15 (assembly GCF_018336915.1). Classification (GTDB taxonomy): domain Bacteria; phylum Cyanobacteriota; class Cyanobacteriia; order Thermosynechococcales; family Thermosynechococcaceae; genus Acaryochloris; species Acaryochloris marina_A. The sequence goes on along the minus strand of NZ_CP064923.1, from coordinate 2,143,338 downwards.
CTCGGGTTCTGGGGATGGTTTATGGGATTGGAATATCGTAACGGGTGAAGTCTTCTACAGTCCTCGATGGGAAGAAATGCTGGGTTATGAAGTGGGGGAACTTCCTGGCCATGTGAGTACTTGGGAAAGTTTGATCCATCCAGAAGATAAGCCTGGCGTTACCAAGGTACTGGACAGGCATTTACAAAACAGCGAACCCTACACCTACGACTATCGATTCCTGACAAAATCCGGAGAATGGCAATGGATGGCGACCTACGGCCAAGTCGTGAAGCGAAACGCCGACGGCACACCCGAACGGATGTCGGGCACTCACAAAGATATTAGTGCTCGCAAATATGCCGAACAACAGCTCGCAGATTCTCTAGCGGAAAAAAGCGTGATGCTGCAAGAGATTCACCATCGAGTCAAAAACAACTTACAGGTCATTTGTAGTTTGCTTAATCTCCAAACTCAAGGCAGTCCCGACCCAAAAATCACTGAGATTATGAAGGAGAGCCAAAATCGAGTGAAATCCATGGCCCTAGTCCATGAAAACCTGTATCAATCTCAGAATCTCTCCAAAATCAGTCTAGAAACCTACGTTAGAGAATTAACCAACAATCTATTGCGGTCCTATCGCTCTAAAATGAGCCAGATCAAGATTCACGTTGCCATTGCCAGTATCTACCTCGACATCGATACAGCAGTGCCTTGCGGCTTAATTATCAATGAACTGGTCTCCAATGCCCTCAAATACGCGTTTCCCGACCAGGAGAGCGGAGAAATTAAGGTCAAGGTCACTCAGAACACAGAAAAGTCTATCACCCTAACCATTACCGATAACGGGATGGGACTCCCCCATGAGATCAATGTAGAACAAACCCAAACCTTAGGACTCCGGATGGTCAAAACCCTAACTCGACAGATTTCAGGCACCTTAACCGTTAGTCGAGGAACTGGCACCTCATTTAATATCCATTTCCCTCAACCTTCTTATTAGCAAGAATTTATGTCTTCTCTTCTGTCTCAACAAAAACGACCTGCGCCCGTGGTCTCTGCCAAAATCTTGGTGGTTGAAGACGAAGGACTGATTGCCCTAGATATCGAAAGTCACTTAATCGATTTAGGCTATCAAGTCCCTGGAATTGCCGAAACCGGTGCCGATGCGATTCTCTTGGCCCTGGAAGCACAGCCCGATTTAGTGTTAATGGATATTCGCTTAAAAGGGAACATTGATGGCATTCAAGCGGCGGCCAAGATTACCGACAAGCTCGACATCCCCATTATTTTTTTAACCGCGTTTGCGGATGCAGACACCCTCAACAAGGCTAAACAGGTCTCACCCTTTGGCTATATTCTTAAACCCTTTGATCCCATGGATCTGCGGACCAGCATTGAAATTGCCCTCCACAAACATCACTTCGATCAAGAAGTTAGACAGCAAAAAACCTGGCTACACACTATTCTTGCCAGCATTGGAGATGCTGTGGTAGCAACGGATAATCAGGGGTCGGTGACCTATATGAATCGTGTGGCTGAGTCGATTACCCAATGGCAACAAGCCGAGGCTCTAGGCAAAGATGTTAGCGATGTGATTCCGCTGATTACGGGCACTGCCAAAAATATTCTAGAAAACCCGCTCAAGCAAGTCTTGCGAGAACATCAAGAGGTGGTTTTGCCCGACAACACCTACTTGATCACCAAAAACCAAGAAGAAATTCCCATTGATGATAGTGCGGTCCCTATTGTTGACGACCAAAACCAGTCCCATGGAGCAGTCATTGTTTTTCGGGATATTACCGAGCGTCTAGAAGCCAACCAACAACTCTTTCACCATGCCTACTATGATTCATTAACAAATTTGCCCAATCGCGAATTATTTATGGATCGGCTTCAGCACTTAATCAATATGAGCAAACGATATGTCAATCATGAGTTTGCAGTACTGTTTGTCGATTTAGATCGATTCAAAATGGTCAATGATAGTTTGGGACATCCCGTAGGCGATAAGTTGTTGATTGCCACTGCTCAACGGTTGCAGAAATGCCTGCGCCCAACCGATACTGTCGCTCGATTTGGTGGGGATGAATTCGCAATTTTGTTGGAGCAAATTGCAGATGTTAATAGCGTCTGTACCTTAGCAGAACGGATCAACCGTGAATTGGGTGCGCCCTACGAGCTAGGCAACTACGATCTATTTAATTCGGCCAGTATTGGCATTGTCCAAAGCAATATTCGATATGCTCTCGCCGAAGAATTGATTCGGGATGCAGATATTGCCATGTATCAGGCCAAGACCAATGGCAAAGGCTGTTATGCCGTTTTTGATGCGGTGATGCATACCCAAGTCAAAGGGCAATTAACCCTAGAAAATGACTTGCGGCGGGTGATCACGGACCAGCAATTAACGTTGCACTACCAACCCATCGTCTCGTTGCAGGATCAAGAGATTGTTGGGTTTGAAGCCCTAACCCGCTGGGAACACCCAGAGAAGGGGTTAATTCCACCCGGAATGTTTATCCCCACGGCGGAAGAAACCGGACTGATTGTGCCCTTAGATTTGTGGGCTATCCGCGAAGCCTGCCAACAGTTACGAAAGTGGCAAGATCAACTTCCCCCAGAGCGAACGTTAGACGTTAGCGTCAATCTTTCCAGTCGTCATTTTTCGCGTCCCGATTTAGTCCAAAAAATTGCCGCAATCCTGACGGAAACGAAGTGCCCAGCGACTAGCCTGAAGCTAGAAATTACAGAAAGTGCCTTAATTGAGAATCCTGAGTCTGCGGCCCAAATTTTATCGGAGTTAAAAACATTGGGCCTTCGCATTCATATCGATGACTTTGGGACGGGCTATTCCTCCCTCAGCTATTTGCATAAATATGACATTGACACCCTAAAAGTGGATCGCTCTTTTATTCAGTATATCGATCGCAATGCTGATCGGGTAGAGATTGTCCGCACGATTGTGGTGCTTGCCCATACGTTAAAGATGGATGTGATTGCAGAGGGCATCGAATCCGCGGAACAGCTCGCTGCTGTTCAAAGTTTGGGCTGTGAATATGGGCAAGGATATTACTTTGATCGACCGTTAACGAGCGAACAAGTCGATAAATTAGTGCGTGAACAAGCTTTTAAATTTTGTTCTGAATAGGCATAAGATATATCTAGGGCCAATAAATTTAGGCTTTCAAGATGGATCAGGTCATATTTATCTTAAAACGAATAAAAATGACTAACCAGGGGGAAAAGCTATCTACGGATGACGAATCAGTTAAATCCAATATCTATTGGTGAGAGGAACCTATCCTGTCCAGTATCTGGAATTGTTGCTCTTCAACAATCCGTGGATAAAAATCCGCTTATTTGTACCCCCGATACCTCTGTACGAGACGTTTTGAACCGCATGAATCAGGGTTCGGACTCCTGTGCGGCCGGATCTGAGCCTCTCGAGGCTAAAGCTCCCCAGCGTGTTAACTATGTGCTGATCATGGTTCAGCAACAATTATTAGGGATTTTTACTGAACGAGATGTGGTGAAGTTAAGCGCTCAAGAGATAGACTTTGACGCTGTCCAAATCGCTGATGTGATGACTCGGAATTTGATCACCTTACCAGCCTCTGAGTTAAAGGATGCGTTCAATGTTCTCAGTCTATTTCGTCAACATCATATTCGTCATGTCCCCATTCTCGACGATCAAGCCCATGTGACTGGCGTTATAACAACCGAGGGATTACGGAAGTCTCTCCAACCCAGCACATTAATGAAAATGCGGGCCGTTCATGAAGTAATGAATGCCCAACCGATTACGGCTTCTCCTTCAACTTCTGTGATGGAAGTGGCAGAGATAATGGCCACCCATCAAATTAGCTGTGTGGTGATTGTCCAAACAGACGTTCAAGATGCTGATTCCATTCTTTATCCGATTGGCATTATCACTGAAAGGGATATTGTTCAGTATCAGACTCTAGAACTGGACCTAAAATCTCTCCAGGCCCAGGCAGTCATGAGCAGTCCCTTAGAATGTTTGACCATTGAAGATACCCTGTGGCACGCTCAGCAATTCATGCAGAAGCTACATGTGAGACGACTGGTGGTGATAGATACCGCTGGGCAGTTAACAGGTGTTCTCACCCAAAGCAATATGCTATCCGTGCTGAATGGCTCTGATATGTATACGACTTTAGAGATCTTGCAAGACCAAGTTGATCAGCTCCAAAATGAGAGAATTCAGCTTCTGCAAGCCCTCAATTCCACTTTAGAGCATCAGGTGGAAGCAGATGCGGTGATGCTGCAATCTTGCCAAACTCACTTTGAATCAACGTTTGAACAGGCTGCTGTAGGGATTGCCCATGTCAGTCTTCAAGGCCGGTTTCGCGCCGTCAATCAGCGATTTTGTGAGTTGCTGAAATATTCTCAATCTGAATTGTTGCAGCTTTCATTTCTGGATATTACCCATGTGGATGATCGTGAAGAAGACCAACGGCTGGTTCAACAATTGATCTTGTCCCAAAGGTCTTCTTTTTCCCGTGAGAAACGTTACCTTTGCCAAGACTTCTCTATTTTCTGGGGAAAGGTTACGGTCTCGTTGGCCACGTCAGCTCCAGGAGAGCCTGACTATTTTATTGCAGTGGTTGAGGATATTAGCGATCGCAAACAAACAGAACTCGCGCTCCAACAGCTCAATCAGGAACTAGAAGAACGGGTCAAATTCAGTACGGCAGCTTTTCAAGCGAGTGAGCATCGATACCGATCTTTATTTGAGTCTGCGCCAGATTTACTTTTTGTGTTGAATAAGCACGGCATGATTCAACAAGTTAACACTGCTGTCCTGGAAAAGTCGGGATATGCCGAAGCAGAACTCTTGAATCGTTCTTTAAATCAATTTTGGGTTACGGCTCCTCCCCTAACTGATACCCAATTATTGCAAATTTTGCTGAAGGAGGGACATTGGCGCTACACCCTGGAATTCCGATGTCGAGATGGATCGCCTCTGTTTGTCGATTGTGCCTATTCGATGATTACAGATGAAATCGGTGTATCCCCCCATATTCTGGTGATTCAGCGAGATATTAGTGAGCAGACTCAGGTAAAAACGGCTCTCATTGTTAGTGAAGCTCGATATCGGTCTCTCTATGAGAACACGCCAATCATGCTGCACTCGATTGACCAAGACGGCAGAGTGGTCAGTGTCAGTAATACGTGGCTGACCCAAATGGGCTATGACCGCAGTGAAGTGTTGGGGCGAGCCTCGACGGATTTTCTGACATCAGCATCCCAACACTATGCCCGTGATTTCGTTCTACCCCAATATTTTCAAAAGGGTGCCTGCCGAGATATCCCTTACCAGTGGGTGAAGAAAAATGGCGAGTTGATTGATGTATTGTTGTCTGCGATCGCAGAACGAGATACCAGCGGCAACATTATTCGTACCCTGGCGGTGTCAGTGGATGTCACAGAACGAAATCGCATTGAAGTCGCCCTCAGCGAAAGTGAAGAACGCTTTCGCCTCGCCTTTGAGCAAGCTGCGATTGGCATGGCCCTGATTTCACCCGCCGGTCAATGGCTCAAGGCCAATGAGTCCCTCTGCAACATCGTCGGCTACTCAGAAGCTGAATTACTCTCCATGACGTTCCAAGACATTACCCATCCAGATGATTTAGCTTTAGACCTAAAATCAGCGGAGCAACTGCTGACAGGAGAAATTAACAATTACCATACGGAAAAAAGATATATCCACAAACAAGGGCATGACGTTTGGATTTTGCTCAGTGCCTCCTTGGTCTGCCAGGATAATGGCCTTCCCCTCCACTTTATTACTCAGATCCAAAATATCAGTGCTCGCAAAGTCTCTGAGCAGCAGCTATCTGAATCTCTGGCCGAAAAAAGTGTGATGCTACAAGAGATTCATCACCGAGTCAAAAATAACTTGCAGGTCATTTGTAGCTTGCTCAATCTTCAAACTCAGGCAAACCCTGACACTAATATTTCAGAAGTGATGCAGGAGAGCCAAAATCGAGTAAAATCCATGGCATTAGTCCATGAGAATCTCTACCAGTCTAAAAATCTTTCCAAAATCAATCTAGAAACTTACGTCAAAGAGTTAACGAACAACCTCTTGCGTTCCTATCGCTCTAGAGTCAGCCTCACTCAGATCAACATTGGGATTGCCAATATCTATCTCGACATTGATACCGCAGTCCCCTGTGGCCTAATTATCAACGAATTGGTTTCCAATGCCCTCAAACATGCCTTTCCAGAACAAAGTAGTGGAATAATCACCATCCATATCCTGGAACAACCCGAATCAGAGATCACACTAACGGTTACCGACAATGGGATCGGAATGCCCGAGCAGGTATCCTTCACCCATTCCAAAACCCTGGGATTGCGAATGGTAAAAACCTTGACTCGACAGATTTCAGGAAACCTAACCGTCAACCGAGAATCAGGGACATCCTTCCAAATCTGTTTCCCGCAACCTGCTGCTATCCCTGCAAAAAGCACTTCAGCCTAGGGAATTAGCCTTGCCCCCTTCAGAGCAGTCTATTCACATGGGGTCTTTTTCATGGACTCAACTGGGCTCAACACTTCCCCGGCCTTACGCTTCATACTGGTGGGAATCGCATCCAAAAATAGAGTTCTATGAACAACCTTGCTCTGCCCAGCATTGACCATGGCATCATAGGAACAAATCCAGGCTCAAGTGGCCTGCCGTTCCCCCAGCATTTATGTTATTCCTCACCCGATCTCAATCAGTACTACTACGTAAATGAATAGAACGGCAGTGCAAATAGTTCCGTAGTTTAATCGTTTTTCTCTGATGGGCCTAGATTTAAGCTAGCTTTAGCTGATCTTAGGTCACGGTTATGAAACTCGCTCATGAACTGCATCAACTACTAACAGACGATTCTAGAATCGATTCATTGCCTGATTTTTTCCTGTCTGGGTCTATCAGTGACCCTAGCCATTCCAAACGGCGCATGCAGCAACGAGCCATTTCCACCGATATGATCGAACTGGCACTTCTGTACGGCAAGCAAGAATATCACAGCCACGCCAAAACCTATACGCTCCTAGATAAAACCCTCAGAAACACACCCTACCAAAGGTTTGTAGACAAACTGAGAGGCCTCAGAGTTATCGCCTTAGACACAGCCCGAGGATTGAAAGTGACCAGCGTTTATTGGGCCTGGAACTTACGCTAGCGATTCAGCAGATTTTGCATAAGACCCTAGAGTCAACCCAGGCCAGGAGAAGGGTTTGAATCATGAGATCCTAGCTATAGGCAGAAATCGTGTTTTTCTCCTGTTTTCCATCATTGAGCAGTAAGGTTCATGGCAAGGCGTTTTTGGTTAGGTATTGCAGCATTGCAAGTGCTGGCGCTAGGGCTGCTCTATTTCACTTGGCCCCCAGTCGTCCTGACTTTGCTTGTACCGGAGGATGAAGCACAAGCGTGGCAACCCTTAATTCAATCCTTTGAGGCCAAACATCCCAAAACTAAAATTCGTCTAACCACCACAAAAAACCTTGGGGGGTATTTATCCAAACAGCTCAAAGAAGGCTCTTGTTTGCCCCAAGGTTCTCCTGATCTGGTGTATATCGATGTGATTTGGGTGCCTGAATTTGCGGTTCGCGGCTGTCTTCAAGATCTATCTGGGCGGTTTGGTACGGAGATGCGATCGCAATTCAACACCCAATCCGTCAAAGATGGAGAATATTATGGCAAGTCCTATCGAGTCCCTTTGCGTTCCGATATGGGCATGCTCTATTACCGCTCGGATTTGCTCTCTCAGGCAGGCTACCAGAAACCGCCCCAGACCTTCACTGACTTAATGAAAATCTCCCAAACCCTCAAACAAAAGAAGCTCGTGGAATGGGGCTTTCTATGGCAAGGTGATCAGTATGAAGGCAAGATTGCCACCTTTGTCGAAATACTGGCAGGACATGGGGGCTACTGGATTGATGATGAAACCCGTCAGGTAGGACTCGATCAACCTGAGGCCCTTCAGGCCATTCAGTTTCTTCGCAGCACCTTAAAAAGCAAGGTATCTCCCACCAGTGTCCTCACCTATAGCGAAGCAGAATCTCTCACTCAATTCAGGGCTGGTAAAAGCATGTTTCTGCGGCATTGGCCCAGGGCAAAGTTTTTTCTGGCTAACGACAAAACAGTTAAATCCGTGCCGATGCAATTACAGTCCCAGGACCATCCAGGAGGACCTTGTAATGGGAGTTGGGGCCTAGGCATTGCTAAAAAAACACACCACTCTGATCAAGCCTGGCGAGCCATTCAATTTTTTTCCAGTGAGCAAGCTCAGCGCCAATTTACCCAAGCAACTCAGTTTATCCCCAGTCATAAAGCAGTGCTCAAACAAGAATCACTTGAGGTTCAACAGGCAATTGCGAAAGCCATTGATCGACCTCGCATTCCAGAATATGATCAAGCCTCTGAAATTTTGCAAGCTGCTCTCAGCCAAGCTCTCAATCCCGACACCACCGATCAGGCTGTCGAGAAAATCATGAGAAAAGCCACAGCAGAAACCTATCAACTACTAAATCCCCCTTCCTAGTCGTAGAGATGGAAGAGGGTGCTGCACTTGTTGATTCGTATCTTGAATAGGTTGGCTATTTTCGTGGGCCTGCCACCACAACAGACCACTGATCAACAGGATGGAGAACAGAATAAGGTTCAGCAACGAGCCCCAAGGGGAAGAGCCTGATGAAACCTCGCCTTCAGATGAATCTTGGGTCTGAGGCGGTGGCAGAATATTCTCTGATTGGATATGACTCAAGACTTCAGCCGCAGATTGAGGACGGTCTCTGACCAAAGGAGACATCAATTGATCAATCCAATCGGCAAGCACCACAGAAATGTCAGGCACTTTCTCTCGCCAGACTAATTGCCCACCATCATCAACCCTCAGATTGTAGGGAGGAATTTGGGTGAGTAAATGCACACAGCTCCGCCCCAAAGCAAAAAAATCGGACTGCTGCACCGTTCTCCCATCCATTTGTTCTGGGGGGGTGTATCCCGCAGCAAAAACACAGGTATCTGTAACCGTAATGTCTGGTCGAGGGGGAATATCACCGGCTTCTTCACGGTGAGGCCGAATTTGTTTCACAGCGCCAAAGTCAATCAATACCAACTGTCCATCCGGTTGCAGCATGATATTGGAGGGTTTGATATCTCGATGCCAAATATTTTGGGTATGCAGATAGTCCAAAATAGTCAGCAATTCCCGAAGCCACTTCAAAAGAGTGTCGTTACCAATCGTCGGTTGATCCTGTATCCAGTCTCGTAGATTTTTGCCTTCTACCTTTTCCATCACAAAATAATGGATTTTTCGATGAGTGGCTGGCTCCACAGCTGAAAAATAACCGTTGTCCCCATAGTCTTGGTGATCAATTTTGGGAATAGCAGGATGGTCAAGGCTTTGAAGATAGATCGCCTCTTGTTTGAACAACCGTTCTAGATCGCCGCCATTGTACTTGAGGAGCTTCAGGACTTTTAGCCTTGGATTCGGCTGATGAGTACAGCGCAGATCCTCAATTTCAAACACTTCAGTGTTGCCCGATCGTTCAAGATTCACTAAAGGCCGAATCAGACGATAGTTATGGTTGAGAATTAATGGTGTTTTGCAACTTTGGCAGCTCTCTGCAGTTGCAGGATTTTGCCGCTGTTTGCACTTAGAATTTGGACAATACACCATCGATCGATTAGGCTTCAGACACCATAATTTGTTGGGTTACCTCTTTGATCACAGGCGGAAGAATAAATCCCTGATCCACATGTTCAATCAGTGATCGCTGGCGAAGGGACGAGAGAGCACTCATTAAGTCTTGAGCGTTGATAGTGGCGAGTTGACTTTGCAATTGCTTAAAACCTAACCCATCACTTTGATCAGACAGGATATACAAAATTCTCCGTTCTAGCTCCGAAACACGGTCAAAAATTCGCTCTATAAAATTGTGAATATCTCTGGTGAATAAGCTAGTGTCTAGAAAGTCACTGACATTGCCACCAAACACTTCCTTGATGGTTTCGGCGACCAGTTTAAGCATCATCGGATTGCCCCGATACCCGTCTACAAGATACTTCCATTTATCTTCTCCTGTCAGCCCCTTGTTTAGGAGAATAGCTTTTGCCTCCTCCAATTCCAATCCACGCAATTTAAAAGAACCCACAGGCAAGGTTTGGCCTTCCAGATAGGCGACCTCACTCAGCTTCTCTTGACTCGTAGTGACGACACAGCTTTGATGGGGCACCGTTCCCAACAGATGAATAAACTGACTGTAGTTTTCGTAATTCGGTTGATAATTCCCCGCCAGATCTCCCTTACGACTAAAGGATTCTAAACCGTTCAAGACGAGCAAGCATCGATGATGTTGCAGATAATCCATCACCCAATCCATTTGTTCTGAAACAGTCGCGAGAGGCGGGTCCAGTGGCGAACCCTGAAGAAAAGTCGTCAGTTCGATCAGTAAATCTTGCAGGAGTGGCGCATAGTACAGCGAACGCCAAAAAATCTTTTCGAAATGGGGTTGCAGTCGTTGGGTTAACTTTACGGACAGGGTGGTTTTGCCAATCCCCGAAATTCCGTAGAGTGCCAACAAACGATAATGATCATGAATAATCCATCGCTCTAGTTTTTCTAACTCTGCAGTGCGGCCATAAAACACGGACACATCGGGTGCATTGCCCCAATCAACCTGCTCTAGCTCCACAGCATTTGCAGCCACCTTTCCATTCTCAAGGGCTTCTTGGTAACGCGCAACCAGGAGTTGTTGGAGTTTTGTGAGTTTGACAGGGCCTCGCCCAGCAATCCCAAATTTCTGATAGACCTCACTTAGGCGCTTGCGGGCTGCATCCCCACTAATCCCCAGCTGTTCACCAATATCAGCAGTGGAATACCCTGCTATTCCAAGCTTGAGGGCAGCTAATTCAGATTTGGATACACCTTGTTGAGTGGCTATATCACTCAAGAACTCTGGAGGAATCACTCCAACAAACTCACATAAATCAGATCCTTTTCATTCTATCCCCATTTCACAACTTTCTATGTGAGGCAGATCTCAACTAAGTGAGAACCTCTGTATCTTCTTTATTGTTAGGTCTATAGAGTAGTTCAAGTAAAACCCTGTTACCCAAGCTCATACTAGCTATTCAAGCTATAGCTAGTATGGGCATCAGGCATGATGAAGACTCTATCCAAGATCAGCTGCAAAAGCTTCATGTGAGAAAAATCATTGACAAATCTCACATAAAAGAGATATCTTATGTGAGGAAGAGATTGAGATAGGGTTTTATAGCTCACAGTCCCTTTCCTGTCACATCAAGAGGAGCAATGTATGCCCCCTCACCTACAAACAGCCCCCCTGCATATCGCCCAGGTTTCACCACTCTGGGAAAGCGCATGGCGGTATAGAAAGTGTCATTAGTGTCCTAACAGAAGGATTAGTCCAACGAGGACATCAGGTCAGTAATCACCCACTCTTTGCACACTGTCCTCAACTTCCAATGATCAACATTAGTGAGGCCCAGAAACCAACGATGCCCCACCTCAATTACATTGATACAATTCACAACAGCATTGACTTATCTCGATATCCCTTTGCGGCTGAATGCCAGACCCCGCCTTGCATTGCCTTTGTCGGACGAATGGCTCCAGAGATAGGTCCGCAGTTTGCGATCGCAATTGCCCAACATGCCGGATTGCCCCTAAAAATGGCAGGCAAAATTGCCCCTTCCGAGCAAGACTTTTTCGATCAACAGATCAAACCTCACATTGACGGCCAGCACATTCAGTATCTCGGAGAAGTCAACCATGCCCAAAAAGCAGATCTTCTCGCCAAGGCAGCCGTCGCCGTCTTCCCCATTATCTGGGATGAGCCCTTTGGCCTAGCAATGTTGGAATCGATGGCCTGCGGCACCCCCGTGATTGCCATGAACTGTGGCCCGGTCCCAGACATCATTGCAGACGGTAAATCTGGGTTTATCTGCTCCACCATTAGTGAGTTTGTCCACAAAATTCCAGCAGCCCTCCAACTCAATCGGGCAGACTGCCGCCAGTATGTAGAGTCCTTATTTCATCCCACACATAGGGTTAGCCAATACGAGCAGACCTATCACCCAATTATCGGTCAGGTCCTGTCTAGCCAAAATAATCTGCACACATTTCAACGACAGCAGTCGTAGAACTCATTTAGTTCGCCTATTGATTTTATTGCCAGAGGATTTCCAAATGAAATCTATAAAGTATTCTCCCCACAAAGTTATGGGTGTTGGTATTGTTGTTGCGATCGCAACCGTTCCCCTTTGCGCTGCAGCATCTGTCCACCAGGGAGCTGTCGCTCCCCTTCAGTTGCATCCAGTCATAGAAACCAAAATGGATCATCAACCTGCTATCGGTATTGGTTACGATTCAGCCCTCACTCCACCTTCGACAATCATAGCCACGGGTTTGTCTCCAAGACAAGTTTCCCAACAACCACTGGCATTTTCCTCTTTCCATATCGATCAATCGATTGCTGTGGCATCAAACTCGAATCGTCGCCAACCCCGTTCTTCGAATCAAGATTCTACTGACTGGATTGTGCTGATCGGCATTCTAGGCTTTAGCAGCATTATTTTTTGGCGAATTCTAGCCAATCAGTCCAGTGGGAATCGGAGCAGCAGCAACACCTGGTTCGACTGTAGCAGCGATTCTAGCAGCCATAGCGATTATGGGAACTATAACGATAGTAGCGATTTCGGTGGTGGAAGCAGTGATGGGGGCGGCGATGGTGGAGATTGGTAAGCCGTTCTCCCAGTCAGCTCAATTTTCCTATTGGGAAGCACAACAGAAAATTGAGCACTTTCCTTCTAACACTTTATTCCCAGTTCAAAAACCACGTTGTCACTACTTCAGGGACCTTGTCCCTAATAGATTTCACGAGACTATCAAATGAAAACAATAAGGTTTAGAACTTGCCAGGTCATCGGCATTGGGACTGGAATTGCGATAGCTGGTGGTTACCCTTCAGGTATTGCCACCTATCCCGCCACCATCGAGGAAATTCCCCAGCCTCACCGGCTTCATCAGAAGATTGCCCTATCAGCAACACTCCATCAGCGAGCAATCAGCCAAGATCCTTATTTGGCACTATCCACTCCCACTGTTACTGGTTTTCTCACAACAACCTCCAAGACTGACCTAAAGTCTCACCTCAGAGCTGACACCACTCCATATTCGACTCCGACCAATCGTAAACTCCGCTCTTCCCCAAGGCATCCTTGGGCGTGGCTACCTTCACTCTTCTTCTTAGGTTTTGGCCTTGGCATCATCAGACGGGTAAAGATGAGCCTAACCAGCAGACATAACGATAGTCATAGCCGTAAGGATTCAGATAGCTATCACAGCAGTTCCAGTGACTATGGGGACTCAGATGATTTCAGCAGAGGTGACAGAGGTAAATAGGAAAACCTCATTGAGTTTTTTTTGGGAGATCTTTAACTCTTTATCCAGTTCAGGAACGTCCAGAATGAAAACGACATATCCCAGCACTTATAAAAGTATTAGCCTTAGGGCTGCCATAGCCAGTGGTTGCCTTGCTGGCATCACAACTTTTCCCCTTACAGCCCGGGCAGTTCCCTACAAACAAGTCCCCAATCCTCGTCAGCAAAATGGAGCCTGGGTTACAGACATGGCAAATGTCCTCAGTCCCCAAACCGAAGCCAAACTCAATCAACTGATTACTGATTTAGAAGCTAAGAATGGTAGCGAAATTGCTGTGGTGACTGTTACCAATACAGCCCCATCAGCTTCACCCAAAGCCTTTGCCACCAGCCTATTTAACCACTGGGGTATTGGTAAAAAAGAGGAGGACAACGGTGTACTATTCCTGATTTCCAAAAGTGACCGTCGAGTTGAAATCGAAACTGGTTATGGCATCGAAGCCATTTTGCCCGATGCCAAAGTGGGTCGCATTATTGACCAGCAGATTCTCCCCAAATTTAAGACTGGCAACTTTGATCAAGGAACCTTGAAAGGGACTCAGCTTTTAGTGACCCATCTCGGCTCTGATTCATCAGTCACCGTGTCTTCTAATCCAATACCCAACACATCTCAAGACAGTTCTGACTTCTCTTGGATTTTATGGGTCTTAGGCGGTGGTGGATTCATAGGCGGCATGAGTTTTCTGGTTAATCGAAAAAAAGGAGCATTACTGAAACCAGGGAAACGATCTCGTGTTTCTCGGGAGGAATACAGCAATGACTTGAGAAGTACACCACCCCGCTGTATCTATTGCCAGAAAAGCCTCAAAAAAGTGAATGCTGAAATACTTTCGCCCCACCTCACCACCATTGAACAAACCGCTCAAAAAATGGGTAGCGTTAAGTTTATGGGTTGGAAGTGTTCATCGTCTTGTCCTAATGCTTCAGATTCAATTCATATCCGCGCCTATATTTGGAACCAGATTTCTTTTCGAGAATGTTCTAATTGCGAGGAATACACCACCCGACATGCCACAGAAATCTTGGAAGAAGCAACAGAAAAAGAATGTGGGAAGCAATTGATTACGCAAATGTGCGTCTGTTGTGGCCTCTACAAAGAATTTCAAGAGAAAACACCTCGTCTAAAACCAGTCCGATCACGTTCTAGCTCTACCAGTAGTTATGGCGGTTACGGTGGCTATAGCGGAGGGGGAGGCAGTGGCGGAGGTTCCAGTGGGGGTTCTGGTGGGGGTGGTTTTGGTGGTGGAAGCAGTGGCGGGGGTGGTGCTGGCGGGGGTTGGTAAATCACTATTTCTCAAGAGATGGAAACAATGAGACCTGACAAGCAAAATATTCCTGCCAATGAAGCCCCTGCAATTTTTGAGTTAGCCTCTCAATACGCCTCTGCTAACTTAGAACGCTACTCACTAGCAGAGTTGGAAGCAGCAGCAGAAGAAGCAGGGATTTCAGCGAAGTATATTCCTCAAGCCATTGCAGAAATTCAAGCCAAAAACACCAAAAAAGAGAAAAAAAGGCAGTATATTAGACGGTGGTTAAGTCAATGGCTGCTTATCGGCTCAATTGCTATAATGGGAGGCGTAGGATGGATCTTTACCACATACAACGCGATTACCAATCATAAAATTCAGGTAGAAGCTGCTTGGGCGCAAGTCGAGAACCAACGTCAGCGACGAGCAGATTTAATCCCTAAATTGGTCAAAGTCACCCAAGCCTACACCACCCACGAAAGCATCCTAGTGACAGCACTCATCGAGGCGCGGCAAGCCTACTTAGAGGCCCGCAGTCTTGAACAGCAGCAGGATGCAATAGAAAAAATAGATCAGGCCATTGATCAGTTTCAAACCTATGCCCTGAACCATTCAGCTCTAAAATCCAGCCAACTTTATATCAACCTCCAGTATGAAATCACTGGTACAGAAAATCGGTTGGCCGTAGAACGAATGCGATATAACCAGGCCGTCCAGAGCTTCCAACAGCAACTGCAAGGATTCCCCAATGCAGTCGTTGCCAAGCTTTCAAGATTTGAATCACAGCCTTTTCTAACAGCAGATTAACGTTGGGCCAGTACGAATAAGCCCAAATTTCTAAGGATAATTTTCCTTGCTTATCAACCCATAGAAACGCCACTTCGTCAGCGTCGATTGAATTTATACAGCTTTTGAACCTTGAAGGTTCATTGGAGACAAACAAATGAATAATGTCAAAAACACTCTTGGTTGGTTGAATTGGAAAACCGGGCTAGGACTGTTTATAGCTTTAGTGGGTGTCAATACTTTTCAAATTCTAGGACCCACCCAAATTGGTGTTTACAAGTTCTTAGGCAAAGTCCAAAAAGGAGCGGTCCAAAGTGGTCTGAACCTCAAATGTCCTTTATTTTGCGGGATTGATGTTTACGATGCCAACATCCAACAAGAGCAGTTCCCCGCAGCAGCCGCAACCAAAGATTTACAAGACCTCACCGCCGAACTAACGGTTTTCTACACCATCGATCCAGGTCCACTAGCCAATACTAGAACCCGTATTGGCACCATGTCTCAAGTTACAGCTAAGGTCAGATCCCTAACCCAAGAAGCATTTAAGGCATCCAGTGCTCAATATACAGCTGAAGAAGCGATTACTAAGCGTGAGCAGCTTCGTCAAGCCTTTGACGAAGGCATGACCAAACGGCTATCTAGCTTTGGCATCAATTTTGAGGGCAGTGCCATTGAAAACCTCAGCTTTAGCCCTAAATTTAATGAGGCCGTTGAAGCCAAGCAAATTGCTGAACAGCAGGCCAAACAAGCCATTTTTGATGCGAAGAAAGCCGAAGCCCAGGCCCAAGCGGAAATTAACCGCGCCAAAGGTAAAGCCGAAGCTCAGCGCCTCTTGGCTGAAACCTTAAAAAGCCAAGGAGGCAAGCTAGTACTCCAAAAAGAAGCGATCGCCGCCTGGCGTGAAGGGGGTGCCCAAATGCCCAAGGTTCTAGTTATGGACGGAAAAGGCAATAACAGCATCCCATTTCTCTTTAATTTAGGAGATGTGGATTCCCAGCAATAGTAAATACAAAACTTGCAGCAGTCTGTTCAAAAAACTGCTGCAAGTCTACACAGGAAATTCTGTATTTTAAGTCAATGCTTACCGATAACAGAGTTATCAAAACACTCAGATTTACAGGATTATTTTTGTCCTCTATGACATTAGTTTTCTTGTGGCATCATGTAAAAACTTATGTCGAGATAATCACGCCACTATCAGAAAATATTTCACAGGCAAAAGATTTAATTAACTGGCATCGTACAGTTTTACTATTTTTCATGGCTCCATTATTCGTCGTTGCCTGCCATTTAATCTCCATATATAGCCGTGAGCAGGATTCTTTTAAAGCAGTAAATACTCTTTGTCCTCTTTGGCTCAGAACGATATTTTACGGAATAACTATATTGGCTTGGATTGATGGAACGTATTGCCAGCTGATTGTCTTTGCTATCCCCGCTCGCAATTCCTATGAAATATGGAATTATTGGAGGGTAAGAAATAGTTTAGATGGACACATAATTTTTCATAGCATTTTTATTTTATTCTTCTATACTCTATTCTTGGTTACCTATCCGAAACAGACTCAATAACTAATCTTCCACATGGTCTGATGAATAGGTTATCTCTTCTATACCTTGCTCAATCACATCACTTTTAGGAAGTGGGAACGCCTAATGTTAGAAGATAGAACAGAAATCCGTTGGTTGATTGATGCTTCCACATCTTATGTTTGAGTCTATCAACCCAAGAAAGTTCTAACTTTTTTGACTAACAATAAACCTCATTCCTAACATCGCCACGGAATTTGAGCTGGCCATAGAGCCGTCATTCAGCGGGTTAATTATTGGGTAAATTCCATAAAAAAGAACTGAGCCTTGCAATAGCAAGGCTCAGAACAGTCAACAACCAATGAAACTTAGATTTTGACGACTTCGCCAGAGGCTTGAAGTCGAGCACGGGCGCGTTTGAAGTCACGTTGTGCTTCGTAACGCTCTTGCTTATCTTCGCTTTGCTCTGATTGATCTAATCGAGTTTGAGCAGCAGATAAAGTGGAGCGGGCTTCTTCCCGATCAATGGCGTCACCGCGCTCAGCACCGTTCACCAAAATAATCACTTCATCATTTTCAACTTCAACGAAGCCACCCATGAGAGCGATGGAAACCCAGTCTTTACCAGGTCGAACCCGCATTACCCCGACATCAAGAGCCGAGAGTAATGGTGCGTGACCTGATAGGATACCGAGTTGGCCAGTGGTGCTGGGCAGAATGACTTCTTCAGCCGCAGAGTCCCACACCGTCTTATCGGCAGCAATGACTCGTACTGTTAGTGACATAATGCCTCCTTACTTGCCTTCGGCTTTCATTTTTTCAGCTTTGGCAATGGCTTCATCAATGTCACCCACCAGATAGAAAGCTTGCTCTGGTAAATCATCTAATTCACCAGAAAGAATCTTGTTGAAACCAGAAATGGTTTTCTCAAGAGAGACGTACTTACCAGGAGAACCTGTAAACACTTCAGCAACAAAGAAAGGCTGAGAGAGGAAACGTTCAATTTTCCGGGCGCGGTAAACCACAAGACGATCATCTTCAGACAATTCATCCAAGCCTAGAATGGCGATGATATCTTGTAATTCTTTATAACGCTGCAAGGTAGATTGCACAGCCCGAGCAGTGTCATAGTGCTCGTCGCTGACAATACCGGGTTGCAACATGGTGGAGGCAGAATCCAAGGGGTCCACAGCGGGGTAAATCCCTTTAGAAGCCAAACCACGAGACAGAACGGTGGTTCCGTCTAGGTGAGCAAATGTTGTCGCAGGAGCAGGGTCAGTCAAGTCATCAGCAGGGACATATACCGCCTGAATGGAGGTAATAGACCCTTCTGTAGTGGACGTAATCCGCTCTTGCAAGTCACCCACGTCTGTACCTAGGGTAGGCTGATATCCCACCGCGGAAGGCATCCGGCCTAGCAAGGCTGATACTTCAGAACCCGCTTGCACAAATCGGAAGATATTGTCGATGAACAACAACACGTCTTGCTTGTTAACATCACGAAAATACTCGGCCATGGTCAATGCCGAAAGACCCACCCGCATTCTGGCTCCGGGTGGCTCGTTCATCTGGCCATAACACAGGGCGATTTTGGACTCATTGAGGTTGTCCTTATTAATAACCCCGGACTCCATCATCTCGTTGTAGAGATCATTGCCCTCACGAGTCCGTTCGCCCACGCCACCGAACACAGACACACCACCGTGGTTGGTGGCAATGTTGTTGATCAATTCCATCATGATCACGGTTTTGCCTACACCAGCACCACCGAAGAGACCAATTTTGCCGCCTCGACGATAAGGGGTTAACAGGTCAATCACCTTGATGCCTGTTTCAAACACGGAAGGCTTGGTTTCAAGCTCTGTAAGTTTAGGTGCAGGACGATGGATGGGGAAAGTTTCGTCAGTACCCACCTCTCCTTGATTGTCTACGGGCTCACCCAAGACGTTAAAAATACGGCCTAGGGTTGCTTTACCCACGGGCACTTGGATGGGGGCACCCGAATCTGTAACTTCCATGCCTCGGACAAGACCGTCCGTGGAACTCATGGACACAGCGCGGACTTGGTTGTCGCCTAAAAGCTGCTGTACTTCGCAAGTGACAGAAACATCGTCTCCGGCAGAATTCTTACCTGTTGCCTTCAAGGCGTTATAAATCTTGGGTAACTTCCCACTAGGGAATTCAACGTCCAAAACAGGACCAATAATTTGAGAAATGTAACCAGTATTCTTATTCGCGGTGGTGACCATGCTCACGCCTACTCTAGTTGTGATGACTGTTATAACTGCTTTTACGCGCAGCTTAGACGTATGATTTCGCCATCTCTAAACCTATCATTTAAGGGACTCAACGTAAACTTTCTTTTCAGAATCCTAAATTTATCGTTGAGAGAAGTCCGTTGTCTTGTAAAAGGCTTCTGGGTAAGTTGCCCATCAGCTTTCTGAGACACTATAAATCCGTTGAATTAAGTCTGTAGAGGTTCAGATGTGCCCTGTGCCCACAAGGATTCAAAGGCAATATTGAGCATTCCCCCTAGTCCTGGATGGGTAATATTTAAGGCCGTAAAGCTAGGCGTTCCCAATAAGGGGTCCTGCAGAGAAAGTAATGTAATTTTCTGATCAAAAAGCTGCATTTTGAACGGCACCTCATTCACAAAACGAACGTGCTGCCCCCAGTCTTGGCACTGGCGAATAAAATCTTGGCTACTGGGATCTTGCCAGATGTTGTGTTCGTAGATCGTACGATAGCAGATACCGCGCTGAAGTGGATCTTGCACGAGGGTGAGCCCGTTTTCATGACTCAGTAAAGACGGGTAGGTGAAGAAAACACTGATCGAGGATTGGGCCGCTTGGGAAAGTTTAACGCCACAGTCCGTAATCCGATTCGGCTCAGAGATGACATCAATATAAGCCAGAGGATCTTGGGTGTTGTGGCCTTGGGTATACAGGGGGGCAAGGGCGTTGATGGCAAGATGCGTCTGTTGTTCTTGTCGCTGAAGTTCGGCGTTGAATTGTTTCTGTTTTTCTTGCAGCAGGGTGGGTAGAGCCTGGGACGGATCCACAGCTTGGAAAATCCGTTGCCGACCAGAATGGCGTTCGAGACATAAACCGCGATCGCACAGTGATGCCAAGACATCATAAATCCGCTGCCGAGGAACTTGAGCACGGGTCGCAATCTGAGCAGGCGTAAAGTCCTGCCGATCCATCAGAGCCAAATAGACAGCGGCCTGATACCGAGTCAATCCCAAATCTACAAGGCTTTCTAAGTACTGGGCATCGCTCATTAGATGACACCACTAAAGAGTGGTGCTATTTTAAAGTTCATCGTGAACCTTTTGCAAGTGCTGTATCATGACACTCCTCACTCAACCCGAATTACCAGCAGCGACTCCTGTTCCAGAATTTCTGCCCATAGCTTTCTTGGCAGGAAAATTCTGCCCCTTTCCTGAAGCCCAACTTTCCATTGCCACCCACGCGCTTCACTACGGCACCTCTGTCCTAGGTGGAATTCGAGGAGTGCCCTCTCCCCATGACTCCAAACAGATGATGTTGTTTCGTCTTACGGATCACTGTCGGCGATTGAGTCAGAGTGCTAAATATCTCAATACCGATATTGACCCCATCGACCTAGAAGCAACATTTGTTGAATTTGTTCGCCGCAACCAGCCCCAAACCTCCTTCTATATCCGGCCGTTGATCTACACCTCAAGCCTGGGCATTGCACCCCGACTCCATGATGTCGACAAAGACCTGTTAATCTATGGCCTAGAAATGGGAGATTACTTGCACCAAGGCGGTGTACGATGTCGAATCAGCTCTTGGCTACGACAGGAAGATCGCAGCCAGCCCCTGCGAGGCAAGTCGAGTGCTGCATATATTGCATCAGCCCTAGCAAAAACAGAAGCGGTTGCTTCAGGGTTTGATGAAGCAATTTTGATGAACTCTCAGGGTAAGGTCAGCGAGGCATCGGCCATGAATTTATTTCTGGTCAGAAATGGCCAATTGATTACCCCCAGTGTTGATCAGGACATTTTAGAAGGCATTACCCGAGCCAGCATCATCACACTGGCACAGGATCTAGAGATTCCTGTGATTGAGCGTCCAGTGGACAAGTCTGAACTGTTTATTGCAGATGAAGTCTTTCTCTGTGGCACAGCAGCTCAAATCTCACCCGTGTTGGAAATTGAAACCTACAAACTGCCAGCACACCGTCCGGTATCAGACCAATTACGCGAGTTGATGAAAAATGTGATGATGGGAGCAGAGCAACGGTACTCTAACTGGCTCAAAGTTATAGGTCTAAATTCTTAGTCTGGTCATCAGATACAGCGGAGATTCATTGCTAGAGAGAAAGTCAAACGGGGTGACCAAACCGTTAGGAATGGTCACCCGTTATGATGTTTTCTCTGAACAGATGCCCAAGATCGATATCAGCTAATGAGGATGCCCGTAACGGCAGCATCTTCCATCGCAGAATGGTTGATATCAACATCCATTAAGTGAACCCCATCGATCTGGACCTTGCTGAGGTTAATCTCATCCAAGTCAGTGCGCAACATACGAGTCCCCTCAAAGTGAGTGCCTTGGAGTTTGGCATTCCGAAGAATGGCATTCCGAAGATCTCCATGGCTGAAGTTAGCTCGCATCAAGTTTGCACTGTCTAAAATGGTGCCTCTTAAATTGGCCCCTCCAAGATTGGCACAGTAAAGCATGGCATTACTGAGGTTCGCACCACTCAGGTTGGCTCCACTCAGGTTGGCACCAAACAGATTGGCACCTTTAAGATTGGCGCCCCTCAGATCAGCCCGATAGAGGCACACTGCCCGTAAGTCCGCTCGAAACAGTTTAGCTTTACGAAAATCTGCGTTAGCAAAATTTGCGCCTCGGAGCAGTGCATTACTGAGATTGGCTTTAAACAAGTTAACCGGGATGGTCGGATTTTTAATCCGCCAATCATTCCAAGTCTCCGATCCACTTAACAGAATGCTCAATAGGTTTTCGGTCCCCAAGATGGGACCTACCTCTTTATTATTTGTCATCATCAGCAAACCCTAGGAATTATTTGGTATCGAGATAAATACCTCTTTTAATATAACCTGCACTTTTAAAAGTCCTTCTCCATCGATAAGGGCTAGAAGCCTTACTGAGTAAAGATAAATATACTTTCAACAGTAAAAGAATGAATAAAGTTGAGGGGTAACGAATAGGGCAACCTTTCCAGAACGGATAAAGTCTGCCCCAGGAATATGACGTCTTCTGGGCTAAAGCAGCCTTAAAATGGGCGTTCATTCTGTTCATCGAAACATTGAACAAAAGTAACGATATGCTAATAAATCCAACCTAATTCCCAGATAAGCTTCAGACCATGAAACTGATAATGTTCGATATTGATGGCACCCTTACGGCCTCCAATGACCTCGACGATCTGGCGTTTGTCCAAACAGTTCAAGACATTTTTGGAATTACGAATATCTCTGAAGATTGGGCCACCTATACCCATGTCACGGATGCCTGTATTCTTCGGGAAATCTGTGAACAACAGTTAGGACGTTTACCTGACTCCAATGAAATAGCGCTCTTTCAAAAACAATTGTTGCAACGACTCGCCCAAGGTGCTGTCCGGGAGGGCGGCGTTTTCCCTATTGCTGGTGCTGATGTCCTGCTGAAACAGTTGCAAGCTTCCCCGGATTATCAGATCTGCTACGCAGGTGGCGCTTGGACTGCATCGGTTCAGTTTAAGCTGCAGTCGGCGGGATTACCCTTTGCGGACATTCCATATGCCTTTGCAGACGATCATGATTCACGAGAAGGTATTTGTCAGATTGCCCTGGACCGTGCTCAAGCAACCTACCAACAGACTTTTACCCATGTGATCTATGTGGGGGATGGCATTTGGGATGTACGAGCCGCGAAAAACTTAAAATATCCTTTTATTGGCATTGCGACCGGAGAAGCCGCTCACCAACTTAAAATTGAAGGGGCAAAAGTGATTCTCCCTCACTACGAGGATCTGCAGGCATTCTGGGATGCGTTGGATGCGATCGCACCTTAGTTTCACCCCGCCATCGATTCCCAATTATGACTCGTGGCAAACCGGCAAAACTGCTCAACCATCTCAGAACACTGGAGCCGCCATTTAATGCCAACCCGACGTTGAAAATCGACATCAACAACGGGCAGATAAACAATGTCTGTCAGTCCCCGCCAATAGGGCATCATACTCATCCCCAGTCCAGCTTTGACCAAGGAAATCACCCATTCCTCATGGCTGGCCCGGTACACGATTTGGGGACTGATTTTTTGGGCTTCTAGCAATTGACACTCTTGCTTGAAGAATTCACAGTTCACCCGATCGATATAGGGTTGACCATCCAGTTCAGCTAACCGCACCGAAGTTCGTTGTGCCAAGGGATGACGGGCAGGAACAGCTAGCAACAAGGGCTGAGTAAACAAAAGAGTTGAGGTTTGGGCATCATCCTGTGGTCCCAACACCGTAATTGCCACATCCACCTCACCTTGGGGGAGTTTGTCCTGCAATGCATCGGCGGGATGGTCATACATTTCCAGGGTCACATGGGGATAGTGTTGCTGAAAACTATGAACCAAATCGGCCAGCTCACTCACCCGCAAGGTACTCAGCACCCCCACCTTGAGAGTCGGGCGATCGTTAAAGCCTTTGAGCTCATGTAGGGCCGCTTGGTACTGAGCCATAATCACCGTGGCCCGCTCCTTAAACGCCTGTCCCGCTGCGGTTAAAACCGTCCGTCGCCCCCCCCGCTCGAACAACGCCACTCCTAGCTCTTGCTCCAGCTTTTTGATTCCTGCCGATAGGGACGGCTGAGAAAGATAGAGTCGCTCTGCTGCCCGGGAAAAGGTACCCGTTTCAGCAATGGTCAGAAAGTATCGAACTTGGTAGAGATCCATATATAGATAATATCTATAGCTTCTATACAATAAATAGTCTTGCTCTATAGTTTAACCTGCTCCAGGATAGAGAAAGCGAAACGGAACTGCGATCGCACTCTCTATCCCGGACTAAACCTATGATTACTTTTGCTCAAACCACCTCACCCAAACTCCTCATGGGCCATGCCGCCCCACCCCTAGTTGTTCGGACCTTAGATAACGGACCATGGCGCTTGGCAGATCAAACCCCTGAGCACTACACGATGGTGGTTTTCTATCGCGGGCTCCATTGCCCCATTTGTCAGCAATATCTCACTGAACTTGATCAAAAGCTGGCATCCTTTACCCAACTTGGCGTTCAAGTGATTGCCCTGAGTGGTGATGGCATAGACAAAACACAGCAACTCAAGACCCAGGCCAACCTCCAGCAGTTATCTCTCGGTTATGGCTTAACACCAGACCAGATGCGGGACTGGGGTTTATATCTGAGTCAAGGCCATTTTGAACAAGAGCCGGCTTTGTTTAGTGAACCCGCCGTGTTTCTCATTCAGCCGGATGGTCGATTGTACTTCGCCAATATTGGCACCCATCCGTTTTCCCGCATCGATTTTGATTCGCTATTGAGCGGCCTAGCCTACATCATTCCCAACAACTATCCCTTGCGAGGAACAGAGTAAATATTCTGTCTCCCATTCATCTGCGAACTTTCAATCAACCCTAAGGAGAACACTATGAATACTGCCCTTTTCTATCTGGCTGCCAGCGGCATGCTCTGTGTATTACTGTGGACACCCTATATTCTCAATCGCACCTTTGTCTGGGGAATACCGGCTTTTATCAATAACTATCCCACCCGCAAATTCCCTGCAGAATCTCCTGACATTCCAGTCTGGGCACAGCGAGCCAAACGAACCCATCTGAATATGGTGGAAACCCTGCCCGCATTTGCCGCAGTTGTGATCGCAGCCCACTTAACTGAAGCCAATCCTGGTGTGATTACAGCTTGGGCTGCAACCTTTTTCTGGGCACGCGTCATGCACGCCAGCGTATACATCTTCGGGGTTCCTTATTTACGGACTCCCACATACTTGGTTTCTTGGGCGGCTGTGCTGATGATTGGGGCTCAGGTGGTTTTCTAGCAACCTGTCCTTAGATGCCACACCACTCCCGTATAAGTAACAAGCCTTTAGACAAAAAAAGCTACGACTATCGCCACCACAAGAACTTCATGCTGGCTAATTAACAGTGCAGCATGAAGTTCTCATCAAAATTATTTAAGCTATATCATCCGTCTTACTGACCGACATCTTGCCAGAGAGTGCCTTGATGAGGAACAACACCCTCGTGAACGACTGTGTTTGCGTTCGCAGTATTTCCTTGAAGAGAGGAGCGGGTCAAAGAATAACCTACAACGAAGGCTGAAAAGCCAACTGCCAGTATCGAGAAAGCGGCTAGGGATGCACCAAGGACGCGATCAGAATTAGAAGACTGAGTATGCGAATACATTTCTATATAGCCCAAGATTGAAACATTCAATCTTAGTATCTTCTCAGTTTATTCCGTATAAATCGATACCCTTTATAAAAGCTTTACTCTTCTGGAACTTGGCTAATCTGAAAAGGCTGGAGAAACTGATCGGTTAGGGACAAGGGTAAATCGGTATTGTGGGATACAAAACCATGACCAATTCCGGCAAAAAACCCGATTAAGGTTGCATAGAGTAAAGGTGATCTGCTGTTCATAGGAGATGTCGAGAAGTGAAATAAAACAAGTAGAAAGCCTACTAGGGCCAGCCATCACCACTGCTAAATCTTGGGCTTTGAAACGCATTGGGTACAAGCTCAAACCTGCTGTTATCAGCATGCTTGTTCGTTATGTTTACTTAAGTTAGCAATTCTTAGTAGAGGGATTCTGTAACCGTTCTTACGGTTTGATGATTTCAATGGCGGCATTATGCAGAAACTGCAATTAAATTATTCAAAAATTGCAATCCTCTGCCAATCCAAAAATATTTTTTAGCTGAGTCTTCTCATCCATTTAAGGTTCTAGGTTGACTGAAATTCTTAAGATGCCAGCACTGCCATCTTTGCCATTTTTATCTATGATTTTTTGCGTTTCAGTTCGCGACTTTGCCTGGGCCAGCAGCTTATAGGTCCCCGGTTGAGTCGGCTGCCAAAGATACTGCCAGAGAGTCCATTCATGGGGAGAACTGGGCTGATTGATATCTGCTTGCATCCAGGTCTGCCCATTATCCGTACTAATTCTGACCCACTCCATCGGCTGAGCCTGATCAATCGCCACACCTGCAAGGGTGACCCCTCCCTGCCATCCGCTCTCTCCCATTCGGGGCAGATCAATATGGTAGTTTTTATTCCAAACCTTCTCCCCTTGGACCTTCTGGGCAATAGCATGGGTCGCGATTTTTGCGGTATTCGACCAGCCTTGACGTTCCCAGTATCCTTTTTTGGGAGTAGCAATGGCCTCGATTTCTGTCAGCCATTTCGGTTGCTTCTGGCCATACCGCCCCGGAATGATGATTCGCAGGGGAAAACCATGGGATCTCGTTAGCGGCTCCCCATTCATTCGATGCACGAGCTGCACATCCGATCTCATCAAATCGGCAACGGGCAAAGTCGTCTCATAGGAATCAGCACCATGGAGCATAAACTCAACCGCCTTGTCCTGCACACCTACTTGCTTAAGAAACGGCAATAAAGGCGTCCCCATCCATAGGGCATTGCCGATTTGTTTTCCCCCGGTGCGATTGCCAATGCACTCCATCGTTAAATAAAAGTCTGCTTGGGGTGCCGCTAAAATATCGGTAAATTTTAGGGTCAGGGGTTGATCCACCAGTCCCGTAAACTGCAATTGCCAAGTATCGAGATTGACTTCAGGGGGTGACGCGTAGGACTGCACATAAAACTCTCCTACGGGAGTAACCCGATGTTCCGGTAAGGGTTGATCAAATTGCTGGGGTTCTACGGCAAATAAGAGACGTAAGTGCTGAGAGTTGACACATCCTGGCAGGAGTGTGGCAACCATACCACCGGATGCTTGCAAAAGTCGCTTTAATGCCTGACGTCGTTTCATAAGCTGCCGCCCCCTTCAGTCTCTAATGTTTCTGCCCAAATTCATGGCTCTAGCTTAGAGGAAAAATCTAAGGACAACCTGAGAGAGAAGATAGCTGGTCATCCAGGGGATGAAGCTAACACTGATGGGGCAAGAGAAATTTATTGCGCCAATTCTGTAGGTTCATCAAAGATTTGAACCTCAGAAAAAGAACAGGATTGGGTAGTCCATACTCAGAACCCTTGTGATCAATGCTATTGCGTTTAAAGGGTTATAAATCTCTCAAAACCGCTATGGCTAAGCTTGCTAACCGAATTAATGTGATTTTCTCACTGCGAACTCAAAACAACCCTGTGTAATCGCTAGCCTTGAATCCATTCAGGATGCCGAATCATCAAGATTGACTAGCGGTTCAAACCAGAGAATGTCACAATCCTTAGAAGTGGAAATTGAAGTCCCTGACTACACCTGAGAAGGATTGCCCCGGACTCATCCACAATTCCCGACCTGCCTATTTCTGAGAAGTTCCTAGCTTATGCCTCGCCGTGATGATCTGCACAAAATCCTGCTGATTGGTTCTGGGCCAATTGTGATTGGGCAAGCCTGTGAATTTGACTATTCCGGTACCCAAGCCTGCAAAGCATTGCGGGACGAAGGATATGAAGTGGTGTTGATTAACTCTAATCCAGCCACGATTATGACGGATCCAGAAACAGCGGAGCGGATCTATATTGAACCCCTAACCCCCGAATTGGTCGAAAAGGTGATCGCCAAAGAACGACCGGATGCCTTGTTGCCAACGATGGGCGGCCAAACTGCTTTGAACTTGGCGGTCACTTTAGCCAAGACTGGAGTTTTAGATAAATATGGTGTGGAGCTCATTGGAGCCAAACTCCCGGCCATTGAAATGGCTGAAGACCGCAAGCTATTTAAAGAAGCCATGGGGCGGATTGGCTTAGGTGTTTGTCCATCGGGTTTAGCCGAAACCATGGCAGAATCCCAGCAAATTGCCCAAGAGATTGGCACCTATCCTTTAATCATTCGCCCTGCCTTTACTTTAGGGGGGACGGGGGGTGGCATTGCCTATAACCAAGAAGAATTTGAAGCGATTTCCCAGAGTGGTCTCGATGCCAGCCCCGTTTCTCAAATTTTGATTGAGAAGTCCCTGATTGGCTGGAAAGAGTATGAGCTGGAAGTCATGCGGGATCTAGCCGACAATGTGGTGATTATTTGCTCCATCGAGAATATCGATCCGATGGGCGTACATACGGGGGACTCGATTACCGTTGCCCCAGCCCAAACTCTGACGGATAAGGAATATCAGCGATTGCGGGATGCTTCTATTAAGATCATCCGCGAAATCGGGGTAGAAACGGGTGGATCAAATATTCAGTTTGCAGTGAATCCTGTCGATGGCGATGTGGTTGTCATTGAGATGAATCCTCGGGTGTCTCGTTCTTCCGCCCTCGCGTCCAAGGCTACCGGATTCCCTATTGCTAAGTTCGCAGCCAAATTGGCGGTTGGCTATGCTCTTAGCGAAATTCCCAATGATATTACGCGCAAAACCCCAGCAAGCTTTGAGCCCAGCATCGACTATGTCGTCACTAAAATTCCTCGGTTTGCTTTTGAAAAGTTTCCCGGTTCAGAACCTACGTTAACCACGCAGATGAAATCTGTGGGCGAGGCGATGGCCATTGGCCGCACCTTTCTAGAATCGTTTCAGAAGGCTCTACGGTCGTTAGAAACAGGACGATTTGGCTGGGGATGTGACCAGGCTGAGAACCTGCCGAGTCTAGAGCAGATTCGGGCTAGCCTCCGAAATCCTAACCCTGACCGTATCTATACTGTTCGCCATGCCTTGCAGGCGGATATCAGCGTTGAAGAAATTTATGAGATTACGGGAATTGACCCCTGGTTCCTTTGGCATTTTCAGGAACTGCTAACCACTGAAAACTATCTTAAGCAAACCAATCTGTACGATGTGACAGCAGACTTGATGTGGCAGATTAAGCAGCAAGGATTTAGCGATCCACAGATTGCCTTCGCCACCTTAGCCAGCGAAGATGAAGTCCGCACCTATCGGAAACAGCTAGGGGTGGTGCCTGCCTATAAAACGGTAGATACCTGCGCGGCTGAGTTTGAAGCTTTGACCCCCTATTACTATTCCACCTATGAGCAGGAATCGGAAGTGTTGCCCTCCGATCGCCGTAAGGTAATCATTCTGGGGTCGGGGCCGAATCGGATTGGCCAAGGTATTGAGTTTGACTACTGCTGTTGCCATGCGTCCTATGCTTTGCAGGCGGATGATTTTGAGACGATCATGGTCAACTCCAACCCGGAAACCGTATCCACGGATTATGACACCAGTGATCGCCTTTATTTTGAACCCCTGACTAAAGAAGATGTGCTCAATATTTTGGAGGCGGAAAATCCAGAAGGGATTATCATCCAGTTTGGTGGTCAAACTCCCCTAAAGTTGGCGGTGCCACTGCAAACCTATTTACAAGAGAAGCCTGACGGTCCCAAGATTTGGGGCACATCGCCAGACTCCATTGATATCGCCGAGGATCGGGAGCGATTCGAGCAGATTCTCCATACCCTCAACATCACACAGCCACCCAATGGGATTGCCCGCAGCAACCAGGAAGCCATTGAAGTGGCCCAGCGAATCCAATATCCCGTGGTGGTGCGGCCCAGCTATGTGCTGGGGGGACGGGCAATGGAGATTGTCTACTCAGATGAAGAACTAGAGCGCTATATGACCTTTGCGGTCCAAATAGAACCAGATCACCCCATCTTGGTGGACAAGTTTTTAGAAGATGCCATTGAAGTAGACGTAGATGCGATCGCAGATCGTACTGGTGAAGTTGTGATCGGCGGCATTATGGAGCATATCGAGCAAGCAGGTGTTCATTCGGGCGATTCTGCCTGTGCAATCCCTACCCTATCCCTAGGAGAAGAAACCCTAGCGACGATCCGACAGTGGAGTAAGCAGCTTGCACAACAGCTTAATGTTATTGGCTTAATGAACCTGCAATTTGCTGTCCAGGGGGAGCAGGTCTATATCTTGGAAGCCAATCCCAGAGCTTCTCGCACAGTCCCCTTTGTCTCTAAAGCAATTGGCTTGCCCATCGCTCAAGTTGCAGCTCGGTTGATGTCAGGCCAAACACTAGCGGAACTAGGGATCACAAAGGAGCGAATTCCTCAGCATATCTCTGTGAAAGAGGCAGTATTGCCCTTTGCTAAATTCCCTGGCACCGACACGATTTTAGGCCCCGAAATGCGTTCTACAGGTGAGGCAATGGGGATTGATACTGATTTTGGTAAAGCCTTTGCCAAATCTCAGCTCTCGGCCCATCAGGATCTACCCCAATCGGGATCGGTTTTTGTCTCCATGACGGATCGAGATAAGCAAGCGGTGATCCCCATTGCCAAGGATTTAATTGACTTAGGATTCAAATTGGTGGCGACAGCCGGAACTCAAAAGGTTCTAGAGGCAGAAGGCTTTGAGGTGACTCCAGTACTAAAACTGCATGAAGGCCGCCCCAATGTTCTAGATTTGATCAAAAATCGTCAGGTGCAGCTAATTCTCAATACGCCCTCCGGCAGTGATGCCCATGCCGATGGCCGTTTGATTCGACGGTCGGCTCTAGCCTATAAGATTCCACTGATTACAACGATTGCGGGAGCAAAGGCGACGGCAGCAGCGTTGCGATCGCTGCAATCAGAAACAATGGATGTCAAAGCTATTCAGGACTATCACCTGCAAATGCAGTGATTTTTAATGGATCAGCTAAACGGCAAACCGCCAGACAACTGGCTCCCACCCATAGGCATCCCCTTGAGTTCTGACGTGACCCAGCCCTGGGAAGGGCATATGGGGCACCAACAGCAGACGGCGCTGAGCAGTAACCGTTTCCAGTAACTGACGACGAGCGATTACACCTTGTTCAGGGTCACCATCAAAGGCCACTTCCCAGTCTGGGTTCTCCAAGTTAAGAGGATCGCTAAAGAAAACGTCTCCAGTGGTGAGTAGACTGTCTTCACCGGAAGTAATGAGGAAGGAAGCTTGTCCGGGAGTATGCCCCGTAGAATCAACGGCTTGAATATGGGGAATGACCTCACTGCCCATGGCAAATAGGGTCGTCCGATCTTGAATAGCGCTTAGTCTCTTCTTGGCCCCCATAATCGTCCCAGCTTTTGTTTCCTTGTCTAATAGGGATTTGGGCAGTTCCACGGTGTCCGCCATCCAAAAGTCAGACTCTGCCTGGGAGATATAGAACTGGGCATTGGGTAAGCGCAGCTGGCCCTTAGGATCTAAAATACCGCCGATATGGTCTGGGTGGGCATGGGTCAAAATAACCGTGTCAATTTCTTGGGCAGTAATACCTGCGGCTTCAAGATTTTCCAGCAGATGACCAGCGGTGGGACCAAAGGCAGTCCCTGCGCCTGTATCGATCAGAACTTTATGTTCATCGGTTTCAAGGTATAGGGCATTGATATGGGCTAAAACATCTTTGGTTGCGAGAAAATGTTCCTTCAGTACTGCTGTCACTGCCTTGGGGTCGGCTTTGGGCACAAAGAAGTTTGGTGGAAAGGATAGGGTACCGTCACTCACCACCATGGCCTTAAAGTCGCCCACTTTAAAGTGATAGACGGCGGCATTGGTTGGTCCTGTTTCAGCTTTAGTTTGAGGAAGATCCATTTGTGCGCTGATCACCGACCGGCCTAAGGCCATCGCACTAGTCCCCAACAGCACCATACTAAAGGTTAAACCTGCGGCTAATACCAGTAACTGCCAGCGTCGAAGCCTGTGAGAAAGATCGTTTTTTATTGCCCTCGATAGAACCCTATACCAGCTTTTTTCTCTCATTTTTGCCCCTCTTCACTTGTCTTTAAAGTCTCTGAGATGCGTTTTCTGGTGACGATAAGTTTAGCTGTCTGCTTAATCTAATGGGCGCAAATCTCAGGTTTTGTGGATATTTTACGCCATCTGCCAATACCCATGCTGATAGTCGCTTGATTTGACGGTCTGCCCTAGCCTATAAGACGACGATTGCAGGGGCGACGGCAGCAGCGTTGCGATCGCTGCAATTAGAAACGATGAATGTGAAAGTCATTCAGGACTATCATTTGCAAATGCAGTGATTCCATCGGTTTCTCCTTGCGGTTATTGAGCTTGGAAAGCTGTTATAAGATTATTTTCCGATTAACCCTATTGTATCTGCGGATTAAATACCAATAGACGCCTCTTAAGTACCAATAGGGCAAGCGCATAATATATTTCGCTTGCCTCTTCATTGCCACTGATGCTCCACTCACCACATCCTGATGAGGCATGATGGGTGCAATCTTTAGCTTAGTCTCAATTAACGTCCTTGCTTCTTGGTGTCTGTGGTATTGAGCATGTACGCCAATTCCCGTAAACGCTTGGACATAATAGGACGGCGGATAAGGCAGTAACATTGCCTCATTGCTTGAGGCCGTTGTCAGGCTGCGAATATCGCTATATTTTGTGACAAAATCTATGCTCTTCACCCCACCTCCTAGGTAGGCCAACATCCTCGTTTTTTCTTGTGTATTAATCCATGATGTGCAGAGCAAAGGTGGTCCAATAACACCATGAAAGAGGAAAAAGGCTTCATGAGAGAAGGAAAGTGACTTGGCTGATTCATTGAGCTTATGAAAAGCCTTACTGAACTTTCTGTCGTTAATGTTTGAAACTATCTCGAATAGGCGTTCTGGTTGACAAAGCATTTTGACTGAATAATAGAGAGTGCAATTAATGGCAATGCCAGCAACGACCATAAAAGCCAATATATATCTGAGAAAGATGCCCATCTCCACCTTGTCTATTGCCCGTTACTCAAGCCCTCGAAGTGGAACTTAGAATACCCAATATCTGTAGGTAACCGTCCGCTAGCTTGGAGTAGGCAAAAATTAAACGACACTCGACCCTAAGTCATCCTGTAGATAGAACCAAACGGGGGTAAGAGTCAGTTATGATCGCAATGTGTCTATACTGATCTTTTAGATTTGAGGTCAACATTATTCTGAAAAAACCCTCCATCAATAACAAAATCCTAGCCAAAAAAGTCCTACTGATCGATCAGACAGGGACTAAGCAAGGAATTGTTGATACACAAGAAGCGCTTTCCCTGGCCCAGCAGGCCAAACTGGACTTGGTGGTCGTCTCCGAGCGAGAGGACGCACCAGTCGCCAAGATCATGGATTTTGGCAAGTATCGATATGAGCAGAAGAAGCGTCAGAAGCAGTCTTCCTCTAAACCTTCTCTGAAAGAAGTAAAACTCCGCCCAAATGTGGGCGAAGCTGATTATGGGGTCCGCATTAGTCGGGCTTTGCAGTGGCTTGAAAAGGGAGACAGTGTCAAGTTTCAAGTGCGCTTGAGAGGCCGAGAACACCAGCATCGTGACCGAGCCACCGACTTATTGCAGAGAGTCATCGAGGATTTAAGCAAGGTAAGTGAGGTTCAAATCTTTGATCGACGTGCGTTGATTGTTCAACTTGTGCCTGTATAACACTGCTTTTTCTCTCTTGCGTATAGGCAAGAGGGTATAGGATAGCGAGAATTCAATGAGCGGAGTGCTGCACTTCACAAATAGCACTCCGCTCAATTTGGGTACGTATAAAGTGTTGATACTAAGGTCTTGAGTTTGGACTAGGCTTACTCAACAAGCAGATGTTGCAAGGCATAGTAAAGTATCTCATTCGCCTTCAAGGGTTGAGAATCAGTATCTCCGGTGCGAACTCAAAAGCTTAAGGGCGAAGTTTTGGAGATTTGTAGGGCTTAATGCCTGTGTTACTCGCCGCTTTAAGCTAGGATTTCAGGGATTATGCAGGAGCAATCTGTACCCATGAGTTCTGAAGAGAAATCGCATTCAGTTGCGATCGCAATCCTGTATCAGCAAGATCAGTACTTAATGCAGCTTCGGGATGATATTCCAGGTATTGCCTATCCAGGGCATTGGGGCTTTTTTGGTGGGCATTGCGATCCGGGCGAACATCCAGACGATGCTATTCATCGAGAACTTATGGAAGAACTGGGTTATCGCACATCCACCATTAAGCTATTTAATCTCTATCCTGATCCAGGCGTCGTTCGCCATGTTTACTATGCCCCCCTTACAGTCCCTCTTTCTGAATTGAAACTCATGGAAGGTTGGGACTGGGGATTTTTCTCGCCTGAAGAAATTCAGGATAGCAAACGATACTCCCAAAAAGCCCAAGGCACATTCCCTCTAGCCTATCCCCACCAGAAAATTTTGTTGGATTTTATGGCATTTCAACTTCATCTTGGAAGCCCAAAAAAATAATTCTCCATCAGTCCGAAAGATTGATAGAGAATTATGCACAATATTGAGGTTGGTTTTGGCTTTGCTAAAACCTCATGATTCTTGAGACTCTGGGGGCTCTTGAGAATCGGGTTGCCGGGTGACTTCTTCTTCAGCCTTACTTTCAGCAGATGGGGATGGTGAAGGGGCCGGGGTGCTAGCAGGAGCAGGGCTTGCCGCTGGGGCAGAAGCGGGTGGTTTGCTCGCAGTAGGCTTAGCTGCTACGGGTTCTTTAGTTTTTTTTTCCGGTACTTTAATATCTAACTTCGTGCGAGCAGTTTGCAGCGCATTATCTGCTCCTTTTTTAGTTGCTTCTATCAGAGATTTACCGGCTTCCGACACAAGGTTGCCATCTCCTACTTCATTTGCTTGGTTTTGTAGAGACTTTACGCTTTCAGACAAGTCAGTATAGCGATCTTTAACCCAACCAATTGAAACGAGTCCCCCAAGAATAAACAGGTAAGCCAGGATACCTGTTTCTTTAATGATGGTCCATGCCAATTCAAAGAATTTTTTAAACGAATCCCATGTATCTTTAGCTGAGACTAAGTCCCACCATTTAGTAAGTTGTTGATTAAATGGGCTTTTATTACTGTCACTCATTAAAGATATCTCCGCTCCAAGAAACCATTTGCCATATCTATCATGGACTGTTGTCTGAACCGGGTCAATCCAGTTTGATTGCAGAAAATCTATCATTTTGCTAAAGACCAATCAGATCTTTTGAACAGAGTGGATATGGGTCTTTAGGATAGGAACACTGAGGAGTTCAGCTCTCAACACAATGAGATTCAGGTTGTTGCAGGATAAACTAATCTCTATTGTGTACTTGTTACCCCTTTCAGAACTGAGGTCTGACTCAAAAGTATGATTTTCCATATTGCTCAAAAGTTTGATTGGCAGGCTGCCCAAACGGCTAGGGAGTATCGCGCCTCTTCCCTTACGACTGAGGGGTTTATTCACTGCTCCGATCAGCATCAAGTCTTAGAAGTGGCCCACCGTTTGTTTTGCGATCGCACAGATCTAGTTTTACTAGAAATCAACCCTCAGCTTTTGGATATGGAGCTGCGATATGAGAATTGTGAGGGAGGAGAAGAGCAGTATCCCCATATCTATGGGGCTATTCCCTTAGCTGCTATTCCAAATACATATCCGTTTTTACCTACTCCATCCGGGGAATTTAAACTACCTCCAGAAATTGAGCACTAATAGCTAAAGGTCTGAAAACTTTTTCAAAGTCGATTCTCACCTGCGTGCCTGTGGATTAGGTGCCATCCAATTGAGCAATAGAATAAGGGGTGGAAAAATACAAAAGCAATAGAGGCCTAGTTGGTAGGATCCCGCAAAGTTTTTAAACAGTGCCATCCAAGAAGGACCAATCGCACTGGCAAATACAATACTCATCATCTGTACCCCTGAAATTGCCCCTAAATGGGTTCGACCAAAAAAGCGGGGTAATGCCACGGCAGATAAGGTGCCAAAACACCCCCCACTACTGCCCAATCCAGCAATGGCAAACCCGCGCAAAGCCACAATATCTAAATTAGCCATACTGGCAATGCCAATTCCTAAGGCTGTCATCATGCCCATAAACAGAAATTGCAGCCGAATTCGATCGGCAGCCAAGCCCATCAAAGATCCCATTATCGTCGATACCAACGCCATCGGGATGAATAGGGCGACTGCTTCGGCTTTAGTTAAGCCCACTTCCGCTCCAAGGTCGACGATATGAAAAGTAATGCCTGTGATCGCTAAAGCTTGACAGGATAAGGCTAATGTTACGGCCCAAAAAGCAGGGGTGCGGAGTGCTTCGCTGCGAGTGAAATCTCTGCGGGTGTCAACGGAAGCTTGAGATGGTGGGGGGGCTGAGGGGTTGAATTTCCCGTCCATCTGTAGACCACATTCCTCAGGATTGTCTCGATAGAGAAGCCAGCCTAAACTACTCATGCCCAATCCGACCATTAAGCCCATACTGACCCAGGTCCACCGCCAGGTTGTAGCTTCAATCCAGGTATTGACAATAGAAGGGGTTGAGGCAAATCCAAAAGAAATAAAGACTCCAGCAATCCCCGAGGCTAAACCCCGTCGCTTATCAAACCATTTACCTAAGGTGTTACGACTGGACATGGTTAACATGCCTTGCCCACTGAATCGCAGACTGGTAAATCCCAGTACCAGCAAACCAAAGGCAATATAGTTAGAGGTGGGTAAATTCCAGGTTTGACTGAGGGATACGGCGATGCGATCGCACACACTCATATACCCCAACGTCAGCCCCAACCAAACTGAAGCCAACACCACAGACAGGCGCGTTCCAAACCGATCTAAAAATACACCCCCAAATGGCAACAACAATCCGCTGGTTACCGTGCCAATCAGATAAGCATTGCTGAGCTGCAGCCGCGATACCCCCGTGGCCTCAATCAAATAGTCCGTAAAAACGCTCACTCCCATGGTTTGCCCAGGGATACTCATGATTATCCCGATTGTGCAGGCAGCTAAAATCGCCCAACCATAAAAGAAAGGTAGCTTGCCAGGATCAAAAGGCCATTGGGGACGAAGCAGCGGATGAATCTGTGGCGGATGTCGATCAGTCCGTTGCTGAAAAAATTTATTTCGCAACTTCATGCAAAACCTAGCGAGACAGTGGAGACTAAAGAGTCTTCAGCTTAACGAATTAGGAGTCTTAGAGAAGGTGAATGCTTGCAAATGAGGGCGATATTATTATGGTTGAAAATCTTCAGCAATCTGATCACCTCACCTCAGACAGTCATCAGCTTCTTCTCAGGTTCCAGCTCTAAATTGATATTAACGACAAAAGAGGCACAGAAGATGACTCCGAAACGTATACTCTCCACTGCATTACTCAGCTTATCCGTTTTCACGATTGGTATCAGCGAAGCGAAAGCCGCCGAGATTGGTTTATTTTCTGACCAGCAAGAGCCTCAATTGGTCTCCTTAAAGTTCAACAAATTTGGTCATCATCGTCGTGGTTTTCATAGTCGCCGCAGATTCCGTCGGCGAAATCACGGTCGCCGACGCTTTAACCGATTCCGTCGCTCCCCTAATTTTGGATTCAAGAAATTCAAAAAATTCAAAAAATTCGATAAGAAGCATCACGACAAGCACCATGGTCATGATCGTAAGTTCCATCATGACCATAAAGGATTCCATCGTTAGTCGGTATGTCCTTTAACCCACTTATGCTTCTGGTTCCGAAGTTTCCTGATGAAGATCTGCTGACTCCGGGGCAAATACAATCAACCCTCGGGGAATGCATTCCACTTCGATGGGGGTTGTCCCGATCATCTCCCCATCCACCACAACTTTTTGGGGTGGTTGGGTTTTTACTTTCACCCGCCGAGTTTGGAGATTGATAATGTCTTCTCGATTGGTGGGTTGGCGCAGAAGGGCGGCACCCACTAAATTCACCATTGCTCCGACCGCTTCCAAGTCTGTTTGGGGAGCGCCAATCGTAATATCCAGCAGTCCATCACTAGCATCGACGACCCCTGCCCCTTGGGCCATCACTGAAGTAGGGGGTGCAGCATTGGCGATCGTGACGGCACCGGCCTTAAAGGTTTTGATCACGCCCTCCACCTCAATCTCCGTTTCAAAAAGCTCCTGCTGATTGAACTGCTTAATCCCTTCCATAATGTAGGCGAAAGCCCCCCAACGATTTTTGGCCTCTCGGTCTGCTCGCTCAATTACTTCTGCCTCTAATCCAATCCCTGCTAGTAAAATCATCGGCTGATCGTTACACTTCGCCACATCGACCACCCAAGTCTTCCCTTGGACAATAATGTTGCAGGCCGTTCGAATAGGTGTAAATCCCTGGGAAATGCTGAGGGCCGCCGCAAAAGCGTTGGCTGTTCCCCGAGGAATCACTCCCAGAGGAATATTGGATCCAATTAATGCCCCTGCCACAGCAGAGATAGTGCCATCACCACCGGAAGCCAAAATCAAATCGGCTTGAGCTGAAATCGCATCTTCCACGAGTTCGCTGGGATGGGTATCTGGAGTGGTTAAATGCACCACGAGTTCCATGGCTGGACTGAGAAGTTCTTCTATCAAAGTTAGATCGTGATCGGCATTGCCTTGCCCAGACACTGGATTGAAAACAAGGTGAGCGACTCGGGTACGGCGCAGTTGCTCTAGGATGGCCGTTGCTGTCCCTACATTGATGGCAACGGGTACATCATAAACGGCACAAATCCGTTGAAGGGTCTGAATATCGGGTTCATGGGGTTGGGCATAGAGCGGATCGATGAGAAAAATAACGGCGGTAACTTTGCCCTCAGCCACCTGGGTTGCAATTTGGGCATCACCTCCCATAGGGCCTGACAGCATTCGCTCTACATCAAGGTCTGTAGCATCCTGAATCCGTTGCCCAGTCGTACCTGTGGCAATGATGTGATACCGACAAAGGACAGGTTGGTATTGCTTAGCAAATTCAACGATTTGATCTTTTTTCCGATCGTGTGCGATCAATGCGATCGTAGCTGCCATGCAATTGCCTCGTGCTCAAAACCTGTGTCTTTTGTTGATCATACGTTGTTCTATGAGCTTGACAGAATCGTTCAAGTGTCCAAGCTTATCAGTGGCTTATCTCCCGAAGTTCGTATCAGTGATTCCCGCTTTACACAGCGATCATGCATGATCTAGTTGACCCATAATGAATCTAATTTTGTGTTCTTCCTGATGATGCTAGACCTTTGTCTAATCATTTGTAGCAAGCGAACATGCCATGATCTGTAGTTGATCTTTCCTAAAATCTGAGGTTCGGGTTTTGCGGATTAGCCAGATTGCAAAAACTTCATCAGGACTAGTGAGTGGAGTTTTTGTGCTCACCATTTTCGTGCAGTCAGTACAGGCTGCCAAAAGCGATCATGTTGATCAGCTAAAAGAAACACGTGAATGTGCCGACTGTCAGCTGGATAAGGCCAAATTAGGTGGAGCTGATCTTCGGAATGCCAACCTAAAAGGGGCCAATCTTAAAGAAGCAAATCTGCGGGGAGCCAAGCTAGATGGAGCAGATCTACTTCGAGCGGATCTCAAACAAGCCGATTTGCGGGAGGCGATCCTTTCTAGTGCCCAACTCACCCTCAGCAATCTAGAGGAAAGCCAATTGGGCGCAGCCATCTTATTCCGGGCTAACTTATCTCAAGCACGGCTGATACTCAGCAATCTGGAAAACGCTCAACTCCGTGATGCCAACTTGAGCCAAGCGAAATTAATGGAAGCCAATTTAGCTAGGGCTAACTTAGCTCAGGCACAGTTGAATCAGGCTGATCTGACCACTGCTACTTTATCTCAAGCTCGATTACAGAATGCATCGCTAGTAGGAGCAAAGCTGGTAAACGCCAATTTGGAAGGAGCATCTCTGAAGGGAGCCAATTTGATTGGAGCCGATTTGACTGGAGCCAATTTAGTAAATACTGATTTGAGAGACGCCAAAATTGATGACACCACAGTTTTAGATCCGAAATGGCGAGATGCTTGGGCGATTGTCAATCCGCAACCGATCAAGAAGCCAACTTCCACAGAAACATCTGAGGCACTCACTACGGGAGCATCTGCCGCACCGGTAAAAGGCAAAAATCTGAGTGGTGTGCATTGGGTGGGCATCAATTTAGAAGGGGCAGAGCTGGAAGAAGCGGATCTGTCCCAAGCTTATTTGTTTATTGTCAATTTGCAAGATAGTAACCTGCGAGCCACTAATTTTAGTAATGCCCGTCTCCGCTATACAAATTTTCGTCGAGCCAATTTAACCAATAGCAATTTACAAGGGGCCGATTTACGTTACGCCAATTTGGAAGGGGCCGATCTTAATCTGGCAAAGCTACACAAGAGCAAAATCAATATCAAAACTGTTCTGGCCGATAAATGGCGGCAGGTGTGGGAACTGGTCAACCAGGGAGGTAGAGAGCTAGAACTGAAAACGGCTGACTTAGTTCAAGCTGATCTCAGCCAAGTTGATTTTTTTCGAGCCCAATTGCCCGAGGCTAATTTAACCCAAAGCATTTTGGATGGGGCCAATATGACCGAAGCTAACCTGTTTCGGGCCGATCTAACGGGAGCCAGCCTCAAAGCCGTGACCCTCAAAAATGCCAACCTAGCAGAAGCCAATCTAGAAAATGCCAACGTTGAGGGTACCACCCTTACCGATGCCTACTTGTGTGGAGCCACGATGCCTGATGGAACAACCCACTCTTGTCCCTAAAAAAAGATTATTGATCATCTTTGGAAAAACTAGCCGTCAGTTGAATCTGGTACAGGGATATGGCATCGGGTCTAGTGCAAAATTACTGCTATGGGGAATAGCATCGCCCCTCCTACTGAGTGCCTTGCTACCCCAAAGCCTTCATGCCCAAGAAGGATTACAA
Organism: Acaryochloris marina S15; assembly: GCF_018336915.1. Lineage (GTDB taxonomy): Bacteria > Cyanobacteriota > Cyanobacteriia > Thermosynechococcales > Thermosynechococcaceae > Acaryochloris > Acaryochloris marina_A. The sequence continues at coordinate 2,102,592 of NZ_CP064923.1, read as the reverse complement.
GATTATGGTCATTGGGCAGGATTATGTCAGAGCCTGACCCAGCAAGCCCAAAATAACGAAGCTCTGAAGAAAAAGCAATATGATAAAAAGCTCAAAAATGAAAAATATGCAGAAGCTCTCAAAGCGTGTGATCAAGCGATTGCTTTAAATTCCAACGATCCGCAAGCCTGGACCGATCGCAGCACGATTGTTTTTGCCCAAGCCAAGCATTCTGAAGCTGTAGCGGCCTTCAATCAGGTTCTAAAGCTTGAACCCGACAAACCTCAGATTTTAGCGAAGCGATGCATTAGCCTTTTTCAACTCAAAAATTATGAACCTGCTCTCAAAGATTGTGAATTAGCCTTGCAAGTGGCAGATCAACGGCTGCAATCGTTACCTGATCAGGCTTGGTATTACCGAGGAGCAGCATTATTTGAGTTGAAGCGATTTGACGAAGCCTTAGCTGCCTATGATTGGGCTACACATATCAATGAACATGATGGACGAGCATGGGCTGGCCACTGTCAGGTGTTGGCATCACAGAAGCAATATTCACGAGCGTTTCAATCCTGCGATCGCGCCCTCCAAGAAGACTGGCCAGACAACTCTGCTGCCATAGGTTGGTCCCAACTTGCCCAACTCCATCGACAATTAGGAGAGTATAATCAGGCCCTTGAAAACTATGACAAGGCTCTCGCTTTTGCCCCTGAGAATCCCAAGCTGTGGTCTCAACAGGGGATTTTGCTGGATCAATTGGGAGAACATCAACAGGCACAAGCTTCCCATGAATTTGCCGTTACCCTGGCCCCTAAATCTTCTGCGGCCCTAATTCAGCAATGTGCCAATGCCAATCAACTTCGCCAGTTTGAGACGGCCCTAGCCAGCTGCGAAAAAGCCTTCCAAGAAGGGGACGGAGATTGGGGAGAGGCAGGGCTGGACTTTGCCTGGAGCCAGCGGGGCACAGCACTGATTGGTCTTGGCAGGTTCAAGGAAGCCCTCACCTCCATCGATCGTGCGTTAGCCATCATGCCTCAAGATGCCCATGCTTGGAGTGCTCGGGCTTTATCACTGTGGCGTTTAGGGCGATTTGATGAGGCATTGGATGCTGCGGAACAGGGCGTGGAGTATGATCCTCAATCTTCCCTAGCCTGGTTCAACCAAGGCCGGATTCTCGCAACTCTTGGCAAGTTAGAAGAAGCCGTTGCGGCTTACGATCGAGCTTTAAAGGGAGATGTCAATGCCGGTAAGCAACCGACACTAGTAGAAATATGGATTAATCAAAGTGCAGCCTATTGGCGACTAGAAGACTATGGACAGGCCCTAGCTGCTGCGGATCAAGCTGTGGCTCTGGATGCCAAATCTGATCGCGCTTGGTATAACAAAGCCCTCGCTCTGATGGGCTTGCGGTCCTATAGTCGGGCGGTGGCTGCCTATAACAAAGCCCTCGCCTTTAATGAAAAAAATGCCGATTATTGGACAGGGAAAGGGATAGCCCTAAAGGCGCTGGGGAATTTTCCTGAAGCCTTAGCTAGCCTAGAACAAGCCCTTAGTCTCAATCCCAATCATTCCCTAGCTTTGCTGAATCAAGAGCGGGTCAAGAAGCAAATTCAGCCTTCCAAGTAGGTGTCTAAGGTTTTCGAGCTGTGATGGCTTTACGTGCGATCGCAAGTTCGTATTCACCATAAGCATTAGAGATTTGAACTTGAAATCCTATCTGACTCAACTGTTCAGCAATCTCTTCGGCATTATAGAGCTGCTGTCGGTGAATTTCTTCATCCCGCCGATACAGACGACCCTCTTGCCGAAAGGTGATGATCCGTCTCGTCAGGATCATCTTTTCCAAATCCTCTTGTTTCTCAACCAAAACCATCCAATCGTCCCCTTCTCTAAATCCCTGACTGACTTGCCCTTGTTCAACCTGACCTGGCTCCACCAGATCAAACAGAAACAGTCCTCCAGACTCAAGGGCATCAAAGATTCGCTGGAATATAGAACCTAACCGAGATGAATTGTGTTCTGCGTCGAATAAATAATTTAGACCTTCCCCTAGGGCCGTCACCGCCTGACAGGTGGGAAGACTGGCTGTAAATAAGGACTCCATCCGAAATTCTGCAGTAGGAACGCGATTGCGGGCCAGCTCAATCATGGCTTCCGAAATATCAATGCCCAAGACTTGATACCCCGCCTGGACTAAGTGATCTGCCCAGATGCCGCTACCGCAGCCTAAATCGACTACTAAACCCAATTCAATCTGATGTGCTTGAAAGCAGACCAAGATTTCGACAGCCGCTTGGTCAGCAAAATCGCCATATCCAATATCGTGGATATAGGCCAGGTCAGCTTTATACCAATCTCCCATACTATTTTCCTCAGGTATCTAACTCCTTAGGCGCCGAATCAGAAGGTACTACTGCCCAAAAACGATATGAACCGGATTCCTAAGGTATCCTCTTAGCCGCCCAAAGGAGTAAGCCACTGCTTCTCAACAGTTCAAAAGATTCAGCGTTGAGATCGCAAGCTGGTAAGTCTAGAGGAAATGGAGGGTGTTACTCAAGTAAGTTTTGGAGAATGGCCTAAGCAGACATTGCTTGGGTTTCTCCATTGGAATAAAGTAAGGCTCGCTTCGGCCCATGAATGGGATCTTCCACGATAATGGTTTCGTCCCGCTCAGCCCCTAGAGACACTATGGCAATGGGAACTTCTACGATCCCAGCTAGGAACTTAAGGTAGTCCAATGCCTTGGGGGGTAAATCTTCTAAGGTCCGGCAATGAATCGTGGATTGTTTCCAGCCAGGCAGTGTTTTATAAACGGGTTTGCATCGAGAGAACTGTCGAGCATTCGTCGGAAAGTCTTTCGATTCGTGGCCGTCAATTTCATAGGCCACACAAACTTTAATCTCATCCACTTCGTCTAGAATATCGAGCTTGGTTACCGCTAGACAGTCAAGACCATTAATACGGACGGCATAGCGACCAATCACGGCATCAAACCAACCGCAGCGTCGCCGACGTCCAGTAGTCGTTCCAAATTCAGCGCCTCGCTCACAGAGGGCCACACCCATCTCATCGTGTAGCTCTGTCGGGAATGGACCTTCACCCACCCGAGTGGTGTAGGCTTTGGCCACGCCGATGACCCGGTCGATCATCGTTGGACCCACGCCCGTACCCACACAGGCACCGCCAGCTACTGGGTTGGAAGAGGTAACGTAGGGATAGGTTCCATGGTCCAAATCGAGTAACGTTCCCTGGGCACCTTCAAATAAGATATTTCGGTGCTGTTGATAGGCATCGTAGATTTTTAAGGAACAGTCGGCAACGAAGGGGCGCAGACGATCCGCATAGACTTGATACTCGGCAATCACCTCTTCTGGATCTAGGGGAGGTAGATTGTAGAGTTTCTCCAAAATGACATTCTTATAGTTAACGGTCCACCGCAACTGTTTTTTCATGCCTTCTGGATCCATCAGATCCAGGATGCGGATGCCGGTTCGCTCAGATTTATCGGCGTAGGTGGGGCCAATGCCTCTGCCAGTGGTGCCGATTTTATGGTCACCACGGCGCTCTTCCGAGGCCTGATCAATCAACCGATGATAGGGCATGGTGACATGGGCTGATTCGGAAATAAACAAATGGCTGGTACTAATTCCCAACCCATCCAACATATCTAGCTCTTCGATCAGAACTTTTGGATCGATCACAGTTCCAGAGCCGATGATGCAATCGGTGTTGGGGTAGAGAATGCCGGAAGGAATCAAATGTAACTTAAAGGTCTGGTCATCGACGACGACGGTATGGCCAGCGTTTACTCCGCCTTGATACCGTACGACCACATCTGCTGAACGACTTAGCAGATCGGTTATCTTACCCTTTCCTTCATCGCCCCACTGAGCACCAATTACAACTACGTTAGCCAAGGGATTATTAAAAAAACAACTATTTCACAAACAATAATTATCGGTAGTGGGGGAGACTTCTGTCAATCTCGCTGTCAGAATCTCTCCTGCCCACTGGGAGATAACCTTGCCTGCAGTTACAGATATATATTGCCCAAACCCAAGAGAGATTAATGCTTTAGACGCAAGTTCAAGCATCGGGTTCTTGCTCAATGGTGCGAGAGAGTTGTTCTAGATCCCCTAATGGCACCAACTCTTTTTCCTTCTCTTTAACCTTATTAGAGAAGATTAGGGGTAAGGGTTTTTCGACCCAGCAGCTCGCCACCGGTAACATTGCTTCGAGATCATCCATCACCCGAGGAATCACCATCACCGAATTTAGCTCACCGATTCGCTCTGCTTCAAACATGCCCGCCTCAATAGCAACCGCAACATTGGCAACAGACCCTCGGACCATAGCAGTACATAATCCTGCTCCGATGGTTTCATAGGCAGAGAGTTGGACATTGGCCGATTTGAGCATCGCATCAGCTGCCCCCACCATGGCAGGAAAGCCTTTAGTTTCCAGAAGACCGATGGATTGGTTGCTCAAGCGAGAATAGCCCCGTTGCTGCTGAGCAATTTCCACTAGATGGCTACCAATGGGAAACACCGCTTCTAAGTTTGGCATGGGTCGGGCAAGCACCAGTTTAGAGACGGTTTGCCCTAGCTTTTCGGCTAAGCGGCTGCCTTCTTCCACTGCCAGACGTACATCAGCAATATTGCCTCGCACAATCACGGTACATAGACCACTACCTATCTTTTCATAGCCCACCAAGGTTACTTCCGCAGCCTTGAGCATTGCATCTGCTGTCCCTACAATCGCCGGAAAACTTGGGGTAGACAACAAACCCAAGGCACTATCGGGTCTGCGTTTCCGTTTTAACTTTGATGCAGGAATCATATCGGTGAGCAATACTTTTGCGGAGACGTTGAACCTAAAAATTCTTTTGGTTTAGTCTCGTTCAGTTTAACAATAACCGCAATAGCTGATTTGCATAGGGATTACGGAGATGAGTTACGAGCAAACAAGACCTGCAGCATTTGCGTTACATAAGCTTGACCGATCACGTGAGACCTGGATTGTGGCCTGCTAGTTATCGGGGATGGGCTATGGCTTGGAGAAGGGCTTGACCATGCATAGGTATTATCTTGAAGAGGTTGCGACGTCTCGCTGGCAGGAGCTTCTTCAAAAGAAGATCGGCCAGAGTCTCCCATTAATGAGCCTTCTGGAATGACCTGGTGGGCCACAACATCAGTATTGATAATGGTTGTGCAATCGCCAATACAGGCGTTGATGCCAATGGTGACCTTGCCTAGAACCAACACTCCCGCTCCTAAAACAGCATTGCTGTCGACGGTAATAGTGCCCTGAAACGCTTGAATGACAACCCCCGTCCCGATACAGGTCCCTGCTGCAATCACAATTTTGCTTTGGGGGGCAGCCTGCAAGATAGCACCGGGAGCAATTTTGGCGTGGGGATGGATGCTGACATCCCCAATCACACAAAAATGCGAGGTACTAACGGGTTGCGGGGGTGAGAGTTGCATTAGCAAGGAACCTTAGGTTCTTAGGCTATGAGTGGAAAAGTCGTTCAGACTAAGACCCTTTAGAAAGGACATCTAGCGAGCTGCCACAGGCTTCTGGATAACGGATTCTAAGACGCGTCGCTTGGCATCGGTATCAATACCGATTAAACGGACATATTCTTTTTGATGATCCGCCATACAGGTTTCTAACGCGGCAATCACCTGAGATTCTTGCTGGGTTTTAATAGGAGGACAGCTTTGCCAAGAACTGGTTTGGAACCGGCGCTTGTCCGCATATTCTGTACTAATTCGATAGCCTTGGGCCAAGAGCGATCGCACTTGCGCTACGGTATCAGCATCTAAACCACCACTATTTTGGGGGCTAAATCCACGTCCTCGAGAGCTTTGGGCCGCAGGGGCTTGATAAGAGCGAGAACTTGACGTCTTCACTGATGATTGAGTCGCAGTAGATCCGCCAGGACGTTGAATAATTGTTTCAGACATTCGCTTTTTAGCTCGCTTGTCGATGCCAATCAGACGAATATAATCATTGGGATGTTCAGCCATACAGGCTTCCACTCCAGCAATGACCTGAGATTCTTGCTGGGAAGCAATAGGGGTACAGCTCTGCCAAGAACTTGTTTGGAACCGACGCTTGTCTGCATATTCAGTGCCAATTCGATAGCCTTGGGCTAAGAGAGAGCGAATCTGATTCACTACCGTTCCATCCATGCCAATCGAAGGGGCGGGACGGTAGCTCGAACTATTACTTTCCACCTTGTTGGAGTAGCTAGAGCTGGAGCTGACTGATCTCGCTTTAGGGGCAGGTGTACTAGCCTTACTATTGTCGTCTGGGCGCTGAATGATGACTTCTAGGACCCGACGTTTGGCTTTCGGGTCAATCCCGATTAAGCGGACATAGTTGCCAGGATGTTCTGCAACACAGCTTTCCAAGGCGGCAATAACTTGAGATTCTTGCTTGGAATTGATGGGTGTGCAGCTTTGCCAAGAGCTAGTTTGGAATCGTCGCTTATCCGCATACTCAGAACCGACGCGATAGCCTTGAGCAAGGAGAGAGCGGACTTGAGCAATGGCATCTGCACCTAAACCAGTGCTGGCCCTACTGCTAGGGCTGCTGCTGGCATAACTTGTACTGGCGTAACTGCTGCTTGAAGATGAAGCGGGTCGGGATGCTTTAGGGGCTGCAGTAGGCTGGTCACTTGGGCGTTGAATAATTGTTTCGAACACCCTTTGTTTAGCCTGGGTATCAATGCCCAGCAAGCGAACATATTCACCTTGATGTTCAACGATGCAGGCCTCCAAGGCTGCCACCACCTGCGACTCTTGTTGCGAAGCAATAGGAGAGCAGCTGTGCCAGGAGCTGGTTTGGAATCGGCGTTTGTCGGCATGTTCGGTCCCAATTCGATAGCCTTGACCGAGGAGGGAGCGCACATGAGCAATGATTTCCGCATCAATGCTGCCGCTGCTGCTGATATGGCTGGTAGTGTAATTTTTGATGGTCTTAGTTACAGAACTGATAGACGCCGACTTCACTGGACCATCCGGACGTTGAATAATAGTTTCCAACACTCGCTGTTTGGCTTGGGTATCAATACCAATTAACCGAACATATTCCCCTTGATGTTCCGACATGCAAGATTCTATCCCTGCCAAAACTTGTGATTCATTGGTACTAGTAATGGATGGGCAACTCTGCCAAGAGCTAGTTTGGAATCGGCGTTTGTCGGCATGCTCACTGCCAATTCGATATCCTTGTGCCAGGAGTGACCGAACTTGACTCACAATTGCAGCATCTAGGGTGGTATGGTTCATTGGCTTGGTATCAGTAGTAAAACGGTGTGATTGAGAAGGGCCGATATTGGTTCGGGCGGGTCGAATAGAGGTGTGTGGGCTAGCCCCGGAGACATCATCTTTTAGGGCTTCGTTAACGTGAATAATTTGCTGGGTAAATTTGCGATCGCTTGCCAATACATCAGGTAGGAGGTTGGCCTGCTCCTGTTTCGTGATTACGGCACCAGAAGGCACATACTTGCCAGGTGGAATCTCTACCCCCTGAATCAAAGCGTGCATCATGATTACGCAGTTATCACCCACCTTGGCGTTAAAGATCGTCGAGCGAAAACCGATAAAACAGTTGTCACCGATAAATGCAGGGCCATGCACCAGGGCCATATGGGTGACGCAACTGTTATCACCAATCCAAACTGCATAATTCTGACCATCCTTACCGCGGACTTGCCCTGGCTCGATGGCATGAATGACTGCTCCATCCTGGATATTAACGTTGTCGCCAATGTGGAAGGGAAATCCTTGATCGGCCTGGATATTGCTGCCAGGCGCAATCAGCGCATTTGCCCCCACACGAACATCACCCATTACTGTTGCAAATGAGTGAACATAGGCGGAAGAATGCACCCGCGGATCGGGTAAATTCCCTGTCTGCATGGGTGCTGATGTCGATTGGCTATGGATTACCATGATGAACTCCCCTACACAAAACGCGATTGCGAGTGAGTAGTGACAAAAGAAGAGAAGGCTAACTAGGCTTAGAAATCAATCGAGATGCCTCAGGGACAACTTCAATGATCCAAACAGCCAAAGAAGTCAGCTGGGATGCCGACAATCTTATGTAAGACTTTAAGCAATCACACCTCCTAGAAGGTTGGAAAATGTATCCGAGCAACGGAATTCCAAAATAGATTACTTATTGTAGATACGTCCCCCTGAGACCGAGACGGTATCAATAATGGCAATGACTAAGGCATCTAATGGCCGCCGTTCATATTCAGGCATTTGCCTAGCTGCACTGCCTTGAGTAATAAGTACCCACTCATCAACCCCTGCTCCTACACAATCGGCAGCTACATCATATTCAGGAAGCAATTGACCTTCATGATCAACTCGCTGTACCAACAAGAACTTGGTGCCCTGGAGGCTGTGAGCTTTTTGGGTACTAACTACGGTACCTAGAACTTTTGCGATTCTCACTCAGATTTGTGTCTAGGATTTACGAATAGGGAGCGCACGCGGTCCGTTTACACTTTCACGGAATTGCTCAACTTCCTCGGTATAGCGCATGGGCAACACATACTCGAGATTTTCGTGAGGGCGAGCAATGATATGAGTAGACAAAACCTGTCCACCATTCACACGCTTGACCGACTCAGTACCGGCAGCAACCGAAGCCTGAACTTCTGAAACGTCGCCCCGAACAATAACCGTGACCCGGCCACTACCGATCTTCTCATAACCGACTAAGGTGACACGAGCTGCTTTGACCATGGCATCAGCAGCTTCGACCACTGCTGGGAATCCGAGGGTTTCCACCATCCCAACTGCTATCGACATAGTTTATAACTCCATTCTTTCGCTTTTTTAAGGAATGATGTCTTGACCATAAAGGGGCAAGACTTTTATGAAATCACTCTGGGTGAATATTTACACCGAATGATTGATAGCTATTACGTTCGGAATTGTTCTACTTCTTCCGTGTAACTCATCGGTAGTACGTACTCGAGGTTCTCATGAGGACGAGCAATGATATGAGTTGAAAGAACTTCTCCCCCATTGACTCTTCTGACAGATTCTGTTCCGGCGGCGACCGAAGCTTGAACCTCAGAAACATCTCCTCTTACAATCACTGTGACGCGGCCGCTACCAATCTTCTCATAGCCCACCAGCGTTACACGAGCTGCTTTCACCATCGCATCCGCAGCTTCTACCACAGCAGGAAAACCTTTCGTCTCAATCATCCCAACCGCAATTGGCATTGCCACATCTCCTGTTATTGAACATTAAATATTACTAGGTAGTTTTGCTACCTAAAAACTCTTACATGAAAGCTATTAAACAGCTTTATTTGGAAGCACTTTCAAGCTTGCAGAACTCAGCATATAGACCCGGGATCAGCTTTGTCAATATAAACGTGGATTATTTATCCAAATTGAATCAATAAATAAAACTGATATTCGATCGGGTCTTATAGATGAAAGAACTGGGATGTCTCCCTCGAAAAATCAATGCATTGGAGATTTGTTTGTAGGGCATTGAAGAAAATCAATGGATAATCTGCAATCTTGAAAAAGCCTATGGCAGCTAAATTGAGAGGTCATAGACTGCTTCTCGATCACCATACAGAAATGATGCAAATTCACAGACAGTTTCTTCGGAATAAGACTTCAGCCGTTGCTAAAAAGTGAGAAATACTATTTATAAATATCCATACATAAGATTGATAAAAATATATTTATTGATATTTACCATATTTTGATACGATGGATAATATATGAAAAATAAATCAATAATAGTCATAACTTAGAAACAATTTTTATAAAGATTTTTTTTGCATATCTCTCTACTTCACAGTGCAGCAAAAATCTTTATGAGTTTTGAACTACTTTTATCTGAAATGCCTGACTATATCGCAGATAAAGATTTACAGTCTTAAAGGTTGTGAGTTAATCACCAATCGTTGCAAACCCTAATTGACTAAGTCGTGCTGTCGCAATTTCTTTTTGAACATATCTGGTGGATTCCCTTTTTTGGATTGCTAGGGGCTCTATTCTCTCTCCCCTGGTCAATGGGATTAATCCGGCGAAGTGGGCCCCGCCCAGTCGCTTATTTCAATATCTTGATGACGTTTTTAAGCTGCTTGCATGGCACGATTGTTTTTCAGCAAGTTCTAGGCCAACCTCCACAACAACTGGTCTATGAATGGCTGCAAGTTGCAGACTTAAATTTAACCTTTGCAATTGAAATTTCTCCTGTCAGTATCGGTGCCTTAGAATTAGTTACTTTTCTGAGTCTACTGACCCAGGTCTTTGCGATTGGCTATATGGACAAGGACTGGTCTGTCGCCCGATTTTTTGGACTGATGGGCTTTTTCGAAGGGGCGCTTGCAGGCATCGCCATTAGTGACTCGTTGATTCTGAGCTATGCCTTATTGGAAATGCTCACTTTTTCTAGCTATCTCTTGGTGGGCTTTTGGTATGCTCAGCCGCTGGTAGTCACAGCAGCTCGGGATGCCTTTCTGACCAAGCGAGTGGGTGACATTATCCTATTGATGGGATTAGTGGCTTTAACTAGCTATGGGGCTGGATTGACCTTTTCAGACTTAAGAGCATGGAGTGAATCCACTTCTTTACCTCCCCTAACGGATGCCTTACTGGGACTGGCCTTAATTGCGGGTCCTACGGGCAATTGTGCTCAATTTCCTTTGAACCTATGGCTGGATGAAGCCATGGAAGGTCCAAATCCAGCGGGGATAATGCGGAACACGGCTGTTGTCTCCATCGGAGCTTACTTCTTGATTAAGCTGCAGCCTATTTTTAGTCTGTCCCTCATTGCATCTGACACCTTATTGATTATTGGCGGCGTTACAGCTGTTGGCGCTTCATTGATTTCCATTGCTCAGGTAGATATCAAGCGAGCCTTATCTCATTCCACCAGTGCCTATTTGGGTTTGGTGTTTATTGCGGTGGGATTGGGGCACGTGAACATTGCCCTATCGTTGCTGCTAGCCCATGCGATCGCAAAAGCACTCCTTTTCTTCAGTATCAGTTCAGTCATTCTGGGCACGAATAGTCAAGACATGACAGAAATGGGAGGTCTGTGGTCACGGCTGCCTGCTACAACCACTGCTTTTATTGTGGGAGCTGGCAGTCTAGTAGTGATTCTGCCGATGGGATTTTTCCGAATGATGCAGCAATGGCTTACTGGCGGGTGGAATATGCCGGTTTGGCTCTTTGTTTTGCTCCTCTTTGTGAATACCACCAGCGCCATCAGTCTCACTCGCATCTTTCGCTTAATCTTTCTGGGGCAACGCCAAGAAAAAACTCGACGAGTCCCTGAAGTACCCTGGTTGATGGCAGTCCCGATGGTGACCATGACTATTGCAGTGTTGGCTTTTCCATTGATGCCATTGAAGTGGTCTTTGTGGCTCAACCCTATTCCCTCTGCTGCCGTCTTTAGTGAATCCTCCATTCCTTACGGCCTCCCTATTTTGGTAGCATCAGGTGTGATCGGTGTGGTATTGGGTTCTGTGTTTGAACTGAGACGTTCTTTATCACGACCGACCCAGTTCTTTTTACGCTTTTTCCAGGATCTGTTGGCCTATGACTTCTATATTGAGCGTGTATACGAATTCACTGTAGTTGCCGTTGTTCGCCTGTCTTCCGAATTCACAACTTATCTCGATAAATATGTTGTTGATGGAATAATTAATTTCGTCGGTAAAGCCACCTTATTAAGTGGACAAGGTCTCAAGTACGGTGTCTCTGGCCAATCTCAATCTTATTTGCTCACCATCATCGTCGGCATAAGTGCCATTTTATGGCTGTTACTGAGGGATGATTGGTCCACCATTGTTGGGTATTGGTCTGCACTCATCAGTCAATAGCAGTCATTCTCCAGTATTTCGTTTTAGGAGTTCGTCTTACCCCAATGCTCAGTGTTCTCGTATGGTTACCTTTGTTTGGAGTACTGCTATTGGCGATTTGGCCCAAAAGCATCGATACCAAATATGCTCGCACCTTCACATTGGTAGTAGCAAGCTTGGTTCTAGCTTGGACAATTTATATCGCTATTCTGTTCAATCCGAAGCAAGTCACCATGCAGTTTGGGGAATTTGTGCCCTGGATTAAATCTCTCGGTCTCAGTTATCACTTAGCTGTAGATGGATTGTCTCTGCCCCTGCTGGCCCTGAACAGTCTCTTGACGCTGATCGCGATTTGGATTACGGAGCCTGATGTCAAGCGGCCCAGATTTTATTTCGCGCTGATGCTGCTGCTCAACTCCAGCGTGGCAGGTGCTTTTCTTGCCCAGGATGTCCTCCTCTTTTTCTTGTTCTACGAGTTAGAAATTATCCCCCTCTATTTCTTGATTGCGATTTGGGGTGGGGCACGCCGCAGTTATGCAGCCACCAAGTTCCTACTCTATACTGCTTTCTCAGGCATTGTATTGCTGGCAACATTTCTCGGCATTGTCTGGTTGTCAGGGGCCTCTAGCTTTGCCTATGAGCCTTTGCGAGCCATTATTGTGGGCGCTTCAGATACCCCTAGTGGCTTGACACTAAAACTTCAATTGATCTTGATGGTAGGAATCCTGCTGGGATTTGGTATCAAGATTCCTTTCTTTCCTTTACATACCTGGTTGCCTGACGCCCACGTAGAAGCCTCAACGCCCGTTTCTGTGATGTTGGCTGGCGTGCTGCTCAAGCTGGGAACCTATGGCTTGCTCCGCTATGGTGTGGGGTTGTTACCCGATGCCTGGGTGTATTTAGGACCCTGGCTAGCAATTTGGGCTGCGGTGAGTGCCCTTTACGGTACCTCTTGCGCCATCTCTCAGCAGGATATGAAAAAGGTGGTGGCCTATGCTTCCATTGCCCACATGGCCTTTATCTTGCTGGCCGCAGCTGCTTCCACTGAATTGAGTATGATTGCCGCCGTATGCCAGATGGTCAGTCACGGCTTGATTTCTGCCTTATTATTCATGCTCGTTGGCGTCGTTTATAAAAAAACGGGTAGTCGAGATATGTTTTTCCTCAGGGGCTTATTAAATCCTGAGCGAGGCTTGCCCCTGATCGGTAGCATGATGATTCTAGGTGTAATGGCCAGTGCAGGGATTCCTGGAATGGTGGGCTTTATATCTGAATTTCTCACCTTTAGGGGAAGCTATCCTATTTTCCCAGTTCAAACGCTGTTTTGTATGTTAGCAACTGGGTTGACTGCCGTTTACTTTCTATTAATGATTAATCGGGTCTTCTTTGGCCGGTTGCCGGATGAGTTAGACCGAATTCCTCCAGTTACATGGTCTGATCGCCTCCCGGCCGCAATTTTAGTGGCACTCATTTTCTTACTCGGGATTCAGCCCAACTATATTGTTCGTTGGAGTGAAACTCAGATCGCTGCTTTGATTCCATACAATCCCAGACCGCCACAAATTATGATCACCAATATCCCCGAACAATCAATGGCCAATGTCTCTAGCCCTATCGCGGCCTCTAGTCCACACATAGAGATTACTGATTAGCTTCTGCAACTTGTTTTTCCTTATATCCCCCATCAGCTATGGTAAGCACGCCTCAAATAGAGCCCTCTAAACACCAAATGGCAGAGTTCATTCATCGCTTGGAAGCGGGAGAAGCACTGCTAAGAGATTCCCCAGAACATGTCTTAGAAGTGGTGGGAATTCTGAAAAGCTATGGGGTTATTTTGGATGCCTATTCCAATAATCTGATATATATTGCCGATCACCAATTCTTAGTTCTTTTTCCGCTGTTTAAATATTTTAATGGTGAGATCAATCCAGGTAAGGTTTTGAAATTTCTCTGGCATGACCGGATTAATTATGAATATGCCGAATATTGCATGAAAGGTATGTTCTGGCATGGTGGGGGAGGGTTAGACACATACCTGGACTCCCCAGAGTTTATGGCAGCGATTAAACCTGCAATTAAGGCCAAATTCAAACTCAATCCAGTAATGTTGGGATTAGATCGTGCTTTTCCTGACTTTCTGCCCGAACAAATCCGACAGATGGCTTACTATAGCGGGTTAGGACAGTTTTGGCGGGTCATGAGTGATATGTTTATCACTCTCTCTGATCGCTACGATGCGGGTGAAATCAAAACGATTCCCGACGTTGTTGATCATATTTTGCAAGGTTTAGTGGCAGACGCGAGTCGCCCCATCACATATACGGTCAAAATTGGCGGTAAAGACTATGACATTCTTCCCAAGTCTGCCAATCTAACTTTCCTAATGGATACAGCCGTTCCCTATGTTGAGGCAATCTTTTTCAGAGGTACTCCGTTCTCTGGAACGATTTCTTACAATGCCCAGGCCTATCAAATCCCCATGTTCCAGAGTGATTTTGCCTATGGCGCTCTCTATGCGGATCCGCTTCCGATTGGTAGCTCGGGTATTCCCCCGACACTGTTGATGCAAGATATGCGCCACTATTTACCTGACTACCTAATCGAGGTTTATCGCAAAACCTTGCGCAAGGAGGAAGACCTTAAAATTCAAATTTGTGAGACATTCCAAAAATCAATGTTTTGCGTGACAACGGCTGCTCTTCAGGGGCTAGCACCACATTCGTTGACCACTGATGATTTGGAAGAACAAAAAGCCAATCGCAAATATTTAGAAGGCTGGATGAATCGATTTACAAAATCTCGGATTCGACAGGCTAATGCCTAGTCCTCTTTCTCATCCCTTTAAGACTGAAGTCATCCTCAACCTGTTTAGGGGGTTGAGATTAGAGTACTCAGGTTGCAAGGTCGGCTAAAAATGCGACCATGCCTCTCGTCATTGATAGGAATATTCCGTTTGTTTGAGACTATTCCTAAATTTTGCAGCGCAATGTAAAAGAATAGTCACCACCAGGTTCTAATCGATAATCCTGCTGTTCGAGGAACCGGCCCAATGGCTCTTTAATCAAGGCTCGGCCTAGGGAAGGGGTAACCTTTAACTCACCTTGTCGGAAGCACCATTGAAACTGCCAAAGATAATTGCTGGCAGCAACTTCGCCTTCAATCTGTCCCTGTTGCCAGGATTGGTGAGTAATACGGACATGGGCAGTGGTTCGGGGAAGGGCACACACAAGTTAAGTCTGTTGGGTCTGGGGTTAAAGTCCAAGACTATTATCAATAAGTCTGGTGTGGCTGTCTACTGCGATACAGGGAAGCCGAACCTCAAACCGTACCTTTTGGCTAGAAAGGGTTTCTTATACTGAAGGAAGGGTGTCGAGAAGAAAACCATCCGTGCTGCATCAGTTGGCAGCTTCTTTATGAGGTAGGTCATGCCCCTAGATTCCAAGATAATGACCGCTGTTGAGCAACTCAACTATCGAGTGACCGTTGGCGATGTTGCTACCCAGGCGGGTCTAGATATTAATCATACAGAGCGGGGGCTATTGGCCCTGGCATCTGAAGTTTCTGGCAATCTTCAAGTCTCAGAAGCTGGAGATATTGCCTATCTGTTCCCCAAAAATTTTCGCTCAGTTCTTCGTAATAAATATTGGCGATTGCGTCTTCAGGCCCTGTGGGACAAGATTTGGCCTGCTATTTTCTACCTGATTCGGATTTCATTCGGGATTGTGCTGTTGCTGTCGATTGTGCTGATCTTTGTTGCGATCGCAATCATCTTAATTGCCATGAACAGCCAAGACGATCGCTCAAATAATCGTCGTTCCGGCAGTTTTATTCCCCGGTTCTGGATTACGCCTGACTTGTTCTGGTTCTTTAATCCCAATCCTCGCTACCACCGACAGCATGTCCGCAGTCAATCTAAAGACCCCGATCAGATGAACTTCCTGGAAGCCATCTTTTCGTTTCTGTTTGGGGATGGCAACCCCAATGCCAACTTAGACGATCGTCGCTGGCAAGAAATCGGGGCCGTCATTCGCACAAAGGGGGGGGCCGTCACTGGAGAGCAACTCACTCCCTATCTGGAAGTGTCTGATCGTCAACGAGAAAGCGAAGACTATATCATTCCAGTGTTGACCCATTTTGATGGTCGTCCCGAAGTCAGTCCCCAGGGCGAAATCATCTATCATTTTCCTACCCTACAAACTACGGCTAAGGCCCATCAACAGCAGTCTAGTTCCACTTACCTACAAGAATATGCTTGGAAATTTAGTCAAGCGGGTTCAGGACAGATCTTATTAGCGATTGGCCTAGGAAGTTTAAATTTAGTCGGAGCAGCAGTGCTCTGGTCTTTGTTGCAGGATGGCACCATTGCACTTCAACTAGGGGGTTTAGTGGGGTTTGTCTATTCTATTTTTGGCATCTTAGTGGCCTATGGTATCGGTTTTTTGGGAATTCCTCTCCTTCGCTACTTTTGGGTGCAAATGCGAAATAGCAAAATCAACGAGCGCAATCAGCAACGCCAAGCTAGTGCAGTGTCCCTGTCTCGACCGGATGCAGCTTTGCAACAAAAAATGGGTTATGCCCAGACCTTTGCAGCCCAGTCAGTAGTTTCATCAGAAAATCTGGCCTATACCACTGAAAAAGACCTGCTAAAGCAGGAATATGAGCGTTCAGATGCCATTGATTCTGAATGGCAGGAGCGGTTGAATTCCTCAGAGTAGTGTCTACAAATAGGCCAATGGCTCCACGGGTTCACCCTGTTGTCGGACTTCAAAGTGGAGGTGGGGGCCAGTAGATAAGCCCGTTGAACCGATGGCGGCGACGGTTTGGCCTCGCTGTACGCCTTGCCCTACCGTTACATACAGTTCACTGCAGTGGCCGTAGAGGGTGGTTAAGCCGTTGCCATGGTCGATAATAACCGCATTCCCATAGCCGCCATACCATTCAGCCACAATGACGGTGCCGCTGTCAGCGGCAAAAATGGGTGCCCCGGTTGGCGCGCCAAAGTCTGTTCCCGCATGAAATCGTCCCCTTCCAAAAATTGGATGAGATCGATAGCCAAAATTACTGGTAATGGGACCCACTACAGGTCTAACCATTTGTCCCGTCCCTAAAATACGCTGATAGCCCGGTGTATTAGAGCGGAAAGCCACTTGTTGTTCAGCGATGCGTTGGGCAATTACCTTAGAAATATTGTTGGCATCTTGGGATAATTGTTGCTCAGCCGCCTGTAAGGCTCGCCGATCAGTTTTTAACCGGGTTACCAATTGATTTTGGACGGAGGCCTGAGCTTTGAAATTGGCTTTTTGATAAAGGAGCTGTTCTGATAACAGGGAAATTTGGTTTTTCTGGATTTCTGCTAACAGCTTTTTGTCGTTAATCTTTTCTTTTTCATTTTTGAGGGCCAGTAGCGACGTGCGATCGGATTTATAAACGAGTTGCAGTTGATAGCGACGATCTAATAAGTCTTCTATGGATTTGCTCTGGAGTAAAGCAATCCAAGTGCTGGAGTCTCGCTGTCGTTGTAACACCCGGAGACGAGCAATGGTATTACCCTGCTTCTCCTTATAGGCCGTCTCAGCTTTGGTCAAATCCGCTTCTATTTTCTGCAGCTTTTCGTTAGCCTGCTGCAGCTTGTCTTCGTTCTCTTTGATTTGACCTTCCGTAACCTGAATATTACGCTCTAGTCCGCCTAATCGTCTTTTGGCTGCCCCTTCTAGATTCTCAATTTGCTGCCGTTGTTTTGTGACCTTCGACTTCTGTTGTTCAACTTGTATTCGGCGCTCCTGTAGATCATTTAGATCGGACGAATTTTGGGCTAAGGTCGGGTACCCGCCACGGGTGAAGAGAAATATCGCGAGGCTTATGCCCAAGATCACCCCCAAGATTCTGACCAGAGTTCTTGCAGCAGAGAGATTTCCCTTTCTGGAGCGAAAGTGGAGAGGAGGTCGCCGGTGCATTAGTTTTTGGAGAAGGAGTTTTAGCAAAATCTCTCAGACTTCGAATGCGATACGGGTAATCGGTGGAATCAGTAAAGATATTGCTCTTAGGCAATACTTATTCTTGGTTAAGGTACCCTAACTCTCTGATAAGTATTTAATGGATTGGGATTCTTTTCAACAATCTCATAGTTAGTTGCAAAATCAATTGACCTGTCCAATCCGCAATCGTTTAGATTGGAGATGAAATTTACCTCTGAAAGTTGCTAGTGACAGAAGGTGTTTCTGTAAGGCACACTGGCAAAGGAGTTCCAGGAGTGGCATGCAGCAGACATTTATTCCCGTCCCTTTACCGCAACAGACGTATCAAATTGCGATCGCATCCGGTGGCCTCACCCAACTAGGCCCCTGGCTCCAAGATCGATCCCTGCAGTCGGTGAAGCTGGGACAGAAGGTCCTGATAGTTTCTAACCCTCAGATTTGGAAACATTACGGGGATATTGTTCAAGACTCTTTAGCCAAGGCAGGCTTCCAGGTTGAGCATTTTCTCTTACCAGCGGGCGAACGCTACAAAACGCCTCGCTCTATTCAAAAGATTTACGATTATGCCCTTGACCTTAAACTAGAACGATCTTCCACCCTAGTCGCCCTTGGGGGAGGGGTAATTGGCGATATGACTGGTTTTGCAGCGGCTACTTGGTTACGCGGCATTAACTTTGTCCAAGTTCCCACCAGTTTATTGGCAATGGTGGATGCCTCAATTGGAGGTAAAACAGGCGTCAATCACCCTAAGGGTAAGAACTTGATTGGTGCCTTCTATCAGCCCCGGTTGGTGTTGATCGATCCCGATACCTTAACAACTTTGGCCAGTCGAGAATTTAGGGCGGGGATGGCTGAGGTGATTAAATATGGCGTGATTTGGGATTTGGAGCTATTTGAGCGGTTGGAGAGTTGCGATCGCACCCATCAATACCGCTACATGCCCACAGAAATCCTCACGGAAATTCTCACCCGGTCCGCTCAAGCCAAAGCGGATGTCGTCACCCAAGATGAGAAAGAAGCGGGGCTTCGTGCCATCCTCAACTACGGCCATACCATTGGCCATGCCATTGAAAGCCTAACGGGTTACCGACTCTTCAATCACGGTGAGGCCGTTGCTTTGGGCATGGTGGCTGCTGCCGATATCGCCGTCCAGCTGGATTGGTGGCCTGCTGAAGACGCCCAACGCCAGCATCAACTGATTCAGAAAACAGGATTACCCACTGAGCTACCTGCTGACTTTGCCATCGAATCCGTGGCAGATGTGCTGCTGACGGACAAAAAAGTCAAAGATGGCAAAGTCCGGTTTATCTTGCCCACTCAATTGAGTGAGGTCAAAATTACGGACCAGGTGCCGGGTCAGGTGATCGTCAGGGCCTTAAAAGGAATGAAGGTTAGCTAAAAGCTGGCTTGCTCTGACGTAGAAAATCTAACAGTTCTCGATTCACAATTTTGGGTACTTCCTGCTGGATCCAATGGCCGCATTCGGGGACGAATTTGAGGCGAAATGGGGCCTGTACAAACCGCTCAAAACCCAATGCTAACTTCGGACTCAAAACTGTGTCATCTTCCCCCCACAACACCAAAGTAGGGACTTGAATCGGCAAGAGTTTGCCATCCGAGTTGGATAACCAGTCTTGGGGAGATAGCAACTGCCGATAATAGTTAATCGCTGCAGACAAGACGCCCCGCTTTTCCAGAGCAGCCTGATAAATGCCTAAGGTCTCGGAGGAGAAGGCTGCTTTACGAATGGCTTGTTTCTGAAACCAGTCCTGAAGGAATTGGCGCAGGTTTGATTGAATTAACCATTCTGGCAACCCAGGGATTTGAAACGCCAACAGATACCAGCTCCGCCGCAGCTGATCGAGGTTGCTAGAAAACTCCCGGAATAATCGCTGGGGATGAGGTGCATTCAGGAGAACTAAGTTCTGTAAATATTGAGGGAATTTTTGAGCCAAATTCCAGGCAATCATACCGCCGGTGTCATGGCCCACAATATGAGCGCAGCGATAGCCTAAGTTCTGAATGAGACCAACAATATCCTCGGTGAGGGTGTCGATGTCATAGCCGCTAGAAGGTTTGTCAGAATCGTTATACCCCCGTAGATCAGGAACCACAACCTTGAAGTGACGGGCTAAGACAGGGAGTTGGTATCGCCAAGAGTACCAAAACTCAGGAAATCCATGGAGAAGAATAACTAAATCGCCTTCACCTTGGGTGACGTAGTGGAGCCGAATTTTATTAGTTTGGATAAACTGGTGTTGCCAGCCAGAACTCTCAGTGGTCATACGTTACAGTGCAACCTTAATGGGTGGTAATTGAAACATGACAGCTTGCCATTGAGCCATTCTTGAATCCTCAAGATGACTACACAATTTACCCCCTGCTAACTAGGTATACAGCGTAACATTTCACCAACGAATTTGGACTAAATCATTATTTAGACCAGCCCAAGGTGGGGACAAATTTGGCTAATTGGGTGAATAAGGTTATGACTCGGCCAGCACAGAAGATGGACTCTGAGCAGGCTGTTCATACTTGATTAAGTTGGCTAATTCTTGCAGTTGGCTAATGGCTTCAGCCCCTTCCAACTTCATGAGTTCGCGATCATCGCGCATTTCGGTCCAGGTGATTCCATAATCGGACACTAAAAACCGAATTAGATGGTTCTCTCCTAAACTCACCATGAAGGAGGCGCTGTTCATTTGGCCACCGCAGGTATAGCAAGATGCCACGTATCCTCGGCGCTCTAGCACAATGGCTAGGGCCTGAAGGTTCATGACTAAGTCTCGAACAAATTCACGGTGTTGATTGGCTAACCGGACAAACACAGGATTACCCTTCTGAGTGAGTACACATTCTAGCTTGGTTAATGGTTATTGACATAGGCTATTTTTTAACTTGTCTTCTCTTGCTTATTGTTCCCAGGTTTGCAGGTTGCCCGATCGAGCAGTATTTCTGCTTTGTTTAGGTATAAATCGTTTACTAAAGATGCTGGAAGGTAACTTAATGGAGCCCAGCTTCTAGTTCCGTATAAAAACACACAGAGTCAAACAAAGGATAGATGGGAAACGAGCCATTTTTAATGGATTGGGGCTGGTGAATGGCTGGGGCGGATTGCCGCTTCGGTCTGTTCATCAAACAAATGAATCTTGTCCAGTTGAATCGAGAACCATAACTGTTCGCCAAGGCTGACTTGTTGATAGGGATTAATGCGGGCAATCAATGGGGCAGGTGAATGGGCCATTTGATGGTTCTGAGTCAACTGTAAAGAGAGAAAGGTCTCGTGGCCTAATGCCTCAACCAGTTCGACCTGGGTGGGAATATTGCTAGAGTTCGGAGAGGCCAAATCCAGATGTTCTGGGCGAATCCCCAAGGTGAGGGTTCGGCCTTGATAGTTTTGGAGAACCGTTTCCCATACTTCTGGCAAGGTGAGGGTGAATTGTGTGTGCTGTAAGCTGCGAGGCGACTTCACATGAACGGAGATAAAGTTCATGGGGGGAGAACCGATGAACTGGGCCACAAATCGGTTGATCGGCTGGTTATACAGGTCTAAAGGACTGGCAATTTGCTGAATTTGTCCGGCATTCATAACCGCAATTCGATCCCCCATGGTCATGGCTTCCGTTTGGTCATGGGTGACATAAACCGTTGTCGTTCCTAGCTGTCGCTGTAGCTTGACGATCTGAGCTCGGGTTTGAGTTCGCAGCTTGGCATCCAGGTTGGACAGAGGTTCATCCATCAAAAAAACCTGGGGCTCACGGGCCATGGCTCGCCCCAAGGCAACCCGCTGCTTTTGTCCCCCGGAGAGTTGCTTGGGTAGGCGATCTAATAAAGTCTCAATTTGTAAGACTTCGGCGACTTGATTAACGGTCTGCTCAATTAATTTTTCTCGTTTCGAACGATATCTAAGGGACTTGGGTAGAATTCGGGTGGCGGATACCAAGCCAGATTCGAGTTTTCTACGGAGAGATGCAGAAATAGAACGCCGTTTATGATCTCGTTGAGATTGGGTGCGACGGAGGCCAAAGGCCAAATTGTTGTAGACGCTCATATGGGGATAAAGGGCATAGCTCTGAAATACCATGGCAATGTCTCGGGCTTTAGGGGGGAGGTGATTGATTTTGCGATCGCCAATCCTGATACTGCCCCCAGTTAAGTCCTCCAAACCTGCAATCAGTCGTAAGAGCGTGCTTTTGCCGCATCCCGATGGTCCCACCAGCACCATAAACTCTCCATCGTCAACGGAAAAATTGATGCGGCGCAATACGGTAACGGTATCGTTTTTGGTATCGCTCTCAGATGTAGTCTGGGTCGGTGTTGTTGATATTAAACTGGGCTCAACGGACGTGGTATTGGCTGTGCGATCGCCTTTACGAGCCGGGAAACTTTTATAGACATCCTCAAAGACAACCTGAGCCACGACAACATCGGTATCCATTACATCGCTCTCAGCCTATTGTGCTGCTCGATATCAGTCAAGGGAATTTACCGGTCAACCAGAAGGATTTGCTAAGATTCCTTCAGGGAAAACCATTATTGTGTCTGCATGCTGCTGACCGCCCAATTACTACTGAGTTACCAACGTTGTCATCGACAAGCATATCTGGATGTCTTTGAAGACAAAACTCAAAAATCTGCTCCCAGCGACTTTCTAAACAAACTTCGGCAGGATCGCATTGAGCATCAACAGAACTTTTTTGCTCGTCAACCCTGGGTCCAACCTGACTATCCCAGATACGACTGGCAAGCAGGAGCCCAAGCCACGTTAGCGCTAATGCAAGCTGGCACTCCCTATATTCGGCGAGGTGTTCTATGGATGGATCAAGGCAACGGTGTTGCCTATCAGAGCATTCCCGATCTCCTTACTAAAATAGAGGGAACCTCTAACTTTGGAGATTGGCAATATGTGCCAACGGATATTCGCTTGAGTAAGCGTCCCAAGTTGGAATATCAAATTTTGGCAACATTCCATGCTCACCTGTTGGCGAGTGTACAAGGGGTCTGGCCAGAGGAGTCTTATCTGTATCTGCGGGAACGAGGGCTCTATGCCGTTAACCTGACGATCAACCAGCCAAAGCTAGATTTATTACTCCCTGAACTCATCAAGATTATCCAGACGCAACAAGAACCAGAAGTTTTTATTGTCAGTAATCGATGCAGCTTGTGTGGATGGCTACCCCATTGCTATCAAATTGCTCAACAAGATCAACATTTATCCCTTTTGCCAGGGGTAACCCCCAGTCGCTACCCCATTCTCCAAGCTCATAATTTAGCGAGTGTGGAAGACTTAGCGTTTGCCAATCCCACCCAATTAGCTGAGGTCACGGGATTTGGTCGAGAGGTTGCCAACAAACTGATTTGCCAGGCTCAGGCGTTTGCCAAGCAAGCTCCTGTGATTTTCGCTGCCAGTGAGGTAAGCGCAATAGCCGCCCAAATTTCCCCTGCTCCCATCGAACTCTATTTCGATATCGAAGCAGAACCCAGCCTTAATTTGGCCTACCTACATGGGGTACTGGTTGTAGATCGAGAAAACCAGACCGAAACCTTTTATCCCCTTTTAGCCGATCAACCTCACCAGGAAGAGCAGGTGTGGCAGCAATTCTTAGATTTAGTGCTGGCCTATCCCCATGCACCGATTTACCATTTTTGTGCCTACGAAGTACAAACCGTTGAGCGCTTAGCGGCCCTATATGGTAGCCCCGATACAATTATCCAGCCTTTACTAGAGCGGTTTATCGACTTACATGCCCATGTGACCCACACGGTTGTGCTCCCAGTAGAAAGCTATACCCTGAAACTAATCGCTCGATGGCTAGGGTTTCAATGGCGAAATAGCGAAGCAAATGGAGCGCAGTCCATCTATTGGTATAGCGAATGGCTCTCTACTAGCAATCGTGATTTCCTCGATACGATTGTTGAGTATAACGAGGATGATTGCCAAGCCACCTATCACATCAAAAATTGGCTGGCTGATTTTTTGGCTTCCGAGTTGGCTGCTCCTGCTTTACAGTCTCCATAGTTTAGAGATTTGAACGAGGTGGAGCTATAGTTTCCTAGCCTTGGCCAAGTTCACAGGAACGATGGTAAGCGGCCTGAACGGCCTTGATAAAGGCTGAACGAAGTCCAGCTTGCTCTAGTGCCGCCACTCCAGCAATAGTGGTACCGCCCGGACTCGTGACCTGATCCTTGAGTTGAGCTGGGTGCAGTCCCGTTTCATCCACTAATTTGGCAGTGCCTAACAGGGTCTGCAGGGCTAATTGAGCTGCAATGGGGCGAGGCAAACCCACTGAAACGCCACCATCAGTAAGGGCTTCCAGAACCAAGGCGACATAAGCTGGCCCCGATCCCGATAATCCCGTAACGGCATCCATTAATGATTCAGGTACAGTAACCGCCTGACCAACGGCGCTAAAAAACTGATGAGCGAGATCTAGATGCGTTTGATTCGCATGGTTACCAGCTGCGATCGCAGCCATGCCAGCACCAACAGTAGCTGGGGTGTTTGGCATTACTCGAATCACAGGGGATCCAGGAAAAGCTTTCTCTAACGCCGCTAAAGTGACCCCCGCCAAAATAGAAAGGACCAGACAGTCAGCGGGGATAGACGATGCGAGGGGAGCTGCTACCTTTGCAAATATTTGGGGCTTAATCGCCAACAGCAGTACTTGAGAGTTGGAGGCAACCGCATTGTTATCTGTAAACCCTTGGATCTGATAGGCCGATATCAGATCCTCTAATCGTTCTTTGGAGACATCACTAACCTGAACCTGCTCTGGCGAACAGATTTCTTGGGAAAGCAGTCGTGACAAGATAGCCTCAGCCATCACACCACCGCCAATGATGCCAAGCTGATCGCAAAACTGACTCACTAGAAAACCCCTAAGCCGAAGATGGCAG
This sequence comes from Acaryochloris marina S15, assembly GCF_018336915.1. GTDB lineage: Bacteria > Cyanobacteriota > Cyanobacteriia > Thermosynechococcales > Thermosynechococcaceae > Acaryochloris > Acaryochloris marina_A. The sequence goes on along the minus strand of NZ_CP064923.1, from coordinate 2,077,882 downwards.
AAACAATGCACCAGTCTACCAAAGCACAGTCAAGATTCCTTGCAGTATTTAGTTTTGCGAAAACCTAAAATAGCCAGGGATAGCTATTGACTCACTTACTGAGCAATGGCCTGATTCATCTGCACATCATTTTTCCAAGATGCAGTGGCTGCAGGTCGTGAAAAATGGGGTGTAGTCGGTGCTTCATGAACAACACCAAGATGGGTGCTGACCTGAACACAATTAGGAGTGAATAGGAAGATGCTATCTCCAACACGCTCTTGATGACCGTCAATGGTATAGGTTGCACCCGCCACGAAATCAACGGCTCGCTGAGCCTGAATCGGTTCCATCATGGTCAGATTAAGAACCACAGACTTACGCTCACGTAGAGCTTGGATCACTTGGGGCATTTCTTCAAACGCTCGTGGCTCCATCACCAAAACTTCAGTGGTAGATCCCCATAAGCGACCCGCACCTGGCATACCCACAACATTACTAGTAGTAGAACTCACTTGAGACCCCTGTTCTTTTTCAGATTGACTTTTCAGTGCTTCACCCACTTCAACGGGGTCTTCGGAATACTCTGCTGAATAAGAATGATCCGAATACCCATCGTTTTGAATTTCGTCATATTCATCCACGTAATCATAATCGTCATCCGATTCTGGGATGCCGACGAAATCCTTTAATCTGCCAAATAAACTGCTCACGAGTTGGGCTCCATCTATGAAGGTTTTGAGGGTGTGAAGAACCTGATTTCAGAAAGACCGAACATTTGCTCAATCTAAGGTCATCAAGGAATTTTATTCGTAAAGATCTTTATTAAAATTAGATCTTCTCATCAAACTTGTATTTGTTTGATTTGTCAATACCACTGTCGCCTTAATTACCAAAAGTGATTGTTATAGAAAAAATCAACTCTTGGCGACAAATCCCATGGTATGGAAAATTTAGATTGAATTATACATCAAAGACCTAATTGCAAATCAGTAATTCGACTGTTGAAACTAAAATTTAAATTAAGAAATAATTTCCTTTACATAACCTATAAAATTTCCATCTTCTGCCAGGGACTTTATATCAACACTGTTATTTCAATAGATACTATCGCTATTCATAAAATAGTGATCAGCCCAGGAAAAACTTGTGAAGACGCTCTTGCTGATTGCTTCATCCTGAAAGCAATCAGCCTCACCCCCTAGAGGGATAGCTTAAGGCAGAGGTCGATCCCCAAAAAGGCTACGTCCTACTCGAACCATTGTTGCTCCAGCCTGAACGGCCAACTGATAATCCTTGGACATCCCCATGGACAGGTCACTCAAGGTGAAATTCTCCTGAGATGGCTGGGAAATATCTTGAGCTAGCTTTTGAGTTTCGTGAAAAGCATTTAAGGTTTCTTGGCTCGTTAAACCCATCGGTAATATCGTCATTAATCCACGCCAGCGAAGATGGGAGCAGGCTTGTAAAGCGGGTAGATCTGTTTTGAGATCAGCAAACATCCATCCGAATTTGTCAGGATCTGAGAGGGGTTTGACTTGCAAACATAGCTGAGGTGAATGTTCTACCGATTCAACAATCCGATTGAGGCGCTGGGCTAAAGCTAAGCTATCCACAGAGTGAATCCAATCGAAGTGTCGAACAGCTAGTTTGGCTTTATTGCTTTGAAGATGACCGATGAGATGCCAAGTGAGCCCTGAGAGATCCTGCAACTCAGCTTGTTTCTGAATCGCTTCCTGTACCCGGCTTTCGCCAAAATCCCGTAGACCTGCGTCATAGGCCTCTCGGATCAAAGCAGCCGGCATATATTTGGATACAGCAATCAAACGAACGGATGGCGGCAAGGCCCCCTGAATAGAGATGACTCGATCCTTGAGAGTCAATGGCTGCGAAGAAGGCATTATTGAAAGGTTTGTTGGTGAACAAGCTGAAGTTGGTCATAGTCTTGGCGGGTACCAGACCGCCTCAGAAATCTGAGACGACTTTCAACGGTGACTTTGGCCTCTTGCCGAGTGATGGGAGAAAATTCTAACCGCTCTTCAGAAGTGGTGACTATAAAAAATAACCGTTGGGCATAAAGTGTGGTGTACAACGCACTCCTAGCATCAATCACACACAGACTGTAGAGTAGACCAAAAGTTGGATGATTCAGATACGTTTCAGTGATCATTCGCGTATATAGGAGAGGCCAAAGCTATAGGAGTGATTCTATAGAACGATAACTACTGTCTAGAAAAATGCTGTGGACCCTGTCTAGGTAGCATTGTTTCTAAAGGATAGGGTAGTTTTAGGCGATGTCTATTTTTTCCTGAGGGTAAATCTTGATGATTGATGGACTAGGAATAGCTGAAGTTATTTTGTAGAAGTTAAATAGATCACTATTTCTTTAAGGATGACCGTCTCTTCTTAGTTAAAGTCCACCAAGCTGAACAATCAACAAATTGTCGTCTATTATACTGGACGGCCTTCGCTAAGTTTTTACTGGTTTTTTGAGTATATTTACTGTCCCTTTAACTAAACCCCTGATACAACTCATTCTCAAGGCATTAATTAGAAGTAATCAAGCAAGATCTACTGACTCATCGCTTGAATTGCTTCCACCTGAGCTTTAGCTTTTTGTAAGGATTCTAACCATTCTTGTTTGGGGTCACTATCTGCCACAATTCCCGCTCCTACTTGCCCCCAAATTACAGAAGACAGGACAGAACTTTGTGAGGCTCGTGTTGGGGGATGTATGGGGGTAATCAGTAAGGTTCGGATCAAAATATTCAGATCTAGCTGTCCCCGGTAATCTAAATATCCGCAGGAGCCATAAAACAAACTCCGTCGATAAGGTTCTAACGTTTCAATAATTTTCATACAACGAACCTTGGGGCAGCCGGTGATGGTTCCTCCTGGGAAGACCGAACGAATCAACTCAACCGCAGAATGGGCAGGCTGCAGGGTACCAACAATATTGCTGACTAGATGAATCACGTGACTGTAGTATTCAAGGACTAGGAATTCATCGACAGTGACCGATCCCCAGGTACAGACTCGACCTAGGTCGTTGCGTTCCAGATCGACCAGCATGGTATGCTCCGCTCTCTCTTTTAAGTTCTCACTTAAAGCTTGAGCTAATTTCTGATCCTCTTCGGGGGTGATTCCCCGGGCGCGAGTCCCTGCAATAGGGCGGGTCTCGGCTTGTGACCCTTTGAGCCGAACAAGCCGTTCTGGTGAACAACTGACGACCGCTCCCCATGGAGTTTGCCAGTAGCTGGCAAAGGGGGATGGGTTGATTGTTTGCAGTTGTTGATAGAGTTGCCAGGAATCGACGTTGGCCGTGACAGAAAACCGAGTAGAGAGATTGGCCTGGAAAATGTCCCCAGCTTGAATATGGGCTAGGGCCTGTCGCACCATCGCTTCATACTCAACTTGGCTAGTCAAAAACTGAAAGTCTGTCGCCTTAAACGGTTGATCGATTTGTTGTGGGGCATAGGATGCTAACTGGTGTTCTAGGTGGTCTAGCTGGTGGGTATCCGTTACAGCTAACCAGAGAATCTGATGCTGATGATCCAAAATTGCAAAGTTTTCAGGTTCATACCAAAAGGCGATAGGGAATGGCAATGGATCAGGATTCAGTTGCGGTAAACGCTCGATTTCCCAAGCGAGGTCATACCCCAGCCACCCCAGCCACCCACCCTGAAAGGGCAAATCGTCAGGGATATCATCTGGGCATAAAGGCTTTTTAATTTGTAACTGGTGTTCCAAGAACGGTAATATCTGCCCCAATTCAGGTGTCCATAAGCGCAACGTGTCGGTATCGTTCCGAGGACCGCCTGCGCAAATTGAGTACTGACCGAGGGGATGGGGATAGGGGCTTTCGAGCAAGGTCGCGATCTTTTGATCAGCAAATAAGGCTGCAAAAATATCTGTACCACTGCGTTCGAGTAGTGGTACAGATCGCCAATACCAAGGCTTTAATTCGTCCATGTAGAATATCAACGGTATGGATTTAGGGAAGCATTCCGACCCAAATGCGTAAGCCGCAAACCAAGACCACTAAAACTAAAGCAAACTGATCCATCAACCGAATTTGGAGTTGATGCCACCTGACTTGGTGGTGATTAGGACTGGTAAAGCCCCGTACGGTCATGGCACTAGCCACTTGTTCTGCCCGTAAAAATAGATTCTCAATGAGGCGATCGGCCAACATCAGCCAGAGCTGGAAGGCTCCCCGTACCCCTAATTTCTTCCAATTAATGGCACGAGTACGAATAGCTCGAATCAAATTTTGGATTTCTTCCAGAACCAGGGGCATAAAGCGCAGCGCTAGGGTTAGGGTTAGGGTCACTTCAGTGATGGGAATACGCCACCGCTTCAAGGGTTGCAACAGAACCTCAATGGCGACGGTTATTTCTTCTGGAGCCGTTGTCAGGAGATATAGGGTTGTTCCATAAATTAAGGTAAATAGCCAAGTTGCCAACCTTAATCCTAATTCTAGGGATCGGCGAGTGATTCTGACGGGGCCATGATGAAAGAGCACATATTGATATGGTGTGGGTTGAGGAAGAGAGGGAGGGAGATTTTCCTCTGAACCCTGCCAAAAAATCAGGGGTTGATACCAGGGTTGAGATTCTGTTGGCAGGGAAGAGGGTTCTTGCGTAAATGTCAGTTCTTGAGTCGGTAGTCTGGGTTGATAGGACACTGCCAGGCCATCTGGCATTAAGGTGGTAACGCTACAAACCAATAGACATAACAACAATAACCAGCCAATTTGCTTGCGCCAGACTCGCCATGGAATGGTCGCCGAAATGGTGAGTAGGATCAATCCCAAGACTAAGGCAAACCGCCAGGGTAAATCTGCCAGTAATGGCGTGAGCAGGAACATCATCAGCCAAGCCAGTTTTACTCTGGGATCAAGCCGATGTAGCCAAGTGCGAGGTTGTTCCAGGTAAAGCCCAAGGGGAAGGGAGCGAAGCAGATCCATCTATGGCCTTCGAGACGCGTTAATCACCAGCCTATCCTAAGTGATTTCTAGGGTTAAGAGGTGCATTTACACTTTATAAATAGTGTTCTCAATCCAAATCTGGTTATATCCGGTACCAAGCCTCACTAAAGGATCCTAGGGATAGTGTGAGCTTGTGCCATTGCTTAAGATGTTTTGAGATAAAAGATGGCGTTCCCTATACATAGGGTAACCAGATGTATATCAGTGTGAACTGAACTTTGACGAACAGGATAGGAAACAGAAATGGCTTGGCAACATATATTGTTCTATAAGCCCTATGGGGTCCTTAGCCAGTTTACGGATCGGCAAGACACTGAGCATCCAACCTTAAAACAATTTATTTCAATCCCCGATATTTATCCGGTTGGTCGATTGGATCGGGATAGCGAAGGTTTATTATTGCTATCCAATCATGGTGGTCTCCAACATCAGTTGTGTGATCCTAAGTTTGGACATCCCCGCACCTATTGGGTTCAGGTGGAAAGAATTCCTGATACAGCTGCGTTACAAAAACTTCAGCAGGGAGTCACGATCCGCAACTATCGAACACGACCGACTCAAGCCTCACTCTTAACTGAGCCACCTTCTTTACCTCCCCGGACTCCACCGATTCGGGTTCGCAAGCATATCCCTACGGCATGGATAACGATGACCCTCTATGAGGGCCGCAACCGCCAGGTACGAAGAATGACAGCGGCTGTGGGTTTCCCAACCTTACGTTTGGTACGGGTTGCGATCGCACATTTGCAACTCAAGGATCTGCAGCCGGGCCAATGGCGTCACCTTTCGTCACCAGAAATCAATCAACTTCAATCCCTGACACACTTACCTCATCTCTAGCAAATGAAGCCAAAGCTGATCCATCGGCCTACTCAAAAAACGTTTCAAATCTCAATCTACGGTTGAGGATAATTGTGAGTTGTATAGTGGGATCACCTAATAACGAGCTATATTTTGTCACAGCAAATGTAACGATAACTTCCGTAATTTAGCGGAGTGCAAGCTTCTCATTACTAGTTACCATTGCCATAGTTACTGTCCGCCACCCTAGGCAAACTGATTTTTTTCGGATGATTAAATGTCCCCAGTGTAATTACCACAACATTGACGATCATCGTTTCTGTCAACAATGTGGCACTTCCCTTACTCAAAAACACTGTGCAAGTTGTGGACATTTAGTAGATTTTGAAGTTACCCACTGTCCCCAATGTGATCATTTGACCGGAACCATTTGGTGGACTCTAATTACACCGCTCGTTAGCCTCGAACAATCCCCGAGCCTTATAGAACTTTCTTCTATCGATACGATTCCCGTTGGAGAACCCGTTGCCCTTCTGGATGACGAACCCTCTACAGAAGAGCTGCTAGACTCCATTGAGCGTTTAGTAGGTGATCAGCCAGATCGATCAGACGCTGTGAAACTCGATCCACCTAGTGCCTCAACAGCAGTGTTACCGCAGCGGGGTGACTCAGATATTCCATCCATGTCTCCTGCTATCCAGAGTTTTTTGGATCAAAACCCTCGATATCAGCTCTTAGCATCAATGGTGCCTCAAGATCCGAAACTTGCGGAAAATGGCAACCTTGAGCTCACTATTCTAGATACGCAGCCGCTGCAGGTCTCGCCCCTGGCTATTATGTTGAACCAGTTAGAGGGAGCTATTAATCCTGCTGACATGGGTCAGCCAGAAACGATTAAAGATTTTTTAGAAGCGCAGCCTTTGCCGTTCCCGATCGTTCTAGAACCATACCTAGCCCTGAGGCAACAGTTTCCTCTCCTGCTACCCCATGTCCATGACGCTTGGCAGTCAGAACAACAGGCAGTCATTTTATTAGAGAACCGCGCTGATTTGCCGTCTTTAAAGGAAGTCATTGCCGAAGGTCAAACGAGTCCCACTCAAATTCTGTACTGGCTAGAACAAACTTTGAATTTTGCAGTGATTTGTTCTCCCTGGCAATGCTTACCTAGCGTTCTCCACAAAGAAAACTTAAAGATCGATCAGGGACAAATCCTCTGCCTTCAGCAACTTCTATTTGAGCCCGGTCAGTTCTGGCCGGGTAAGCCTGAAAAGGGTAGTACCTCCATCCAATCCCCGACCTGGGACGATTTAAGGTATGTCTGGTTAGATTTATTGCAAGGATTGGGAGCTTCCCTCTCAGAGCAATTTCAGCCCTTGTTGATCAATTTGCAATCTGCTGAGAACGTTACTCAAACAGAGCTTCTGGAATACTTAAATGAATTAAGTCAGCTTTTACCTAGTACCCAGCCTCCTACGACTCCTACACAGGTTCATCAATCTTCCGTTGCTGGAACGGGTGCTGTGCCAACCCTGATTTTGCCCAATCAGTTGGTTCATTTGGCAGCGGCAGGTCAAACGGATGATGGTCGAGATCGACATCACAACGAAGATTACTTTGTAATTGATCAACGGCTCCAACAAATTTGTAACCCCCACCAAAACCAAGTTTCTGGCCAAGGACTCTACATTCTCTGTGATGGTATGGGAGGACATGCTGGGGGGGAGATTGCGAGTTCTTTAGCGACAGAAACCCTAGCTCAATATTTTCAAGCCCATTGGCAGACTGAGTTTCCCGATACTGCAATGGTGAAGGATGCCATTTATGCTGCGAACCATGCTCTCTTTCAGTTGAATGAAGAGAAGGCTGGCAATAGTCGCATGGGCACCACCCTAGTGATGGCTTTGGTTCAAGATACTCATATTCAAATTGCTCATGTCGGTGATAGTCGTCTATATCGTCTGACCCATCAATCAGGATTAGAACAAATCACGGTTGATCATGAGGTTGGGCAAAGAGAGATTCAACGAGGAACCGATCCGACCGTGGCCTACGCCCGGCCGGATGCTTATCAACTCACTCAAGCTCTAGGGCCTAGAGAGAATGAGGCCTTGGAGCCCGATATCCAGCTCCTCACTGCCGCCGAAGATACTTTATGGTTGATTTGTTCGGATGGATTAACAGATAATCACCTATTGGAAGTCCACTGTGACCAATACTTATTGCCCATGCTTAACTCTCAAATCCCCTTGCAACAAGGGGTTAATGAGTTGATTATGCTGGCTAACGAACATAATGGTCACGACAACATCACGGTCATTGCCATCCTGATGAGAGTCCAACCTCAGCGATCTTCCCAGACCTATTAACGGGAACCTATTTAAAATCTTTGACTGATTAATTTTGCAATGTGGTTACATTAACCCTTCTTGACCCCACCAATAAGGCTCCTATCAAACAATGGCTGTTCACCACGTCTAAGCAGATTAATATTGGCCGTTCTTCCGATAATCACATTGTCCTCAGAGACATACTGGTGTCTCGGTATCATCTTGAACTGCGTCTGAGCAAACAGCTAGAGTCCTCCTTTACCTGGCAACTCCATAGTCTGGGCAGCAATGGAACGTTTGTAAATGGAAAACTGACGAACCAGGCAGAACTCAACGATGACACAATTATTCAGCTAGGATTGACGGGGCCGATTTTGAGATTTCAGCAGCAACTTCCCTACCAGATTGGAGCCAAACGTCAATCGGCGACCACTCGTTCCCAGAATTCTTCCTGCTCCCATGAGGGTAATTTGCCAGGCAACCTTTTTTGCGTGCATTGTGGTCAATCCCTTAAGGTTCTCCAGACGCTTGGTCCTTACGAAGTCATGAAGGTCATTGGCATGGGAGGCATGGGAACCACTTTCTTGGTGCGGCACCAGGATGATAAGAGTCAAAAACCTCAGCTTCAGGTGCTCAAGGAAATGAATGCCGATATGGAAAAAATTCCTAAGGCACAGGAATTATTCAAGCGGGAAGCTCGGATGCTGAGATCTCTCCAGCACTCTGGTATTCCCCGGTTATACGATTTCTTTACCGAGAACGATAAACAATATCTCGTGATGGAGCTGATTCACGGCCAAGATTTAGATCGGTGGGTAAATCAGCATGGCCCGTTACCACCGCATCAGGTGTTGCAGTGGATGATTCAGGCCTGTGACATTTTGGACTACATTCATTGTCATAATCCACCGATCATTCATCGAGATCTGAAGCCCGGTAATATTCTGGTGCGGAATCGAGACAGCCAAGTTTTTATTATTGATTTTGGAGCTGTTAAAGAAGCAAGCCTTGTCCCCGGAACCCGGATTGCGGTTGAGGGTTATAGTGCACCAGAACAGGGATTAGGTCGTCCCACGATTCAATCGGATCTCTACGGTATTGGTGCAACTCTTTTATTCCTGATTACAGGTCAAAGTCCACTGCAATTTTACAAAAACCTGGGTCATGGCTATCGGATTGAATTGGCGAATATCCTGAGCATTCCAACTCAGATCAAAGCCATTATTGAAAAAGTGACCCATCCCCATCCGGATCATCGCTTTCAAACTGCGAAGGAACTTCAGCAAGCTCTAAAAAACTGTCTATAGCTGCTGTTTACGCGGCTATAGTAATCCTCCCAACTCGATGGGTATCCTGAGTACTATCCAACGGGAGCATCAGTTTTGGAACCCTGTTCCCACCTAGACCAGCTGCGTCTGAGAGGGCATGATGTCTGAACTACCGATTATCCAAATGGCAGAAAAGCTCCATGAGTCTGCCATTATCTATTATCAGGATCGCCCTGTAGGTACGATTGCCGCTCAGGATTCAGACGCGGATGCCCTCAATTACGATCAGTGCTTTGTGCGGGATTTTGTCCCTTCCGCCTTCGTTTTTTTGCTGCAGAAGCGACATGATATTGTTCAAAATTTTTTGGTAGAGACGTTAGCTTTACAAAAGCAGGTTCGGCGAGTGGATGGTTTTGAGGTTCCTTTAGGATTGATGCCTGCCAGTTTTAAAGTGCAAACGGAAGCAGGGCGTCAATATCTCACTGCTGATTTTGGCGACCATGCGATTGGTCGGGTGACACCGATTGATTCGTGTTTATGGTGGATTATTGTACTGCGAGCTTATGTGAAAGCGTCTGGAGATACTGCTTTAGCAAAGCGGCCCGATTTTCAGGAAGGGTTACATCTAATTCTCAAGCTTTGCCTCAGTTCACAATTTGAGATGTCGCCCACTTTATTGGTGCCTGATGCAGCCTGTATGATTGACCGCCGGATGGGGATAGATGGCCATCCGTTAGAAATTCAAGCATTGTTTTATGGGGCCCTGCGGTCAGCCAGGGAATTATTGACACCCACCTCAGAAGGAGAGAATTGGATTCGCAAGATTAATGATCGCCTTCAGGCGCTCCTGTTTCGAGTGCGTAACTACTATTGGCTAGATCTAGACAAACTGAATGAAATTCATCGCTATAAAGGGGATCAATTTGGGGAGTCGGTGATGAATAAATTCAATATTTATCCGGATTCCATTCCTTACTGGCTAACGGAGTGGATGCCAGATTGGGCTGGCTATTTAGCCGGAAATCTAGGTCCTAGTCGGATGGATTTTCGCTTCTTTGCTTTGGGCAATTTAATGGCCATCATGACCTCTATGGCTGATTCCACTCAAAGCCAGCAAATCATGGATCTGATTGAACTACAGTGGGACGATTTAGTTGGGCGGATGCCGATGAAAATCTGTTTTCCGGCGGTTGAAGGGTTAGAGTGGCGGATTACGACGGGTTCGGATCCTAAAAATACCCCCTGGTCCTATCACAATGGCGGCAGCTGGCCCGTGTTGCTGTGGATGCTGATGGCGGCTGCCATTAAAACCAAACGTCAAAAATTAGGGGAACAGGCTTGGATGACGGCCTCCTACCGATTTGAAGAAGATGAATGGCCCGAATATTATGACGGCAAGAATGGGCGTTTGGTCGGTAAATCTTCTCGAAAATATCAGACCTGGACCATTGCTAGTTTTTTGTTGGCGACGTTGCTCCAAGACAACCCTGAGCAGATTGCTCCGTTTATCTTTGAGGAAGAGGATAGTACAGAAGCCAATTAGCTCTAATTGGTCTGATGCCTAGCTCCTATAGTTACTGTGCTAGCTATCTTCTTCTCCCCAGAGTTTGGTGAGTCGCTGATCTCGGCCACAGCTATACCGATAAAAGCGATACTTGTTGGAGTTGGTTTGATAATAGTTCTGATGATAGTCTTCTGCCAGATAAAAGGTTGCTGCTGTGACAATCTCCGTGACGATGGGCGTGGCAAATTTACCAGAGCTATCTAATTCAGCTTTAGATTTTTCGGCTAGGGCTTTTTGCTCATCTGAATGGTAGAAGACATTGGTGCGGTATTGGTCGCCGCGATCGCAAAATTGTCCCCCGGCATCTAATGGATCAACATTTTGCCAAAACGCCTCCAGAAGGGTTTCATAGCTGACTTTACTGGGGTCATATTCCACCTGCACAGATTCGGCATGACCAGTTTTTCCTGACGATACTTCTTTATAGGTGGGATTCAGTTTTTTACCGCCGGTATATCCTGATGTAGTGGATACGACACCATCGATGACATCAAAAGGCTTCTCCATGCACCAGAAGCATCCGCCTGCAAAGGTGGCCTTGGCGAGGTCTTGGGCTTCAGCCGCCATGCCTATGGGGCCTAGCCAAGTGATTAGAGACAATAATGCGATCGCAAACCAGCGTTTGATCATCTTTCGTTCCATCTGTCATGCCTTATCTATCGTAATCAGAACTGACCCAAGCTACACAAATTTGATCTAACTATCCTCAAGCACCAGCACGACCGAAGTACTGGTATTGTCATCCAGAGCAGCTTTCATGAAAGAATTTGAATTGAACCATTATGTAAATTGTCTCCTTCCTTCATCGAACTACTATGGAAAATCTTGAACAAGAACTAGAAGCTCTAAGGCAAGAAAATACACTGTTACAGGGTTTAATGACGGGAGGATACGCCTATTTCTTGCATCACTTTATAGTTGGGCATCAGAGTGAAATGGGGCTATCGGCAGAAGCCTGTGAGAAAATTGTGATAGATGCTCTACGGCGGGTCTTATCCACCCAGGATCGGTTTCAATGTGAATACCTGAGCGAGATTGAAGCTATTCTCAACAAAATGACAACTGTGGTACCCATGGAGCCTTATCTTCAAAAAGTTCCGCCGCCTGAAACGCCTGATCATCCAACAGCCAGTGACTCAAACTGAATGGGTTGTATAGAGTCAGAACCCCAACAAAAATGTTGCCCATAATCTACAGACATGGCCATCGCTTGGCATTTGTTGATCATATTGATTTGCTCTTTCATGCTCTGCAAACTACAAGTGTTAGTGGAGTTGTACAGGGCTAATTTCAAGCCTATTGACCCTAAGAAATACACTATCCTATTTTTTTCGGATCATGGCCAGAATAAGCGAAATCATATGGATCTTGAGCTGAAGATTCCAAATGGGATAATCGTTTAACTTCTAAGAATGAATATAGTCTCAGTTTTTTTGAAGTCAGGCTTATATTTATGAGATGGCTTAAGAATATTGACAAAAAATCTGTGATATAAATCACGTTCATTTTTGCTAAATATCACTGTAATAGAAAAACAGTTGTCTTACGTATTTCAAGCGAAAGAAAACTCAGGTATTTGGTATATACATATAGAAATAGTATGCGTCAGCAAACACATCACTTCAAGCAGCATCATTATCTTGTTGTTAATACAAAACCTAAAAAGATAGTCACATTAATGAATTGGAAATATACCATTGGTCGGGATTCATCTAATGACATAGTAGTGGCCAACGATATGATTTCACGTATCCATGCAACTGTAGAGAAGATATCTGATTTAAGTCAAGGAACCTATCAATATCAACTGATTGATGGAACAGTTAATGGTAAATCGAGTTTCAACGGTGTCTTTGTCAATGGCAACCGTGTTCAGAGTCACACTCTAGTTAATGGCGATCGAATTTTATTTGGAGGAGTGGTCAAAGCGGTTTTTCATTCATCTAGTCGGCTCATAAATAAAGAGGAATTTTTTGCTGATTTTTCGCAGATCACTCAATATAGTTGCTCATCCCGATTAGATGAGAATGAGGCGACAACGATTATGTTGTAATTAGTAGGTAGAAATACATTAGGATAGATTTTTTATTAAATTTACAATTATCTCTTTTGTGGTGACTGCCAGAAATTACAGTAATCAGCAAGTATTTTTCTATGTAAGAATTTCTTAATAAGCTCAAGGCAGGAATTAGACCAGTGTTCTTTTAAGCAAAAGACACTTTTTGGAATTTAATTCACCCAATTCCGAGACTGTCAATAACTCTTTTTTTACATCAATTGAAACCTATATCTTTTTATAGAAGTACTTCGGAGATGCTCTTAATCCAGGCTAGGATCTCATTATGAAATACCATCGCCGAAAGTGAGTATAGCTAAAGACAAACCCCAGCAAATACCACCTGCCGGGGTTCAGTGTATAAGAGCCACTTGCTTGAGACTATTTTATGTCCGGTTAAAGCTCAATCAGTTTAATACAAGGGTGTTTTGCCATTAAACTACCCGCTCAAGATTTGGGGAGCGGGACGAGAGTTGAACTCGTATATCCCATGTGTTGTTGAACTTTGGTTGATTCACAAGAGTGGATTTTAGATTAAGACTAGAGCAATAAACTGAGTTTGATTTTTTAGTCTTAATGCATCAAAAGCTGCTTTACCAATTAGCACACTCTCGCCTATCAGTGCGAGAGGGAGGATTTGAACCATCCAATCACCTTTAAGATACTGAATCTAAATCTATGCTCACACTCAATCTAACCTTACCTAAATAAATAGTCAAAAATGTTATTCGATATAGTTCTTTGACTTACTTCGATGCTATTTGCTTCTTCTCTAGCCTTGATTACAGCTTTTTGAAGTACATCAAGTCGAAGCCGCATTTCATCTAGTTCTGACTGTGGCAAAGCACCAGAGAACTTAACCAAAGACCAGGTCCCCTCAACCACATCGTTCGTAACTTCTTTGACTTGGGCAGGGTGATGTTCTGTTGCCTCAGCAGCAATCACAAACTCTTGCACCTTCTTTGTCTTAGTGGTCTCTCGGGGGCGAGTGACATAAAATCCTCGGTTAGAGTCATATTCCCAGTCCTCATCAATGGGCAAGGTAGGGATATGGCTGAGAAAGGTTCTGATATCGGTCAACTGCTTGTCTAAAAACATCAAGTATGTGACCGGGACATCGGACGCAATCACTGTGTCGTCATCCAAGGTTATGTTGGCTCTTGCTGAGGTATTAGCTTCATCTTGGGTTAAAGCACTATCAAATAAGTCCTGGCAGGCTTTTGAGAAGGCTTCTAGTGCCTCCCCTGCCTTATATGTGACCTTCTGAGATTCCGGGGGATAAACATGGCCTTCTTCATCCTTTGGTGAGTAGGTCCGCGATAAGCCTTGAAATAGTTCAGGTTTCTGAGTCTGTTTGTATATCTTTGTCTTCTCGTCTGCAGCTCTTTTTTTCACTGACTGCATGACAGCAATAAGCTGATTAAGCTTCATAAAATCACCTCTCGATTGTCAAAATTAAATATTTCTTGATTACTTCTGTAGGGATTAATGAAAGTCCCTGTTTCTGGAGACGCTACTAGTATTGCCAGGGCTAGACAACAAAACTCATGTACCTCCCGATAAATCTCAAGAGAGTATTGAAAAACTGATCAATTGCAGTCCTATACGAGGATCAATGTCATCTCGACAGCACTATGATGTTGACCTCGGGAGCAGCGTTTGAACAAATTAAAAAGAAGAATGACACCCAAGCCATTCATAAAAGCTGCTGAAACACTGAATCTATAAGGTTTGTAGTCAAAGCCCATGACCGGGATTGAACCGGTGACCTCACCCTTACCAAGGGTGTGCTCTACCACTGAGCCACATGGGCAAATTATTGACAATGGGCCGGGCTGGATTTGAACCAGCGTAGGCGTAGCCAGCGGATTTACAGTCCGCCCCCATTAACCACTCGGGCACCGACCCCTACTTTGTCAACAGTTTTGGATTCTAGCACATCTCCATTGCATCCACGCAAACAGTTTTAAAAAATCACCAGTTAATAGAACTCTCCAAATCAGTGGCTCTTACGATATTCGAAAATTGACATTGCCAAAGCACCTCCAAGTTGGGTATGATCAAGTGCTTTCACTGAAATTTATGTATCGACGCACTTAGGGCTATGGGAAAACGCGTTCAGCTCGTATTGAATGAAGATGTCAGAAAACTAGGTTATTCAGGAGACCTAGTAGAAGTTGCGCCTGGATTTGCCCGCAACTATTTAATTCCGAAGGGAATCGCTTATCGAGCCACTCCTGGTGTACTCAAGCAGATTGAGTATCGCAAAGCCGAAGAACTCAAGCGCTTAGAAGGCATTAAGGACGAGGCCGCGAAACAAAAAGTCGCCCTCCAAACCATTGGCACCTTCCGCATTGAGCAAAAAGCAGGCGAAGAAGAGATGCTATTCGGTCGAGTCACCTCTCCTGACGTTGCCGAACTCATCGCTAATATCAGCGGTTTCGAAATCGATAAGCGAGGCATCGATATCCCCGATATCCGCAAGCTGGGAACTTACTCCGTGGATATTAAACTCCACCCAGAAATAATTGCTACTGTCAAAGTGGAAGTTGTTCCTCTATAAATACTAGGGTGCTGGCACCTCCCAAGTCAGATTATCCTCTAACTAAAGGGATTTACCTGTTGGCATACCTATGGTTTACGAGCTAGATTTTCAGCCTGCTAGCGATCGCTTACCCCCACAGAATGTTGAAGCCGAAGAATCCATTCTGGGGGGTATTCTTCTGGACCCCGAAGCCATTGGCCGAGTTGCAGATTTACTGCGACCCGAGACCTTTTATCTCAGTGCGCATCAAGAAATTTATCGTGCCGCACTGAATCTTCATGGCCAAGGCAGCCCCACTGATTTGATGTGTGTGACCGCTTGGCTGCAAGATCATGATCTCCTCGACAAAGTGGGAGGCCAAGGCAAGCTAGCTCAGTTGGTGGATCGCACGGTCAGCGCCATTAATATTGACCAATATGCGGCCCTGATCAAAGACAAGTTTTTGCGGCGGCAGTTGATCAAGGGAGCGACAGAGGTCATGCAACTGGCCTATGACACCTCCAAAACCTTGGAAACGGTTCTGGACGAAGCTGAACAACAAATTTTTAACGTTACCCAAGATCGGGTTCGGCAAGGATTGGTCGCCACGGAAGATATTTTGGCGAGTACCTTCGCTGATTTAGAACAGCGATCTTTAGGGCA
Source organism: Acaryochloris marina S15 (assembly GCF_018336915.1). GTDB lineage: Bacteria > Cyanobacteriota > Cyanobacteriia > Thermosynechococcales > Thermosynechococcaceae > Acaryochloris > Acaryochloris marina_A. The sequence goes on along the minus strand of NZ_CP064923.1, from coordinate 2,061,710 downwards.
AGTCTTACCAGGATTATCCTGCAACTTCTACGATTTGGATGCCATGACCCAAGGTTTCCAGCGGTCAGATTTGATTATTGTGGCGGGTCGTCCTGCCATGGGTAAGACGGCACTCGCCCTACAAATTGCTCGTCAAATTTGTGAAATCCATAATTTGGGCGTCGCTATCTTTAGTTTGGAGATGTCTAAAGAGCAGTTAGTTCAACGGATGCTGGCTGGAGAGGCCGGTATTGACAGTAACTACCTGCGGGCTGGACGGATTAATCAAACCCAGTGGGAACCCCTGAGTCGAGCCATTGGTAAGCTCTCTCAGCTCTCGATTTATATTGATGATTCGCCTAATCCCTCGATTACGGAACTGCGGTCCAATGCTCGACGCCTACAATCAGAGCATCCCGAAGGCTTGGGAATGATTTTATTAGACTATCTCCAGCTCATGGGCGGGGAGGCTACAGATGGGCGTGTGCAGGAAATTTCTAAAATTACCCGAGCTTTGAAAGGCTTAGCTCGTGAGCTAAATGTCCCGGTTGTGGCCCTATCTCAGCTTAGTCGGGGTGTAGAATCCCGGACCAACAAACGTCCTTTGATGTCTGACTTAAGAGAATCTGGTTCCATTGAGCAGGATGCAGATTTAATTGTTCTTCTGTATCGGGATGATTATTATGATCCTGACAGCGCGGAGAGAGGCATCTGCGAACTCAATATTGCCAAACACCGAAACGGTCCTGTGGGTACGGTAAAACTGCTGTTTGAACCCAAGCTAACCCGCTTTTTTAATTTGGCAAAATCGGAAGGAATGGGTTGATGCCTCAATGAAAAAGCACCCAGTTTAAGGACCGGATGCTTTTTCAAATATTGGTAAAATCTGAGATTAATCGTTAGATCCGTTGAGTTGCTTGCTAATCAGCGCATCGAGAGAATATTGCCCCCCGCCATTGACGAGGAAAAATAGAAACGCACAGGCATAAAGGGTGGCGGTTTCAAAAGACCCAATTTGCAGGCCATCGACTTTGAGGTGGAAGTAAATTGCCATGGCCATGGTGAAGAACAAAGACAAGGCTGCAGGCCGACTCAGCAGACCTAAAATCAGCAGAATGGAGCCGATGATTTCGGCATAGGCAGAGCAATAGGTGAGAAACACGGGAAATGGGAGGCCCATGCCATTAGCAACCACGTTGGTGGCAAACCCGTCCACATCGGCTAGCTTATCCAAGCCATTGTGAATCATGAAAAAGCTCACGACGACTCGCAAGATCGTCAAGGCTACTTGGAACCAAACGGTCGTGTCCGAGGTGGACTGAAATAAAAGTGTGAGCCAACGATTGGAACTTGCTGTAGAGGTCATATCTATTGAGGTTAGGTGAACTTATGTTAACAATATTATGTTGTGGCAAGGGTTTCTAGCCCTGTTCGATAATCCGTTGCACAATTTGCATACCGGTAAGTGCCTCCCAACCGAAGAGGCCTAGAATCAATATACTCAGCCATAAATGGACATTGCGAGCGGTTTGACTCCCCCGCTGCATCAGGGGAGTGAGACTGGCAAGAATTGCTACAAGTCCTGTCATGCCCAACCCTGCTAATAGGTGAGCTCCCACAAATAGCTTGCCGTTGTTGATATAGGTGACTCCCATACCGCCAATTGCCCCAAGGACCATGACTGATAGCAACAATGCCCCAATTTGGTGATGTTTGATATTGAACCGCTGCTTGATCAGGGATTTACGCAGATCTTTATCTGTGGTGGTGCGAGTGGTGCGAATCTTCAGCCCTAAAGTCATTGCATAGATACAGATGCCTAATAATGTCCACATCAGGACTGGATGAATGAAGGTATAGGTCCAGTACAAGAGTTTTGACAAAGTCATAGGGCAAAAGGCAGGCAGGATGCTTAAATAAACTTTATAAAAGTTAGCATGTTTTCTACGGTGTGTTCAGTTTTGGATCCTTTGCCTTATGAATGAACCAGCTTCTATTTCTCCTCAAAGTCAGGTCGTTGCGAATTCTACATTGCCTTTGCAAGCCCTAATTTTCGATATGGATGGGGTTCTTTGCGATACGATGCCCTATCACCTGGATGCTTGGCTGCAATATAGTGCGACGATTCCAGAATTAGCCGTGGCTAGCCGAGACCGTTTAGAGCAAATGGGGGGAAAACGGAATGAAGATCTGTTGCCTGAGTTGTTAGGACATCCTGTTTCTGATGCCGATATTCAGCGCTGGGGGTCTGAGAAGGAAGCCGTTTATCGCTCTTTAATCAAGGATGAGATTCAGTGGATGCCGGGGCTAATTTCATTTTTGCAACAGGCTCAGGCCGCAGGGCTCAAGCTAGGATTAGGAACCTCTGCCTGTCGGGAAAATGTGGACTTATTGATGGAGCAAGATCAACTCGGGGGCTTCTTTGCTGCCCAGGTGATCGAAACGGATGTGGAACGAGGCAAACCTGATCCTCAGTGCTATCTGTTAGTGGCAGAACGGTTGGGGGTTTCACCGGATCAATGTTTGGTATTTGAAGATGCGATCGTAGGTACGCAAGCGGCGCGAAATGCGGGAATGCGATGCTGGGGTGTCCTCACCACTCACTCAGAACCAGAACTGAAACAGGCGGGTGCTGAATACTGTATCCAAGACTTTACCGATCCGGCTCTCAAATCACTAGCAAAAGGATGAGTCACCATTGAACGACTGATTGTCAGGGCATTGGTGCGACTTTATGGCGGCCCCATGGTTTTGATAAATGCTGGCCGCTTTGAGAGGCGATTGAGATAGGTGTCTACAGCTGGGTAGTCACTGAAATTTAGAGACAGCCCGAGTTTGGCATAGTACAAGTATGAACCTACTGCTACATCTGCTGCGCTGAGTTCAGAGCCAAGGATAAAGGGCTGTTGTTCAACGATGTCATTTAAAGGTGCCAGTAATCTGGGCATTTCTCGCTCTCGTCGATCTTTGCGAAATAGTCCGGGTCCTAGGGTTGCATTAGCGAAGATGACCCATTGATTTAGGATGGCTCGTTCTTCGATAGACTGTGGTTCTTTTCCATATTTATCTGACAAATAAAGGAGAATGGCGCCAGATTCCCATAACTTAAAAGTTCCATCTACTATGGCTGGAACTTTTAAGTTATGGGATTGATGGTTAGAAATTTAGGCTGTCGCTGTTCTTGGCCTCGGATATCTAAAGAAACATACTGATACGGGACTGCTAGTTCTTCGAGATACCATTATACTAATGGAGATCGGGTTCAAGGACCTCCATAGAGTAATAAATCAGCCTGTTTCTGTGCAGATGTTGAAGGAATTAAAGACGAGTTTTGTGCTATTGCCTGTTTTGGATTTTGTAATATAGGCTGACTCATGCCGATAAGGCTGAGGGTCAAGAAAATCATCTTTTTGATCAGCATTAGTTGTGTCATATTCTTAATAATAAGAATCACTCGATTATTATTTCCCTCCTATAGCACAAAAAGTTGTGCTATCAAGCTGGGGAACAATATAACCACTTCCTGTAAGCCATTGCCATCTCCTGGGCTGCAAGAGTAGGTTCAACACAACCGATACCTGTTCCTAGCCCCGGACAGAAAATTTTGCCAATGTGTGGATATTGTGAAGCTAAATTCAAGATAGCTATCATTGCATAAAAACAGTTTTTCGAAGGTATTGCTTCTGGAGTTACCATTGTTGGCGCGGCAATCATATACGGTATTCGGTGGTGATCTGTTTTTATGATTTCAGCGCAGCCAATGGGTAAATATCCTTCTAATCTTTTTTCGATTATCTTATGCAGTGTTGTCTGTGTTTTTAATCCGAAGAACTTGATATATAAATTATCAATTCCTCCATCCATATATCCATAACTATTGGCTGGGGAAACAATCGTATCTTCAGCGATCGAAAGGATATCTCCTGGGTGAATAAACACCCCTTCAATATGGGCAAAAGAGGTTTGCCAAGCCGTGACTACAGCTGGATTTTGATCAACAAGATGGAGTTCCATGTGATAAGGGGCACTAAGAATTTTTTGTCTGAATCATTACTCTATGTTGTATCGGATGATGTAGGGGGGAGACCGCCATCACCCTCAGGAGATGGTGCTAGCGACTTAACCCATAGGCCCAATTCATGAAATAGGCCGACACTGACAAGAGCAGGCTAATAATTCCCCATCTCCACACGGATAGTCTTTTGTATTGGCTAATGATTAGGCCACAGCTTAAGGGAATCAGTGCGCCCATTTCAATGCCTAAGTTGTAGTAGAAATAGTAGTTGGACAGGCTGGGCTTGCCTGCACTGGGAAGGAGACCGAATGGGAGCTTAAATACATTGCTGTTGATAGGCCACAGTAGGGGCAAAGCAGTGACGCCCACTAAAAGGTCTAAGCCGATGTGGGACAAACTTGCTAAGGTCAACTGTGCTGTGGCCTTGGAGAGGGATTTGCGATCGCATCCCAATACTCTCAGACAAACAATGGTGAGAGTGGGTAAAAGCAGAGCGCAGCAGAGGGAATGAGTAATGCACAATCCTGCATTGGCACTGGGATATAAGAAAGGTACAACATAATCGAAGTCAGGTGCGATCGCAACTACAACCAGCTAGAACATCCACAGCAGTCTTGCCCAGGATGTTGCTAGAAAGCAGGAATACTTATTCGTAACCCCGACCGTTAATCCAGCCAAGCTATGGCCAATTAATGAAGACATTGTTTTCCGTTAATATGCCGAGATCTTACGGTGAATTGTGACTGGCGCGGATACCCACCACTGACAAGGTATCTGTCCATAGTCCATAAAGGTAGGCTATGGCTTAAGCAAAGAATCTAGAAATTTGACCGTATTGATCAACTGCTATTTCCAATAACGATATTGGAGCATACTCAATATCTTTTGAGTTAGTGATAAACGGTAGAAGACAATTAGCGAAAGTAAATTTATAAGAATTACTTCAAATTTTTAGAGAGCAGTAGTCACATAAAGCAAGGATAGTTGAAGAACTCCTCCACTAAATACAAGAAATATCCACAGAAACTTATTTCTAGATTTAGAGAAGAATAATCTTTGTCAAAAATCCTTAAATCGTTCCTCTAAATAGTCCCTGTGGGCGTACGAGGAGGACTAACACCATTGCTAAAAGCGCGATCGCAAGTTTGTATTCCGTGGGGAGCCAGTAGGTGCTTACTTCTTGAGCGATACCGATGACCATTGCACCTGCGATCGCACCATAGGGATTGCCAATCCCTCCCAGTACCACCGAGGCAAACATGGGCAAAATCAGAAACCAGCCCATATTCGGTCGCACTGCTGTAATCAGACCATACATGCCTCCACTCAAAGCCGTTAAGCCTCCGGCTAACACCCAGGTCCACAGCACCACCCGGCTGACATCAATCCCTGAAACACTCGCAAGATCAATATCATCCGCCACGGCTCGCATCGCCTTTCCGATTTTGGTGTACTGCAATAAGCAATGCAGACCGACCACTGCCAAGATTGCCAGACCAATCACGATCAAACGGTAATAGGGGATTTTAACCACGCCCAAAATTTCAGCGGCCTTGGCCACAGGCAAGTTATAGCTTTTATTGCCCCCACCCCAGATAAAGATAATGCCGTTGCGAATAAACAACGCCAGACCAATCGAAATAATGATCAGCGTCGTGGATGTGGCTCTGCGATCGCGCATCTTGGCCCAGATCAGAAACTCGCAAACCAAGAATCCACCAATCGTAACGATCGTAGCGAGAATAATCGAGATCCAAACATTGGCTTGGGCAAACAAACTATCTAACCAGTCCACCCCAAATACCACGTGATTTAGAACTTGGGTATTAAACAGATAGGTCAGAAACGCCCCCGTGGTCATAAAGTCCCCGTGGGCAAAATTCGGCAAACGGAGAATGCCATAGGTTAAGGTCAGACCGACTGCTGCTAGGGCAATAATGCTGCCCACAGCAATTCCGTTAATAAATAGCTGTGCCAGATCTAGGACTAGATCCATTCCTACTGTTCCTGTTATGGGTCAATGACTAGGGGATTTCTCTGGCTAGTTCCAGCTTAAGAATCAATGCCATACTCCCTAAGCAAGAAAATCATACAGCTTCAAGTTCCAGAACGGATGGGATTCGGATCTAGCTCAATCGTAAAAATTCCAGACTGGTATCGTTCTTTTCCCATTACTAAATATTTGAATAAACAATACTGAATGGAAACCTGCTGTTTTGACTCCCCTCGGCGTAGCAACTCAAACCGATCGTTTTGTTCCGCCCCCATCAGCAATACCAGGGCTTATGGACATCGATAGCGAACTAAAGGATTATCATCACTGATCGCAGTCAGAGTATTTTGATCCTCTGAAAGCTGAAATTCTCTTTCAGTCAGCCACGTTTCACCTTCACCGGATAACTCAATTTTCACTTTCAGAGTTGTCTTCCCATCACTTACAACCTCTTGAATAGGCCCCTGACTTTCATAAAACTGAATCTGTTTAGACACTATCTTAAGCCTAGTCTCACTGACCGGGGAACTACATTGTTCTAAGTCAGCCTGCCATATCCCTTGAAATGCTTGAGGAATTTCCTGATACTGCTTTACTTGAGCCAAAGTACTGTTGGAACATCGATAGCGAACTAAAGGGGTATCGCCACCGATCGCAGTGAGAGTATTTTGATCATCCGAAAGCTGAAATTCTCTCTCAGTCAGCCACGTTTCGCCTTCACCCGATAACTCAACCTTCACTTTCAGGGTTGTCTGTCCATCACTGACAACCTCTTGAATTGGCCCTTGGCTTTCATAAAACTGAATCTGTTTAGGAGATATCTCAAGCCTAGTCTCACTGACCTGAGAACCACATTGCTCTAAGTCAGCCTGCCATACACCTTGAAACGCTTGAGGAACCTCCTGATACGGCTTTACTTGAGCCAAAGTACTGTTGGCCGTATCGGTCGTTTTTTCAGGTTGTTCTGGAACTACAGCATTGCCAGTACTGGGTGATTCAGTCCTGGGTGATTCAAGTCTTGGCGATGATGTCTCGGGGGTTTGACTTGTGGAACACCCTCCAATCACCACCATTAGAGAAGTGATACAGACGAGGGGAACTCCCCTAAAGTATTGGGATAAGCGTTTAGGATTCAGCATGGGTTGAAAATTTTATTTTCCCACCATAACAACATTGAGAAGAGTGATTGCAACCGTGATAACCAAGATTTTCTCAAAGGGATCTAGGCTGTGACTATATCCTAGTGAAGAAAACAGGTGCAACACTGTCCTATAACTTTGGCATGAGAAATAAATTTTAGGTGCAATAAATTAGGTGTAAACCACTGTAAATTAGGTGCGAATATCTCTATTTTTTGGAATTTAGAGCGTTTAAGGCATTGACGAAACCAAAGGCAGTTCCTGATTGAGTTTGCCGCTGACAAAGCCTTCTAAATCAAGAGTGACGTAAATAAATCCATAGGTTTTAAACGCTGAAACCAATTGAGGGAGTTCGGTCTGATGGGTAAACGTTTGAATGTCAGCAGCAGGAAGTTCGATTCGGGCCGTATCACCTTGAGATCGCACCCTTAACGTCGACCAACCCAACTTGCGAAGATAGCGTTCTGCCTGGCCTACCCGTCGCAGCTTCTCAACCGTAATTTCTTCCCCATAGGGAAAGCGAGAACTCAAGCAAGGTTGAGCCGGTTTGTCCCACCAGGATAAACCCAATAGCTTCGAAATTTCTCGTACTTCAAGCTTCGTGATCCCCACCTCTGCCAGGGGTGATCTCGTGCCTCGCTCCTTCGCCGCCCGAATTCCGGGGCGGTAATCTTGGAGATCATCCGCATTCACCCCATCCACCACATAGGCATAGCCCAATTCTGTAGCCAGGGGCTTTAAAGTGTCATAGAGTTCGCTTTTACAGAAATAGCAGCGATTCACCGGATTCGTCGTGTAATTGGGATTGTCCATCTCATGAGTCGCAACGACTCGATGGGGAATGCCCATGTCTGCCGCCTGCACCTGAGCATCTTCAAAATCTTCTGGCAGCAGTGACGGCGAATTGGCAGTAATGGCTAGAGCTTGATCTCCCAGCACATCAAAGGCCACTTTTGCCACTAAAGTGCTATCGATGCCCCCTGAATAGGCAATCAGGGCACGTTCCATTTGGGCAAAGAGGGTTTGCAGTTGTTGTAGCTTATCCTGAACCGTCATCAGCCCTATGTTATGACTCCTGTTTCTTCAGTCTAACGGTCCTCTAGGAAAAAGGTTATTTAGCAAAAACGGTTGAGATAACCAAGAGTGATTATGATAGAATTAGCGTTTTGAGAAATCACGGATCGCGTATGGCTTTGTTGCAAGAAAAGAAACACGAAATTATTGATGCCTATCAAGTCCATGAGACTGATACAGGTTCAGCAGACGTCCAGGTTGCCATGCTAACTGAGCGGATCAGCAAGCTGAGTGACCATCTCAAGACCAACAAAAAAGACCATTCTTCCCGCCGGGGTCTTTTGAAAATGATTGGTCAGCGTAAGCGCCTGTTGACCTATATCATGAAAAAAGATCAAGCCCATTACCGTGAGCTAATTAAACGCTTGGGTATTCGGGGTTAACGGTACTTTTTTTATCCCATGGCTCCCAAAACTGAAGGTAATAACGCCAATAACAAAACTGGCTTCGGTTTAGACTTAGCCGAGGCTTCGGCTACTGATAACAAGAAGAAAGCCAAATCTGCTCCTAATCTGTCTGCTAAAGCTTCTAAGTCGAAGAAAAAGCAGAAAAAAGCAAAAGGGTCAAAGCGAGACGCTCCTTCTTCTATTATTCCTAAAGTTGTTAGCAACCGGATGATTCGGCGTGTTGGGATCTTTTCTGGCATCCCCACACTATTCGCTTTTTTAACTATCCCAGCTAGCTATTTGGTCACGGAGCGAGGGTGGATAGATTTTCCCAGCACCGTAGTGTTATTTATTAGCATTACCTGCCTGGGACTCGGTCTCGTAGGCGTTAGCTATGGGATCATTTCTGCTTCCTGGGATGAAGGCCTCGACGGATCTGCCCTGGGGATTAGCGAGTTCAGACTGAACTTAGGCCGGATCCAAGAACGTCGCAAATTCCAAAAGGAAGATCGAAAGCGTCTCAAAGAAGAAAAAGCGCAAGCAGAAAAAGAAGCAGCCAAAGCAGAGAAGGCGTCTGCTAAAGCAGAATCAACCGAACCTACAGCCGAAGCCTCTGAAGAGGAGTCAGCTAGCTCGTAAGGAGTACCCCCATGATCATCGTCTTCAAAAGCGGTGCACCTGACGCAGAAATTCAGTCCCTCGATCAAGAAATGCGGGATTGGGGGCTGACGCCAGAGAAAATTGTGGGGCAACATAAGGTTGTTATTGGCCTCGTCGGTGAGACGGCTGAACTCGATCCCGATCAAATCAAGGATTTAAATCCTTGGATTGAATCAGTGCTGCGGGTCGAGAAACCCTATAAACGGGTTAGCCGAGCATTTCGCCATGGAGAAGCTAGCCGCATAGAGGTACCGACCCCTAAAGGATCTGTGTTCTTCGGTGAGCAAGATCCAATTGTGCTCGTTGCCGGTCCCTGCTCTGTAGAAAATGAAGCCATGATTGTGGAGACGGCCCAACGAGTCTCTGCAGCCGGAGCATCTTTTTTGCGCGGTGGAGCCTATAAACCACGCACCTCTCCCTATGCCTTCCAAGGCCATGGTGAAAGTGCCTTAGGTCTATTGGCTGCTGCCCGTGAGGCATCAGGTCTGGGAATTATTACCGAAGTAATGGATACAGCCGATGTCGAGAAAGTGGCTGATGTAGCTGATGTGCTCCAGATTGGAGCCCGCAATATGCAGAATTTCCCCCTCCTCAAAGCAGCTGGGGCACAACCCAACCCCGTGTTACTCAAGCGAGGGTTATCCGCCACCATTGATGAATGGCTGATGGCTGCAGAATATATCTTGGCAGCAGGGAACGCCAATGTGATTCTGTGTGAGCGAGGCATCCGCACCTTTGATCGGCAACATTTACGGAATACCTTGGATCTCGCAGCAGTCGCCGTATTGCGCACCCTTACCCACTTACCCATCATGGTTGATCCCAGTCATGGCACGGGTTGGGCACAGTTTGTTCCGGCATTGGCAAAAGCTGCGATCGCAGTCGGTACTGATTCCCTAATGATTGAAGTCCATCCCAACCCAGCCAAAGCTCTGTCCGACGGCCCCCAATCTTTGACCCCCGATCAGTTTGATGCCTTAACCCAAGAGTTAGGGGTGATTGGTCATGCAGTCGGTCGCTGGCCTCAAGCCCTTGCAGCCAAAGCCTAAGACTGTTTTTAGGATGGAAAAATGGAATCTCCTGAAACCATCTGCGAATTTTGGTTTGGACCCAGCCAGGATGACTTAGAAGTCGCCCAACAACAGTCCAAGCTCTGGTGGTCAAAAAATCCTGACGTTGATACGGCAATCAAAGCCCGCTTCTCTAGGTATCTCGCCAAGACTGCCAGGGGTGAACTAGAGGTATGGCAGCAGACCCCGCTCGGCACATTGGCGTTGATTTTGTTGACGGATCAGTTCTCTCGCAACATGTATCGGGACACAGCAGAAGCGTTTGCTTATGATGCGATCGCAAGAATGCTCTGTAAACAAAGCTTAAAAGATGGGATCGATCAATCCTTACGTCCCATACAGCGAGTGTTTTTTTACATGCCTTTAGAGCACTCTGAATCCTTGGCAGACCAAGAACATTGCATTCAACTCTTCCAACGCCTTGCAGCAGAATGCGAACCACCCTTAAAGGATACCTTTGAGCGCTATATTGACTTTGCAGTTCGGCATCGAGATATCATTGACCGCTTTGGCCGATTTCCTCACCGCAACGCCATCCTTCACCGAAACTCAACCCAGACCGAAATAGAGTTCCTACAAACCCCTGGATCATCATTCTAGAAGTGTATGGTTGAGACCATCAGCCATACTAGGCAGGTTTACGAGCAGTAAAATATTTACTCATAAAATGTACGTCTGTCTCAATATCTACAAAACCCGCATTCTGAAGACGTTCGACAATATTATCGGTGCTGTAATGACGGTAGTAGGGTTCATGCATCATCGCTGGGAAGCCATCGATTGCTGTTTTAAGTTCTGGAGAATCATCTAGCTGAATGGAATCACAAATCACGAAAGTCCCTCCTGGCTGCAGTACTCGGAAACATTCATTCATCACGTTTTGTCGTGCTGGTGCAGGTAATTCATGGAACAGAAAAACGCTACTGACACCGTGAAAATAGTTATCCACGTAAGGTAAGGACTCGGCATTGGCCTGCAACAACTGAGGTAAACTGCCTCGATCCTGCGAGAGCAGTCGATTCGTTTTTTGCAAATAAGTGCGAGACAAATCTACACCAGATAAAGCGGCCTCAGGAAAAGTTCTCCGTAACTGCTTCAACGTCCGTCCAGCACCACAAGGAACATCCAAGATCCGAATCTGGCTGGCAGGAATAGCGGAGAATGCAGCTAATCCGTTTTTTAGCGGGGCCAGAATCCGACGGCGCATGGCATCAGCCGTACCGCCAAATAGGAGTTCAACCTGCAAGTCATAAATTTCAGCAGATGTTTCACTCAGATAGCCATCGGTTTGGTGGTGAAAATTCTGAATATAGTATTGGGGATAGCTATCAACATCAATCCCAGGGGAAAAATCCTGGTAGTTTTTTTGATCAGCTCTTGCCCAAGTTTGAGGCGCATCTAACCAAACTTGAGGGTAAAGGCGAAAAAACTCTTCCCAAGGATTATCAAACAGCAAACTGATGGGATAGACCCCTAACTGGGCATCTTGCCAGTCTTTTTCCATCAAGTCTGCTTGGCGATGTTGGAGGTATGCAAGGGTCTCATCATCTAGGGAATCTACCTTACCTAAACCAGGATAGAGCGTGCTTTTTAGGTTGCCTAAGACTTGACGATGAACGGCACCAAATGCGTTCTTACCTCGTTGCATCGTCTCGTAAGCAAGTTTAGCTATAGGTTCAGCTACAGGCAGATCAAAAGGATTAGGTAAGGCTTGCATGACTCTTCATAAAACTTTATATTTCTATTTATCATAATTCATTTTGCAAAAGCGAAATAACAAAGTACGCCAAGAGTCAAAATTAGCTTATGGTGTGGTTAGCTGTGCTATTTTATGAGCCTAGCGTCGATATCTCGTGGTTTTGATCCTTCACCCATCAGTGCAGAACAACCTATGTTCTTGTTCTCAAACATCAATCTACAGCGCAGTTGCACATAAGGTTTATCGCCAATAAACCGTTTCTCTTCGATACATCAGGGTATGCAAGAACTTTCCTATTTAGAAATTCCCACGCCGAATACTGACGCTGTTAGACATTGGTTGCAATCTTCTTATACTTACCCCTCAGGCCAAAAGCGGTCGACACCTTCCGGTTGCCGGTTACAGTTCCCAGGGCAGTCTAGCGAACTGGCCATCGTTGTATGGTCACTGCAACGAACCACTTATCTCAAGGTGTTTCGCTGGGGTTCTGGGCCAGTACCGCAGGAAAAGAAGCTGGTTAAAGGACTAGAGCAGGCGTTAAGAACCCACTTTCCCTATTACTACCCTAAGCCCCCCGCTATTGATTTAGAGCAAGAGTCGATCTTCGCAGCCTTAGCCAAGGATTATCCGCGTACCGTTCAATATTTTCAACGGTTTCCGAATGGTGAATATGATCTGACTCGGGCCTACTGGTGGGAGCAACGCTGGCGCGAAGGCGTCCGCCAACCTAAGCAACCTCGGCAAGTAGTGTTTTCCAACGCTGAATCGAGTGCACCTGAGTATGATTTAGTTTATTTGGGCGGTGCCCTCGGGGTCATTCACGCTGCAGTCATGGCTCGCCTGGGATATCGCGTTCTCCTGATCGAGCGGTTACCGTTTGGACGGATGAATCGGGAGTGGAATATCTCCCGCAGCGAGTTTGCTAATCTAATTGACTTGGGATTGTTCACCCCTGCTGAATTTGAAAGTTTGATCGCCTCTGAATATGTAGATGGCTATCACAAGTTCTTTGATGCCAACAATCCATCCCAGTGCCAAGCCCCTGTCTTAACAACGCCGACGGTTCTCAATATTGCCATTGACTCGGAACAGCTGCTGCGATTATGCGGTGACAAGCTTAGACAAGCAGGGGGAGAAATTTGGGACCAAACCGAATTTCAGCGAGTGGATATAGGCGATGCAGCCTGTGTGCAGACCGTTCATCTTCCTAGTGGTACAGAGAAAACAGTCACAGGGCGCTTGCTGGTAGACGCGATGGGAACGGCCTCCCCCATCGCCTGGCAACTCAATGGGGGACGTTCCTTTGACAGCGTCTGTCCTACTGTGGGGGCAGTCATTTCTGGGTTAGATCGCGAAGTCTGGGACGCCCGCTATGGGGATGTGCTCAATAGCCACGGAGATATCTCCCGAGGACGGCAGTTAATTTGGGAGCTATTCCCTGGGAAAGGGGATGAGCTAACGTTCTATCTGTTCCATTACCATCAGGTCCATCCCGACAATCCCGGTTCTTTGCTGGAGATGTATGAGGACTTTTTTACAATCCTGCCGGAGTACCGCCGTTGCGATTTAGATGACCTGAATTGGATCAAGCCAACGTTTGGCTATATCCCAGGACATTTTAGTTTGGATAGTTCCGATCGCACCATCGCATTTGATCGACTCATTGCGATCGGAGATTCGGCATCCTTGCAATCTCCCTTGATTTTTACAGGGTTTGGCTCCTTAGTCCGCAACCTCCCCCGGTTAACGGACTTACTCGATACTGCTCTTAAACACGATTTGCTACAGGCAAAACACCTCAACCAAATTCGGGCCTACCAAAGTAATGTGGCCGTTACCTGGTTATTTTCACGAGGGATGATGGTACCCACGGGTAAACATCTGCCCCCTGAGCGCGTGAATTCTATGCTCAATACTTTCTTTGGCATCCTAGAGGAAGAAGATCCAGAAGTAACAGAGGCATTTATCAAAGATCGATTTGGCTGGCTTCCCCTCAATCGGATGGCTCTCAAAGCGGCTTTTATAAATCCCGCTCTACTCCTGTGGATTTGGATCGTAGTGGGTTCCAAAGACTTAATCCGCTGGCTTGGCAGCTATTGGAGTTTTACCGTCGATGCCTTCGGCAATGCATTGCTTCGGTCCTGGTTTCCGCGAATGATTCGCTGGCTGCAGCCTTTACTGGAAGAGCGTTTTCCCCAACTTTGGCTAAGCCTACTCGCTCGCAGTTATGCAGTGACCTATTCCTTAGGACAGGCCCGCGTGGAACAAGTCCTCAAGCCACAGCCTAAATCTGAACCTGCAATTGTAAAGTAGGTATTGACCGTAACAATTTCGCAGATATTACTCGATGAGCAGGGAGTATCTTAATAGTAATTTTTCTAATTTATATAACCCTAGTAAATAGGGAATTTAAGAGTTAAACTCACCTATAAACCAGCATCTTAGTTTCTTTTTTTAACAGGTAATGATGCCAACCATAGGGTTGCAGAAATAGCACAAAACATCATCATTAGATCAATGGTTTTACACATTTCTGGAGGCCAAAACCCTTTTATCATTGCTACTAATAAAGCAAACTTAAAAGCAACATACTCTAAAACTACAATAGCAAATCCAACAACGGGAAGATGGGCTTTCATGTAAGTAATTCCAATAAAGATTCTGAATACGGTCATCCTGAATTACATATAGTCGCGAACCATAAAGGCCGACCAATTTGTACAAGAATGGCACCAGAACTAATAAGCTGATGTATCAATTGTTGCAATTCAGATACTATGAATAGTCTGACCTATTCTCTGAATAAAAACTAATTGAAAGTCAATAATGCTGGCTCAAAGAGATATAACAGAATTATTGTGCCATTTGATACTAAAAATAGCAGTAGAGAAAAATCTACAACCATTCATCTGCTCTTGAAATTCAGTTACCAGTATTGTGCCCTTAGTTTTTGGAATTATTACCTTTATAAGTTAACTTTTAAAAATAGTAATAGTATCTAAATAATTAATAGTTTTCGGCTCTCCCACAACCCAAGCGAGAAAAGAGATTCAAATAGATTGAATTTTTCTTATAACAGGCAAGATTAATTTATTTAAGTCTTACTAGAGAAGAATTTATTATCAAATACATTCTCAAATACTTACCAAATATAAGATTGAGAGATTATTAGTCTTGATCAAAAAAATATCAGCAGCAGCACCCATGCATCGGCCAAAAAACCTGAGAGTCATATAGAGATATGGCAACGATCCGAATAAAAACAGGTCATAGAGCTGAAATTCATGCCTGATATGGTCTTTCAGCGACAACTTAATTTCATTAAACGGGATGGAAGTCTATTTGGATATCTTTGCCAGTCTTTAAACTCAGTGTTTGATTGGAGCACAATCCTTATACTCTGTGGATGGAAAGCATGGGAACAGAACATAAATAGAGAGCCTAAAACTATCATCTAGATTCTCGACTTCACACTAAACAAGACCGATCTTGTACCGGAACTATTTTCTAGATTGGCCTTCAGTCTTGTGGATTAATTCCGCTAGAGTCGGGATCATCGGCCATCACCTCATGGTAAGTTGTGGCACTCAATAGCCATTGGCAGCAGCTCAAATAAACATTGGGTAAAATGACCCAGAATACTTGAAAGGTGAAGCAGGCTAAAAGAACTCATCCCAGGCTAAAACATTTTCTAATCTTAATTCTTGTGGTAGTATTCAGAAACAATTTTATAGATTCGGTTCTAACGGGGTTCAGCCGTTAGAAGAAAAGGGGAAAGTTCGGTGTAAGTCCGGCGCTGTCCCGCAACTGTGATGAGGTGTTAGCCTCAAAGTCAGAATGCCCGCCGAGTTATTACTCACTTACAACATCTGCGAGGTATAGATGATGAATGTTTTAGTTTTGAATAGGTCAGGGTTTTATTGTCATTGGGGCATCACTCCAAAGCTTTGATGATGAAAAGGACCAGGGAATTGAACCAAAGTGTCATCCCTAAGTATCCAAGACCGTTATTCTCAATATTTAACGATTGAAAAGAGTTTTCCTGATATTTCAACCAGAGATCAGAATATTTAAGAACTAAATTTTTCTAAAATATTCAATTGGAATCTTGGACACTCAAGGCTGACACTTTCTCCTATATAGCCAAAAAAACGGGAGCTACGGTTTAGGGTAATTTCGTAATTCATTACGACAAAAAGCAATGCATTTCAGATGTATTAGCGAGTTTTTTGAATAGTTATTCTCAAAAAAACTTAGTTACTGAGAATAACTAAAAATTAGTCCTGCAAATATTTTGAGCTGTTAATCGTTCCATATCCATTTATAGATACAACCCTAAAAACTATTTTTGATGACCTTAAGAATTCAAAAATAGTTTTTAGGGTCATCAAACCATTGCATTGAAGTAAACATCAATTCTAATAAATATTTTTGCCATGACACAAACTCAACATCCACTCTCAGATAATCAAGTTATAGAACAGCATACAGATTCTGAAAGTAAACGAGCAAGCTCTATTTCTCAAAGATGCTTTCGGACTATAGAAACCACATATAGTAACAACATTGACTCGGATTACACCGAAAAGATTGCTGCACTTAGCCGTAACTTTCGCTATGCAGATAATCAAGAGCATTTTTGGACACTGCCTGCTCAATCATTGCTTTATGGCACGCCGCTATATGCAGAGGCATCTAGGACTCAAAAATTAGTGCTCAATCATTTAGGCTGGGCGGCTTCTTATATCAAAACAGCAAATACAGAATGCACTGCACTGGACTATAACCCAGTGACAGCTGATGTATTAGAACTGATGGGTGGCTATGACACGCTGGCAAAAGAAATTCAGATGGAAACTGAACAGGAAGTCGTCCACATCCGTGCTTTCCGTAAAATTGGCCTGACAACGATGGTGTCCTTGATTGATCGTTCTAGCCTGGATGAACTAGCCAAGTGGCGACCTCAAAGAACGCTGGCAACGACTTTTCAACTTAATATGGCTAAAAAACTAGCTATAAAACTTACGGATAGAAATCAGGCAAGCCATTACGCTGAAAAAATCAAGAAAAAGCAGAGAAATTCACGTGTTTTCAAATCTCCAATGGGAGGACTACTGGAAAATGCCATGGGGTCATTTACCCCCCTACACAGCCTGTATGGATTTGGGTGTGGGTCAGGTTCTCTCTTTATGGCTTGTCAATTTTACACATTACGGATGATGGCGAATTTGAAGTTGAAGGATATCGAACATCCCATTGCCAAATATGCTAAGCAGTTAGAAAATAATCATAAATTTGTGCCAGCTCCTACGGCTATCTCTCGGTACCATTTCTTAGATGAAGCTTTCCATACAACGATTTCTAAGCTATTGGGCAAAGACTTATATCAAGAATTTGAAGGTCCTAATCTTTACGAGAATTTGATTGCAAATTTTGTTATCTATATGATGCAAAGAAGCAGCTTTGGAAGCGTCTCTGCAGTCATTCCTGACAGCTCCTCTAGGGATGGATTAGATAATTTTGCACTTGTCTATTATTTACTCAGATCTCCTATCTTCGAATTTAGTCATCTGAACGCTAAACAGTGGATGAGACGTTGCTTCTGCGAGGAGCATGATGGATTTCACCAGAGCGTTAAAAACCGAACTCGATTGCTTAAAAGCTTGAAAATATTTTCTTCTGAGGTCAGCTATTTATGGCCTATTAACCGTGATATGACGGTTATGGGTAAACTTGGTTCGATTAACACTGCTCTCAAGCAAAATATCCGAACATTTGACCGCTTCTTTAAAGAATTAGAACAATTTAAGCAATCCCAATAAACTAGGCCAAAACGGCGATGGCTCACCCCCAACCCCAGATTCACACGTATCTGAACTAATACAAGTTAGGCGACATCATTCAGTTGGACGCAGATGTGATCGTCATCAAAAACAGCCATTTCAACAACCGCACTCCGCAAGTGGTGACTGACTACGGTTTGAAAATACACCACGAGGAAGACGTGGCCACCTTTACTCAAAAACATAGTGGCTGTGGTCCAACAGTGACAGGAGGAAATTCATGTATCTACCAGTTGATGTTTGGCAGGGCTATACAGGCTACTGGCAGTCAGCATTTATTCGAGAAAATTTTCTATCTATAGGTCATGCTGCCTGGCAAGGATACCTGACTCAGTGGCGAGGACTAGTGGCCTGTGATGTAGAGGTTGTTGATGTCTCTACTCTAGACTGGCGTAGCGATCATGTGCGCTACAGCATTCAGTACATTCCAGTGCCTGAGGTACAACCCTACCTGAAAATCCATAACCTGGATACAGATTTCGTGCGTCACTTGATGGAAGTGGTTAGGACCTACCCACCGGGTCAAGATATGCTCGTCGCCGTTTTTGGCAATGGGCAAGTAGATATCAATTGGTTGCAGAATTTAGCGATCTCCCCGCCCAATTGCTATCACGAGGTATGTAACCGCAGGTCAGAATTTACTCTGGAACCAAGCTCTGACAGGAGGTGTAAAGATGGTTACTGACTAAATCATCATATCAATGGCCATATTCTCCAAGCAGTCGATCACGATGATCCTGCAACGGATACCATTTTTCTGCTGAAATCGGGTGATCGCGCTTCGTTGATATTTTTGCGACATTTACCCACTGCTCCCCCATGCAGCTATGAAAGTATTTGCAAAGGTTGAGAAGAATATCACCTGCCAGCAGCGGACTTATGTGAAACCAGGCTACTTCCGTTTGATTTGCCCTATCCTTCAAGGAGTGAAACATGACCCAAGCCACATTATTTATCTGTGCACTATGTCGCTTTTCTGCCACCGAGAAAAGTCGTGATGGAGTCTCAGGAGGACAGTACCTGATTAACCAGATGCAAGCTGCAATCTCTCACGATAATCTACAAGATGCCATTGATTTGCAGCCAGTGCGATGTATGGCCCAGTGCAGCCAACCTTGCAATGTGACTCTGGCTGCTCCTAGCAAGTTGACTTTTATCCTCAGTGGGATGTCACCGATTGAGTCAGTAACCGCACTATTAGAGTTTTGCCAGCAATATACCGCCTGCCCTGATGGCAAAGTACCTTACCGAGAGCGATCATCAACCATTCATCAGGCGACAGCATTCATCTTGCCATCGCTACCTGGTGAATCAGATCAGGTTTAACGATGATGTTGAGGCTCAATTTCAAGTTGTTCACTGTATTCAAGAGGATATTAGAATATTCCAATGATCTGTTTTCACAAGGTCCTCGTGAGTTGGCGAAGGTATTAACAAATCAATAGTTCATAGCAAACCCAATATAGAAGCAAGTTTCGGCATAGACTTTTTATTTGTTCACTACTAGACCAAAACAATCAAGATTGTATGCTCATTATCTTAAATCCTTGGAAATAACGATGGTCTTGATGCGATCGCTATCTCGTACTGGATCTTGATACTTCTTATCAATTTCAAAAGAAATACCTTTTTTAGGATAAGACCACTGCCACGTATTAGTCGGTGAGCGCTTGGGGTTGCCGTAAACTTCTTTGATTTGTTTGCGTGTATCCCCTAACCCGATCCCTTGCTCTGTCTTACCTTTATAAGGGCAATTATCTTTGATGCAATTTACACGTATCTCTTTTAACGGCAAAGCTCCTTCTCGTTGTAATTGATTGCCCCGTTGTTCAAACAAAAATTGAAATCCTTGGGATTTATAGTTAATGGTGATGAGTTCCAAGGGGCTAGATGTACATACTCCGTTATCACATTTTGATTCAGTAAACCCACGCACTTTCCGTTTATAGTTCCGTCCTAGCTGGGCAGTGATTTCTCTCAGGGTAGTAGAGCGCAGGTTAATATCGCCAAAGCCAACTCCAGGCTTTAGGGTTGCATTGAGATACTTATTTTGAGCTTGAATTTGGGTCATTTCTTTGCACGAACTGATTAGAGGGATGCTGAGCAACGTGACAACGCAGAGTAAAGCTTTAGAATATTGCATCACTAATATGGCTGTAGAGGCAGCTTAATTCTTTGGGATTAGGATACCCATGTTTTTACTTGGATAAAGAATGACAAGTAGATCAAGCATTTTAGATAAGAAGCTCTGCTACTGCAAGTCACAGCAGGATCAGATTCAATTTAGAAAAATCTACCCTATTTCCGTTCATTAAAAACAATGGCCGCCCAGTCATTTCAAACAGATTTCAATAGTGGAAAACACAGACTGAGCTAAAGCAGGTAAGTCATATCCGCCCTCTAAACCAAATAGTATCTTGGAGGTCAGTTGTAGGCAGTACTGAGTAAAAACACCATAATCTTGGGGCGCTAAATTAACTCCCGCTAATGGATCGGCGGCGTTGGCATCGTAACCAGCGCTGACCAACAGTAGATCTGGCTTAAAAACCTCAAAAAAAGGCATAATTTTGTTTCTAAATTGTGGCTCATAGTCCGCTAGGGTGCTGCCTGCCTGCATCGGTAAATTCAAGATATTGCCATGTAAACCGGTTTCACCCGCAGTCCCTGTACCGGGATAGCAAGGGGATTGATGAAGGGAGCAGTAGGCAATTTGGGGATGAGACTCAACAATCGCCTGAGTGCCATTCCCGTGGTGAACATCCCAATCAAGAATGGCGACTCGTTCTATTCCGGGTTGAGTGAGGGCGTAGTGGGCTGCGATCGCAGCATTCGAAAACAGGCAAAAACCCATGCCCGTCTCTTGTACAGCATGGTGTCCTGGGGGTCTTGCCAACACAAAGGCGGGGAATTGGTGGGCTAGCACCTGATCCACTCCATCTAACCAAGCATTCACTGCCAGCAAAGCCACTTCATAACTTTGAGGAGACACCACTGTGTCGGGATCGAGATAACTGCCCCCCGCTTCAGCCAAGGATTGAACTTGCTGGATATAGTCGGTGGTATGAATACGGTTGATCCAATTTAAGGGATCTCGTTGAGTTACAGGAGTTGGCGGTAGCCACTGTAATTGATCAGCCCAGGGTGCATGCTCTAGTGCTGTTTTGATCGCCGTTAAGCGTTCTGGTTTTTCTGGATGATAGGGACCCGTCAAATGCTCAAGAAAGCGATCTGAATAGACAATGGGTAGCATGCAGCTCATCCTTGATAAAAAAAGGGGACCGAGTTGGGTAGTTAGGAAATAGGTATGAAGTCAACAATCCATCCTAATGTACCTATCTCTCGACTCATCTCTCAGAAAAATGACAGTCTATGAATCTGAGTTATTTCGAACTGATCAGGCGAAAGTGATATCCCTTGGCTGCGGGGCGAATTTGAACTAAGACACTGTTCCCGATCCGATCACCGGAGGGCAAGAATCGGACGTCTTCTGCAGATCCACTCATCTTGAAGTTGGCTGACCGCAATCGTTGCTGAAATTGCGGTCGACGGGTGGAATGCTGCCCCACTTTTAGAATGGCACTGAGGGCATCCATGGAGGCAAAGGTTCGCCAGGTGGGAACAACCTCAAACTGAGCTTTGACCTCCTTGGCAAAGGCTTGAGCAGTTGGCATCTCAGCATGATAGGGAACAGGAATAACAACGCCATTCAAATCTCCCTGACCAATTTCCAAAATCTTTCGGGTTTGTAGACTGGGGCTACCCATTAACACCATTCGCCATTTGTTCTCACGGGATAGATCTATCAAGCGATCCAATCGATCGATATGAGGGGTGAGGAGAACGGCATCTGCACCATCACTAATCAGCTTTGCGACCATATCCTTAGCATCAAAGGCAGGAGATGAAAAATCACAGTCTGTGGGAATATGTGTTCCCCCTTGCTCCAGTAGAGCAGCAATAAACTCATCCTTAAAAGAAAGGTTGTCGGCGGCATCCGAGTCATAACAAACTGCTACCTTTTTTCGCCGAACTTGGTGGACTGAATAGTGGGCAAGGGTATCGGTGAGATGCCGAATCTTGGGAGTGGTTCGAAAAATATATTCTCCAAGCCCCGACAGCTGGTTGGCAAAACTAGTAGGCGTAATCATCACCACTCCAGCCGCATTGAAAATAGGACCTGCATGCAACGCAGCATTCGAGGCATTCGGACCAATCACGGCTTTGATGCTGGCATCTTTAACAATCTGCTGGGCAATGGTTTTTGCTAACTCTGGATCATTCTCATCGTTAAATATTTCGATGACCACCTTATTAGGGCCACGGTTATAGTCTTGTTGGGCCATAGCTAGCCCCCGTAGCATCTCTAGGGCAACTTCTCGGTTGCTCCCCAGGGGAACCATGGCAGCTACATGCAGCGGTTTTTGGTTTATCCACCGAGCATTTTCACCATAGATGAGGGGAATGGGATCAGAGGGAGAAGCCTTGCTGGCAAAAGTGAAATAAGTTGAAGCAGCATTATAGTTTCCGTCCGCAAACGCTTGAATACCTTGGCGTTCTGCTTCACTGGCATTGGCTTGACTAAAGCTGATTTGTCCCAGACTACGACGGTTCGCTAGACTATCCGGCTGCCGATCAAGCCAGTTGGGAGCATTAAGAGAAAATCCCATAACTCCCCCTATGCCTAGTAAATAGAGGATAGGGGGGATTTTAGGGAGGGCAGCTTTAAATTGCATCATATTCACCTACAAGTAGTTTCATTATTTTTTTCTGCGATGGGTGGCGTTATCCTGGTTCTGGCTCAGATTTTGCGGGACGGGTTTGCCGAATATCTGGGACTGCTTTTAAATGCGCCTCTTTTTGTCGACGCAGTTTTTGCAGCCGCTGCTCAATGGCATCAGCTTGGCTGAGCTGGTTTAGTTGTTGTTCAAATTGCTCGTGGGGATTTCGCGATAGTTCGAACTGGCTATTAATCTGGAGATGACGATTTTTGATGGCTTGCTCAGAATCATCAAACTGAGATCGAGCAGTGTCTAGGCCAAATTCACTCGTTAGGGTCATGACCTGGTTCAACGCTTCATTCATTTCTGAAATAGCTTTGAGATTTCCCATCTCCAATTTGCAAGCCTCTAGCTTTTCTCGCTCTGCTTGCAGTTTTTGTTGGGATTCCCGCTTCATATTCTGGGCTTGTTCAACTCGCTCTTGGAGTTGCGGCAGGAGTTGCTCTAAGGAGATCACTCTTGCGATCGCAATTCTAGTTGCCTCATCATTGCCCTGATCCATAGCCAAACCGGCTTGTTCTTCAGCATGGCTAAGTTCCTTTTTCTTGACTTCGTATCGCCCCTGAGCCTGCTGGTAAACAGCCATCACTCTAGAGACTGATTCAGTTAATTTTTGGACAGAACCCTGCATTTGAGCCAGGGATTCTTTTGCTGCTTCTAGGGTCACTTCCCCTCCAGACTCCAGGGGCTTTCCCCACAACCAATTCCACCAAGCTACAATCGTTCGCCCAGCAGTATCACCTAAAAACCAATAGAGGAAGTGCTTCATTATTTGTCTCCATATTTTTGATATTGGTAAGTTCCACTGCATTGAGCAGGCGGCTAGCTTATTGATCTATATGGAAAAGATCTCCAGTTTCTGCAAATTTCTAAAATCAATAACTCAGGGCTTAAATCGATTTCAAATCTGGAGTTATTCTCATTAAATCTAGCTATCAAAAGAGTGACTAAGCACACAATTGAGCATCTACCTCAAGCAATTAAGACAAAGCACTAAACCAACTTCAAACTACATCAAGAATGAGATCTATTGACTCGTTATAGTTCAAGCAAATTCAACTTAGAGTTGAAGGCAAAAAAGTGACTGTACTTGGAAAGATAATGATTAGAGCCAGGATGATTAGCTGCACACAGATAAACGGGATGGCCCCCCGATAGATATCTTGAGTGGTCACTTCTGGTGGCGCAACCCCTCTTAAGAAAAACAGCGCAAACCCAAAAGGTGGGGTCAAGAATGAGGTCTGCAAATTAGCTCCAATGACGACACCATACCAAACCAAATCTAGCCCTAACGACTCAGCAACTGGAGCAAAAATGGGCATCAATATAAAGGCAATTTCAAAGAAATCAATAAAGAATCCCAGCAAAAAGATAACCAGCATATTGACCAGTAGAAACCCGATTTTTCCACCCGGCAAATTGACCAATAGATCAAACAATAAGCGATCGCCCTGTAAACCTCGAAACACGAGTGAAAAGGCAGTGGAGCCAATCAAAATAAAGATCACCATGCAAGTAAATCGCAGGGTGGATTGACAGACTTCTTGCAGAGCAGGCCCATTCAATTGGCCATAAGCTTGGGCGAGAACCATGGTGCCGATACATCCCACAGCCCCTGCCTCAGTGGGGGTCGCAATCCCAAAAAAGATGCTGCCAAGGACCAATATGATCAAGAAAAGAGGGGGCAATACGGCTCTCAACACTTGTTGTCTAAGCCAGATACGATTCACTTTTGATGCTTCAGGAGGAAGCGCTGGAGCCATTTCTGGTTTTAAGTGAACCATGAGAAGCACATGGCCGACAAAAGCACCCACCATCATGAGACCGGGAATGACAGACCCCATAAATAGGTCTCCAACGGATATTCCTAGTTGATCGCCCAGAACAATCAGTACCAAACTGGGGGGAATGATTTGCCCCAAGGTTCCAGAGGCGACAATCACGCCCGCCGCTAATTCTTTGCTATAGCCATGCTCCAGCATGATCGGCATCGAAATAAGGCCCATCATCACCACAGTGGCAGCAACAACCCCTGTTGATGCTGCCAGCAATGCGCCAACCAAAATAATAGCTATGGCTAACCCACCTCGGACACGTCCTAAGAGTAGTCCAATGGTTTCCAGTAGGCGCTTAGCAATCCCCGTTTTATCCAACATCGCTCCTAGAAAAATAAAATAGGGAATGGCCAGGAGCGTGTAGTTTTCCATAATGCCGTAAATGCGATAGGGCAAGGCTGTCAAAAAGATGGGATCGAACACCCCAAACCCCACCCCAATAAAACCAAAGCCAATGGCAACCCCTCCCAAAGAGAAGGCAACGGGGTACCCCAAAGACAGAAGTGCCAAAGCCCCTGCAAACATCAGTAATCCAAATCCGCCTTCAGCCATGATGCTTGTCCTCGCTTGTAGGCAATCCAGCTCTGAATATTTCCCAGCTTTTAATCGCTTCCGAACATCCCTGGGCCAATAAGAGCAAGAAGCCAAGGATCATCAGCGCTTTCGGGGGACACAGGGGCAACCCACCGGGGTTGGGCGAAACTTCCCAAATAGCACAGGCATTCCAGACGGAGCGCCAAGAGACATAGATAAGGGTGATGCTAAAGGGCACTAGAAATACCAGCGTGCCCAAGAGATTGGCAAGACCTTTTTGTCTCGGGTTTAAGTCCTTATAAAACACATCCACCCGGACATGCTCGTTCTGCTTTAAGGTACAGGCAGCCCCTAGAAATACGACCGCTGCAAATAGCTGCCACTGTAGCTCCAGAAGTGTATTCGACGATAAATTAGTGCCAATAATACGGCCCACATATCGACCCACTACATTCCAGGCTCCAATCAAAATCATGCATAAGACGAACCAGGAACTAAGCGAGCCAATACGGGTGCTTATTCCGTCAATTTTAAGTGACCAATATTTGAGTAATTTAAACACAGGGGTATCCTTCTCAAGTCCATGCCTTGAGTGTTCGATGGGTTGATTAAGCAATTAGCTGCGGTAAGACCCTTAGCTTCTAAGTCCCAATGTGGCTAGGGGCTAGCGACAAACTGGCTAAATTTCAATTCGTTGAGTTGATGCCATTGTGTGGCGCGATCGCAAAACCGTTTCCAAGGTTCATAAATTTTTCTAAATGTCTGATCCCGTTCTGCTTTTTCCTGGTACAGCTCAAATGTCTCTCTGCGAGCCGCCTGCAAAATATCATTGCCATAGGTCAAGACTTGAGTGCCGTCCTTTTGCAACTGGGAAACAGCTTTTTGGTTGAGAACCGTATATTGAGACAACATGCTGAGATTAGCTTCGTAGGCGGCTGTCTTAAAAATTTGCTGGTAGTCTGGAGGCAGTTTGTCCCAGGCTGAGCGATTGACCAGAGCATCAAGAGTCGCACCAGGTTCCCACCACCCAGGTGAATAGTAATATTTAGCAGCCTTGTTTAATCCCAACTTGGTATCGTCATACGGGCCAATCCAATCTGCCGCATCAATTGCCCCCTGCTGCAGAGCTAAGAAAATCTCGCTACCTGGAATCACTTGGACATTAACGCCAAGACGACTCATAATTTCCCCACCTAAACCAGGAATACGCATTTTCAATCCTTGGAGATCAGCAGTCGAGTTAATCTTGCGTTTGAACCAGCCCCCCATCTGCCCTCCCGTATTGCCCGCTGGAAAGTTAATCAGATTGAAGTCTGCATAAAGAGCCTGAATGGCCTCCAATCCTCCATGGTGATAGAGCCAAGCATTCTGCTGCTGAGCAGTCAGGCCAAAAGGCATCGTGGTGCCAAAGGCCAAAGCGAGTTGTTTTCCCAAATAGTAATAGGAAGCCGTATGGCCACATTCAACTGAGCCATCACTGACCGCATCCATCACCTTAAGAGCCGGGACCACTTCATCCGCCGCAAATAGATCGATCGTAAATCGACCATCGGTCATCTTGCTGATCTGCTGGGTAAAGGTCTGCAAGGTTCCAAAAATAACATCCAATGACTGGGGCCAACTGGTGATCATCCGCCATGTAATGCTCGGATTGGGAATCACCTTTGGAGAAGAAGCTGGTTTTCCACAGGCCGTTACTAAGGTCAACGATGCCGCACCAGCCAGAAGATGCCGCCGGTTTAGATTTTGGTTTCGAATACATGAAGTCCACTTTTTATTGAACATGATGCTTACAGTATCAATCGAGTTGAAAAGAATTTTCACTTCTGCATATAGATATGGAATATGAGATATTTTTCTGCAAATTCTTTTCTTTGGACTCCTCGATATGAACTCAGAACATAAGCCATATTTCCAGGAGACTTAGAAACAGCTTTAAGTACAAAGTGCATTTCTTAAAACAGCACAGGTACGGTATGTTCATAATTTCTGATGCATGAATTTAATTTTTTCTGCTCTACACAATTAATGAACTTTTGTAAAAAATGCAGAAGTTCTAGTTTATGAGAGCTAATAACTTACAGCGATGGCTGACATAGGCCTCTAATACATATTCTTAATTGCAGGACGCGACCCTATGCACACGAAATCTAGCCCCCAACCATTGCCCAGATTTCGTGTGCAAGAAGCCTCCCATCAAAGTCTGAATATCTCTATCCCAATGGATCAACAATTATTAGCATTACTTTTGCAAGCTCGCAGCCATTTACCGGGATCGATCCCCCAACAGCAAGCATTAGCCCAACTCGCGCAGTTAACGGGGCGAACTCATGAGGATTCACTGGAGCGGCAGTTACTAGAACTAATATTGGAGGCTCGTAGCCATCCATCAGAATCGGTCAGCAGACAGCAAAGGCTGACAAGACTTATTATCATCATTGAGCAGTCAGGGCGACTCACTCGCTTAAGGAAGTATGCTCACAGCTATCCAACCTCCATGTTTACAGACCTCTACAACGAAGCTAAGCAGAAAGCATGGATGTATATCTGTAATAACCCTGAACTCTATCGACCCGAGAAACCTATATTGGCTTGGGTAAATAGCAATTTTAAATATAAATTTTTGGATGTTCTCAATGAACAAAAATTTCGACGCACCTGTTTCTATGACCCCTTCGTGCTAGAAAAATTAGACTCTAAAGTTGACATTGAAGATTTTGAAACAACGGATTATTACAATCTCAGGTTGTTTCTAGAGACCGATCCAGAGCAAAAACTTGCTGCCTACTGGGTGAGAAATCATCCTGATATCACATTCCAATTCCTAGCTATTTCTCGCCATATCCAAGGAGAAACCTGGACAGATTTATCGGCTCAAACGGAAATCTCATTTAGAACCTTATCCAGTTTTTTTCAACGAACCTTAAGAAAATTATTGCCTTATTTCAAACGATATCTTTAGAGCGACTTATCCTGCTCAAATTGTAATTTACTGTCTCGGCATCCTATGACCTCTGCAATTCCCTCCTTTGGCTTTCCAGTACCCTTGACATCTAAAGTCTGGGCAAAAGCACAAAGCCATATCCATCCAAAATTTGATGCGGATCACAATCAGCAAGAATTTCGGAAAAGATTGGCGCTCTACGCGGTCGATTTTTACCTGCGATGCATGGCTTTTAAAATTAAGCCTGAGGCAAGTGATAGTAATGACTCCATTCTCTCCCAATTCCTAGAGAGTGCAGATCTAATGGTTCAGGGCTATGGCAAGTTGGAATGCTGCCCAGTACTGGCTGGGGACACTAGCGTTCAAGTACCGATTGATGCTCAAGATGACCGCCTAGCCTATGTCGTTGTTCGACTTGAAGAGCACTATCAGCAAGCTCAAATTTTAGGCTTTAACTCTCAACCTGTCTCCTCCGATGGAGAAATTGATCTCCACCAAATTCAGCCCATTGACGAATTACCCCAATTCCTATTTGACTGCAAAACGACTGTTCTCCAAACAATATGGAGTTGGGCTCAGGAGCAAAGACAACAGCTTGCTGCACTGTCAGAACCGCTTAGAAATACTTGTTCAGATTGGCAGTTATCTCAGAATTTGAATTTAGCCTATATGCGTTTTGAAAGTGATGATGTGCCAGAACCTCTTAAGAGTCATAGTGAAGCCCCTGTATTCGTCTCCAAAATCGTGCAAGTACAAGACCTTGATTTAGAACTGGTGATGTATCTGGCCCCCAAACAAGAAGGCAAATTCCAAATCGAAATCATGGTTGAACCTGTAGTTGAGCAAGAATTACCAGATACACTTCAGTTAGCAGTTATTGATGAAGATGGACAAACCTTCCAACAGCTTTCCCTCTCCAGCCACGAAGGTGATCTAGTGACTCGTCCCTTTCTTGCTGCCCCTTGCGAACATTTTTCAGTAGACCTCATCTATGGCAGCGCAAAGCATACCGAGAATTTTGTGATCTGAATAAGGGGACTGATGTCATTACGAAAGTGTAGGTGAAATGATGCGGGTTGTGATATTGAGACTCCAAGGTCAGTTATCTCAGGGAATACAAGCCACCCTTGAATGGAGACAGGAGAATAGCCTCCACATTGAAGGCACTTTGCAAGGAACACTCCCCCCTAAAACAGATCTAGCAGCCCTCTATACAGACTGGCAAAAACACTATTTAGATTTGGGCTCAGCAACACGATTGGAGTTTGTGGCGGAGTCAGACCAGCACCTGTCTCAATTGCGAAACGCTAAAAAACAGTGCGTTCAGACTGCCCAGCAGCTTGAAGAACTCATGAATCAATGGTTAAACCATGATTCAGCCGACTTTCAGCGAATCACCCGTCAACTCGCTGAACTTTATGGCTCATCGAAAGACTTACGCCTGCTGATTCGCACCGATGATACTGAACTACAACGTTTACCTTGGCAGCTCTGGGACCATGTGCAGCGCAATCCTCAAATTCCAATTTCGTTAGGCCCTCTAGAATATCGGCAGGCCCAGCTCAAGGCTCTGGAAATCCCTGTTCGAGTATTAGCGATTCTTGGAAGTGATCACAATATTGACCTTGATCATGAGCAAGATATTCTTATGGGCATCCCTGATATTGACCTAACATTCCTCAAACAGCCAAGTCGAGATCAGGTCGCTAGGGCATTGAAGGATGAGAAAGGTTGGGACCTTCTATTTTTTGCTGGACATAGTCGTACAGAAGATCACCAGGGCGTGATTTCAATCAATGAAACCGATAGCTTAACGCTGAAGGACCTCCATCATCACCTCAGCATCGCAGCCCATCGAGGATTGCAAGTGTGTATCCTCAACTCTTGTGATGGCTTAGGACTAGCCCACCATCTTTCGGGTCTCAGCATTCCCTATATTGTTTATATGCGAGAGCCTGTACCCGATCAAGTCGCTCACAAGTTTCTAGCCTCCTTCGTTCAGTATTTTTCCCAAGGCAATTCAGTGCACAATGCGGTGCTCTCCGCACGCCACGATCTAGAGTCAATTCAAGACCAGTTTCCCTACGCGACTTGGCTGCCCATCATTTTTCAACAACCTGGGGTGGAAACCCTCACTTGGCCGACGCCATCTCTTCCTAACAAACAAAGATTTTCGTTTCTAGGTTTCCGATTGAAATATTGGATTCTCTTAGCGTTAAGTCTTAGTGCCATGGTGGTCAGTATCTGGGCAACCAATGTCTGGACAGATACATCCCCACAACTCGGTGACTTTACGAGTATGGGTGAGGAGGTTTTAGGTCTTCGTCCGGGTCACAAGAGAAATGCTGCTGATGCCATAGCCCAAAAAAACTATCCGCAAGGTATCCAGAATCTGCTGGAGTCCTGGCAAGATGATGGCAATGATCCTGAAACGCTCATTTATCTCAATAACGCCATTCTCGATAACATGAACGCTGAATACCGCACTATTGCGATAAGTGTTCCGTTCTTGCATGATGCCAACATCCAAAAACTGACTAGCCATAAATTGGCCTATCGTCTGCTTAGGGGAGTCGCTCAAGCCCAGACAGAAGCGAACTTGAATATTTCAGATCTATCCACTCAGTTGGATATTCCGTTTCTCACCCCCAATCCTATTGGCAACAAGATCGGCCTGAAGGTTGTGATTGCAGATGACTTCAATAAGATTAAAAATGCTAAAGACCGAGCAATAAAGTTATCAAAAACTTCAGAAGTTTTAGGAGTTGTGGGTCACTATGCCAGTGACATGTCTAAACCTACCCTTGATATCTATAAACAACATCAATTACCCATCATTTCACCGGGTTCAACAGCCAAGGAGCTGGCAATCAAGGGGGATGGTTATTTTTTTCGAACTGTTCCTACCACCTCCGTGGAAGCAAGATCCGTAGCCAATTATCTTCTCAAGGTGATCAACAAACGCACCGTGAAGGTTTTTTATAATCCTGAAAGTCCTTTTACTCATTCATTCTGGGATGATTTCAAGGAGATCTATGAACAGGCAGGGGGGAAAGTGATTAGTCCTGTTGTACAAAATGATCCACTCTCAGATTTAGCCTCTTCCGAATTTGACCCAGTTGGAGCCATTGCTGCTCTAAAGCAGTATGGAGATCCAAATGACATCCCGCTACTGATCGTCCCAGATGGTGAGGTATCTTTAGCTCAAGACAATGCATTCAAACTGATTGAAGAAAATTCAGGTCAACATCCTATTGTTGGTTCATGGGGATTAGACAATCCAAAGACGCTATCTGTTCTCCCCCAGTCGCTGCCACAATCCTTAGCTGTCTCTGTCCCTTGGCACCACGACGCAAGTCCAAACCCAGACTTTTCGAACCATGCAGACAGCCTATGGGGTCAGCAAGTCCAAGCCCAAACGGCATTGGCCTATGATGCGACTCGGGTCTTAATTCAAGCATTACGTTCACAAAAAGCGCCTAGCCGTCAAGGCACCCAATCGACGCTAGCAGCCCCAAACTTTAAAACCTGGGGAGCAACAGGCAATATTGAATTCGAGCCGAATGGTAATCGTAAGAATCCTCCTCAAGTCTTAATTCAACCCATGCAGTGCAACTCCAACAGTCTCGAGATAGAGTTTGTGCCCATCGACCAACCATGTTGAACCTTAAAGTCAAAACAAACCGATGGAAAAGTATCAAGCAATCTCGAAGTAATCTTGATGTTCTTTCCCGATAGAGAGAGGCCAATTTAGGAAACGATTGACGTTACGAGACTCGTACTTCGTCATAGAAGATATGCAAGATTCTATAAAGGTGGAAATCTTTTAGTCTCAAATAATTTGCTTATCGCGATGCTAATGGGACCTCTGAAGCACAGCACCAGTTATAGCTGCCCCAAACAATAAGTTCTAAAAAATAGACTGCCACTTCTTAAAACTTCTGAGCACCCAACTCATTCGCTAGTAGAGACGCCATGTTTAGTCTAAAAGACGTATTTTTTGCATTCGTGATTTTATCATTGCTATTACTAGCAGGTCGATACCTTAAACAGAAGATTCGTTGGCTCCAGCAACTGCACCTACCGGAATCGATTGTGGCTGGATTCTTAGGGTTGCTATTAGGCCCGCAAATATTAGGTGCACTAGTTCAGATGATTCTGGGAAAAGGCGCTTTCTTTGCGGATGGAATTTTCTCAGAACCGATCCGTGCCGTTTGGTCCCAGTCTCCTGGCCTATTCATTAATATCGTGTTTGCTGCCCTCTTTTTGGGAGAACAGATACCTAGCCTCAAGGAAATTTGGCGCAAAGCTGCCCCGCAAGTTGTTTTTGGTCAGAGTCTCGCTTGGGGACAATACGTTGTCGGGCTTCTAGTCACACTATTGGTACTTAAGCCCGTATTTGGTGCCCATCCTATCTCTGGAGCATTGATCGAGATTGGTTTTGAAGGGGGACATGGCACTGCTGGTGGAATGGCTAAAACTCTAGGGACACTAGGATTTCAGGACGGAGGTGACTTGGCCTTGGGGTTAGCGACCGTAGGAATTGTTTCGGGCATTATTTCGGGAACTGCTTTAGCGGGTTGGGGACGTCGGCAAGAGCATATTCAATCTGTCACTAGGCGAGTTGGGGATGTTGAGGATATTCCAGAACTATCTGCCACAGAAACACCTGAAATCAGAAAGCGTCGAGCCAAACTGATGCAAGGATTATTGATTGATCCGCTTTCGATCAACTTTGGCATTGTGGGCATAGCCATTGTCTTCGGCTGGCTAATTCTGAATGGATTGACATGGCTAGAAGCTGCAACTTGGGGCCGATCCGGTGTTGAAGTCATGATCTATGTCCCCTTGTTTCCCATGGCTTTAATTGGGGGGATTTTAGTTCAGATGATTTTGAACCGATTAAACTTGAGTCCACTGATTATTAAGCCTTTAATGAAGAGTATTGCGGGCTTGGCTTTAGACGTTGTGGTCGCCACTGCTTTAGTCTCTATCTCATTGCAGGTTCTTGGCAGTAATTTAGGGGTTTTTGTGATTCTCAGCCTAGTCGGTATTACTTGGAATATCGTCTTTTTCCTTTACTACGCCCCTAAGATTTTTCCTGATCATTGGTTTGAACGAGGTATTGGAGATTTGGGTCAATCGATGGGCGTTACCGCAACGGGGATTCTGTTACTGCGCATGGTGGATCGTGACAATCGCTCTGGTGCCTTTGAAGGGTTTGCCTACAAACAATTATTTTTTGAACCTATTGTCGGAGGGGGACTCTTTACGGCTGCGGCTCCTGCTCTGATTGCTCGTTTTGGCCTGGTGGCAATCCTATTATTAACTACAGGACTACTCTTATTTTGGCTAGGGACTGGCTATATTTTGATCAAGCGTCGTCAATTGGAGTGATTCCTGGAACTATAGCAAGCGCCATTTTATTCAGGACATAATAAACTAGAGATACTGTTATATCTTTCAATGGATGCCCCTGATCTACAGCTACGATTTACGTTGCAAAGTGATCGATGCTATTGAACTTGATGGCATGCCTCCCTCAGAAGCGAGTGACACCTTTCATATCAGTCGTAACACCATTAATCTATGGCAACGTCTCAAAGCAGAAACAGGTGATCTTCATCCCATCCCTAGACAACACCTTGGCCATAGCCACAAAATCACAGACTGGGACAAGTTTCGAGCTTTTGCTCAAGAACATCGCTATAAAACCCAAGCTCAGATGGCCGAGTTGTGGGAGGGGCAAATCAGTGAGCGTACTATTTCAAGAGCGCTGAAGAATATTGGATTTACTCGAAAAAAAAGACCTATGGCTACCGCCAACGCGATGAGCACAAACGGGCTGAGTTCGTCCAAAAGTTAACAACAGTAGACCCAGACGATATCGTCTATGCTGACGAGTCAGGGATGGACAATCGAGATGAGTATGACTATGGCTATGGTCCCAAAGGTGAGCGGGTCTATGCTTTAAAGTCTGGTAGCAGAAGTGGACGAGTCAATATGATTGCAGCTTTGAGAGGAAAGCAGCTCATGGCCCCGTTCACGATTGAAGGGGCTTGCAATCGCACCGTATTTGAAATTTGGCTTGAGACTTGTTTGATACCGATGCTCAAACCGGGGCAGAAGTTAGTCATTGATAATGCCACCTTCCATAAGGGAGGGCGAATTGAGCAACTGGTAGAAGCCGCAGGATGTGAAGTGTGGTACTTGCCACCCTATTCTCCTGATTTGAATAAGATTGAACGGTCGTGGGCTTGGATTAAAAGTCGAATTAGA
Organism: Acaryochloris marina S15; assembly: GCF_018336915.1. GTDB lineage: Bacteria > Cyanobacteriota > Cyanobacteriia > Thermosynechococcales > Thermosynechococcaceae > Acaryochloris > Acaryochloris marina_A. Next base: position 2,027,482 of record NZ_CP064923.1, on the reverse strand, counting down.
CACCAATTAGAGCACTTCGGTTCACTTAGAGAAGCAATGGAACATGTGTTGTACCTAGCGTCCTAATTAGAGTGGCGACTGCTATAAGTCCCTATAGGTACTCATTAGAACTTAATTTACCAAATTAGGATATTTAAGCGAGATACAAGAAAAACGCCAAGAGCAAAGATGCTGTTTTGGCGTTTTTCTTGATCACTGATAGTCTTTGCTACCGCAATATCATGACCTTAAGCCAGACCTTAGAGACCTAAGTCAGCCAAAATATCGGTGGCATGAGTGTCTGTCTTAACGGAGTTATAAACTTTGTCAATTTGGCCTTGACCATTAATCACATAAGTCACCCGCTGGGCGTACCCACCGCCATCAACGTCGTAGGCTTGCATCAGGCTATTGTCAACGTCAGCTAATAGAGGAAAAGGCAGATTGAACTTACTGGTAAAGTCTTGGTGAGAACTTTCATCGTCACCACTTACACCGAAGACCACAATATCTTTGCCTTGGTAAGCACTGTAATTATCGCGAAAGCTACAGGCTTCTTTGGTGCAGCCCGGTGTATCATCTTTGGGATAGAAATACAGGACCACAGTCTTCCCGGCATAATCGGCAAGGGAAACCGTGTTGCCATTGGTGTCTTTAGTCGTAAACGCAGGAGCGGCAATGCCAGCGGTTAAAGCCATAGGGTTTCCTCACAAAAAACAGGATAAATATTTGGATGGTTCATTTATCCCTGGTTAAAAACCAGAGATACCCAAAGTAGTGTTACATATTTTTTCTTACTTGGGGGGGATGGTTGCCGTGGGGTAGGGAATGCGTTTGTGATGAAACTGCATCCATACTTCCACAAACACCTCTGCTAATACATTTAACTCGTCACGGGTCAGCTGAGAATCCACTAACTGATTATCCTGCCAGCGCCCTTTGAAGATCTTGTTAATGGTTTTTAAGGCTAAGTCGGGAGTGGCATCTTTGAGGGATCGCAACGCCGCTTCACAAGAATCCGCCAACATCACAATCCCCGTCTCTCGGGATTGGGGCACTGGGCCAGGATAGCGAAAGTCAGACTCTTGAACCGCATCAAGGTCAGGATTAGCAGCTGCCTGCTGTTGGGCTTGATGGTGGAAAAACGCAATCACCATTGTGCCCTGATGCTCGGGGATAAACGCTTGCACGGCTGCGGGCAAACGACATTTACGGGCCATTACCAACCCTTCAGAGACATGTTTCTTGATAATCTCAGCACTCTGCCAAGGATCATTAAGCAGATCGTGCTTATTGGTGGTGTCACGCTGGTTCTCAATAAAAAATTGCGGGTCATGCATTTTGCCAATGTCATGGTAGAGGGTTCCCGTTCTCACCAGTTCGACATTACAGCCTAAAGCGCTGGCCCCTGCTTCAGCTAAAGTGGCCACAAACATGGTGTGTTGGAAGGTTCCAGGAGCCTCCTTCGACAGACGCTTGAGCAAAGGTCGATTGGGATTAGCCAATTCTGCCAACCGAATGGGCGTCACTAGGTCAAACACGTGCTCGATATAGGGACTGATACCCAAGGCGACAATAGTCCACCCTAATCCCACTAAGCCCTGAATCAGAGACAAACCCAAAATGCTATAGACTGGAGCCCCAGCTAGAGTCATCAGGATAAATAAGGCCACCCCTTGAGTAATGGCGACAATCACCCCCAACAGGGCAATCTCTTCCCGAGAACGCCGTTGACGAGCAACTAAACTGGCCACCAAACTGCCAGCAGCAATGGCCCCCAATTCGATAAAGCCACTATTGAGCCCTAAGGGAATCAGACCCGTGAGAATAACGACTACCGTTGCCCCTAAAACAGGCCCATAGAAACTGCCTACTAGCAGACCGACCGCAGGCAAACTGGTATATCGCAGAGCCGTCGTCCAAATCAGTAGGGATGCACTGGCCGACAGCATTAACACCAACAGATAGTCTCGTCGGTCAAATGCAAGACGACAGCGTCGTTGCACGACTAAAAACACTGCAATCCCCCCACTGACTGCTGCCATCGTCCCAAACAAGCCCAGTAAGTTGATGCCCCGTCGACTCAAGCCAAAATGTTCCAGTAAGGCAAAGTCAGCTTGGGAAATTCGCTCACCCGAGTTAACAATGACCTCATCTCTATTGATGGGAATCAGAATTGGGGGAATCTGCTCAGCAATAATTTCCCGCTGACGCAAGGTGCCGGTGGGGTCAATACTGAGGTTGGGCTTGAGAACAATCGGCAATAATTTAATGCCCAGGGCTTGGACTTTGGCAGGATAGTCCTGGAGCTGGACCTTGATGGCACTCCGCATTACTGTCCCTGGCAATCCTGGCGGAATCCCTTGGGTAAGAATGCGTTTTAACGCAGTCCGCAGCCTTCTCTGAGCCATAGCCCACTCAGGTTCAGTAAATTCTAAGAGGGTCCGACTGGAGAATCCCTGTAAGCGAGGAGGAACAGCACCTAAAGCAGCCTGATAATCTTGCTGGGCTTGGGTGATGCTACGCATCAGGGCAGACCACTTCACCCCATCTTTTTCTTTGGCTCTATAGGTTCGCAGCGCTCTAATTGCAGCTTGTGCATTCTTGGTCTTCAGCCAGGCCGTAGAAGTGGGAGTGGTCGCATTGACCCGCTTTAGCAGCGTCTGAAAGTCCCCAGTATTCTGTTGTCGCAGAAAATGTTGAACGGCAGGGGACAACGTCTGAATCGCTGTATAGGGAAATTCTCCCGCTGACCCTCGAAATTTTTGCACATCTGCCAAATAAGAATCCAAATCCGCTTGAATAGCAGCGGTTTGAGATGGGTTCACCATATACACGCTCACCGCATTCCGAAAGGCGGCTTCACGGGCTGCAGACGTCGCAATGGGATCGGGGGCTTGAGCAGACTCTGGGGCCTTAATCGTTTCCGGGGCAACGGTACCAATCATCAATTGCGGCTCGTTGTAGAACCGATGGCCGATCACGCTCGTTAAAGCGGCCACAGACACTACAAACAACAAGGGCGATTGCTGCTTGAGAGAACGACGAGCAGAACGGTTCGAAGGAATACGTGACGCGGCAGAGGAAGATAGCCAGCGGCTCAGACGCACCTGCTGAGAACGGAATAATTTCTTCATTGGATGGTTAGGCAACTAAGGCATACAGTCCATTCAATTGCGAAATATCCTGAAGTCAGAAGTCAGTAGTGCTCGCATAACGGTGTCCTTGATTTGTCCACAACTGTTGTTCAAGTCCTTCAATTATAGTCAAATCACTCTTTAATACTACGGTCGGCGGTTTTTGTGCCCCTAGACTGGAGCTTTGGTCAGCTTCAAAACCTGTGGGCCGCAAAGGCGGAACTACCCACGAGGCCGAAGAACACCCGGCGCAGACACCGCCGTTTTCTCTAGTGGGAGGATAGAGGCTTCATAGCTCAAATAACCTGACCAAGCCCCCAAAAGTTGATCCGCTTGGGCAAGGATAGATGCACGAGAACCGGAATGAGTCGAGAATGCCCCTTGCCAAGCCAACGGAATGCCATGTACACCGTTGAATACGCCAGATAAAGCACCAGCAATCAAGGCTGCAATCGTAGGGGATTGGGGTAAGGTCAGAGCCCGAGTCACCGTCAAGGCAAACGTATCTGCTGTACTTGACCAGCAGTAACAGGCCATTGCTAGGGCAGTCCCCAAAGGTGAAATCCCTGAAGCGGGTTCTGGGTTGACCTCACGCCAGACCACCGAGAGGCTGGATTGTTTTTGCAGAAGAGTTTGCACTTGTTGAAGCTGACCATGCAAGTTCGTTCCCGAGAGGAAATCATGGGCCAGCAGTTGGGGAATCAGGGTTTGGGGACTGGCCTGTTCCTTGCAGAGGAGTGCGATCGCAACTCCAATACCCAACATCTCGGCCTGCAAGTCTGGCCTGGCTCCCCTCAGTCGATAGCCACAAATATATTCTTCGAGGCGAGGTAAATTCTCATGGTAAAACAGAGCTACTGGTAGCATCTGGGCCATCAAGATAGCTAATTCAATATCACCCTCAGAAGAGGGAGGGTCTAAAACAGGAACTGGAGGTTCATTTTGCCCTTGACTTGAATGGGCAATTACCTCAGACTTCCCGATGGCAAGGGCTTCGCACCATCTCCATGGCTCGCTTGGCAACGGAAGATCCTGCCCTTCAGCCAATGTGCTATTTCGGTGTGAATTGCCCTGTCTATGGCAATGGGCTTCTAAGACAGCGACTCCCAGAAACAATCCTCGAAAACGGTCAATCAATAACTGCTGCATGATCATCTGGGCAGCAAAATTCTGCCATTACTCAATCTTTGCACAGCATAAGATAGATCTATCGCCCGTAGACTGGGGAACGTTCCATGAAATATTTAGGCAGTTGCCATTGTGGCGCGGTTCAGTTCGAAGTTGAGGCTCCCAAAGACATCCAGGTCGATGAGTGCAACTGCTCTATCTGCTCAAAAGCGGGATTTTTGCATCTCATCGTCCCTCCATCCAAGTTCAATTTACTGCAAGGGCAAGATGCCCTAACGACCTATCGATTCAATACGGGCATTGCTCAGCATACCTTCTGCCGGATCTGTGGCGTCAAGCCGTTTTACATTCCTCGTTCTAACCCCGATGGCTACGATATCAACGTTCGTTGTCTCGATACTCAACCCAACTCTATGGAAGTGGTGCCCTTTGATGGCGTGAATTGGGAGCAAAATGTCCAAAAAGTTGCCCATAAATCCCAGGACAAGTGAGCCTTATCCCCTTCTTTACTAGCTCACTTCAGCGTCTTGATGACGCCAATAGGATTCTTTTTCCGTCTCTAGTTGTTGAATCGTTTGTTGCAAGGTTTCAATAATGCCGTACATCTCCAGAGGATCAAACACCTTTAATAGACTGGTTTGAGTCACAATTCCTAAATCTTGTCCCCAATTCCAGGACACCACTAAGCGCCGGACTCGTCTGCGCTGCATTTCTTGATGGGCAGACCAGAGGGAATCTCCAGGATTCAGTAAAAACAGCGGAGAACTCATGACCTCTGTCGCCATAATTCTGCCAATGTCAAACTGCATTGCCTGAAATTGAACGATATCTCGCTCTGTGACGATGCCAATCGGTTTAAGGCCATCATCTGGTGCAGGCTCTACAATGACGACGCAACTCACCCGATGTTTAGCCATCAATTGGGCCAGGCTCAACACCGAACAATGGGGAGGGGCGTGAATGACGGACTGTGACATCACCTCAGACACCCGGCGAAGCTTTAAAAGGTTAGCGGGCCTCAACACTCGTCGTAGACTACTGGGTTCCGTGATGCCCACTAGCTTGTTCTGATCATCCAGGATCGGTAAATGGCGAATTCGATACCGCCGGAACAGGAACATAACCGCAAAAATATCCTTAAAATCAGCCAAAGGTAAGGTCTTGACTGGATGGGCCATGACATCGGCAGCGGTGATGCGATCGCAATCCATTCCTGCGGCAGCAAATCGGACAATATCTCGCTCCGTCAAAATCCCCAAAATCTCCTGATCCTGCATAATCAGAGCACAAGTGGGTCGAAAAGCTTCCGTTTCTGAATCCGAAGAAGCTTGTGGAGGTGCTCCCAAATCGCAGGAACTGAAGGGAGTTTGGCTCATGCGAGCAATCACATCCACTAACGCCGTTTCTGGTGTCAAGGTTAAGGGCTGGTAATTGATGGCCTCCTCCAAATTGGGAGTACCCACCATCGGCTCATTTTGCTGCATCAGTACACACACCCAACTGGACAAATCCAGGTAACGAATAGGGGTTAAAAAATAGGATCAATCTGGTTTACGTTGCTTAGTCCCTCCTGAAATCCGAGCCGTTTTGCCATACAACCGATCTAACACTCGCTTCACAGAAATACGCTTCCACAAACGCCCTCGCTTGGTCTGATAACCATTGTGATTCAGCCAATCAGCAATCTGCTGTAGAGATTTACCAGATTTGTGGTGACGGCGAATCAGATCAATAATCTCCGTTTCCCGAGGATTAGCAACCAACTCCCCTTTATGGGAAAGCTGGCCAAAAGGGGGAGAACCATATCCTACATACCCACCCTGAGCCGCCTTCGCTTGGCGGCCTTCATTGAGCCGACGGCTCACTTCATTCACATGCCATTGTTCAGCAGACATAAGGGGTTCGATAGATCCAAAAGGAATGTTACAAGGAAACAGATTTACATTCTATAAGACAATGAATATACGCCCTAAAGGTGTATACTAAGGAAATGTTACAAGCCTTTCGCCAGAAACCTTATTGGTCATGAGCTTTAGAATAAAAAGGTCTTAATATTTTTTGGCTTCACACCTAAAGCAAAAGGCCAATACCCCTGGTGACATCTTAATTCAAGTTGAGTAACATCACTCCTCCATTCGCCGTATAGACGCAGTTAGAGCCTTTTTTCAATCAAAACCTAGGTGAAACCTTATGGGCACCCCAGCATCATGAGCTGCAGTTTCCATTATCGGCTCATGATACGACAGCAACCCTCTTGATCGTTGTTCACCTTAAATACCAAACTTACAAGGATTTCATTTAATGGCAACCTATAACGTCAGACTGATCAATGAAGCAGAAGGTATCGACGCCACGATAGCCGTTGAAGACGATCAGTATATTTTTGACGCAGCAGAAGAGAATGATCTTGATTTACCTGTATCTTGTCGATCAGGGGCTTGCTCTAGTTGTGCAGGCAAGGTCGTCTCAGGAAAAGTAGACCAATCCGATCAATCCTTTTTAGATGACGATCAAATGGATGCTGGATTCGTCCTAACCTGCGTTGCCTACCCCGTATCAGACTGCACCATTCAAACCCACCAAGAAGACGCACTACTTTAGGTTTTGGAAAGATTATGAGTACCGTAACTTACATACAAGACAACGAGTTCGAACAGTTACTCAAGGATGAGTCCATCATTGTGGTCGACTTTACAGCCACCTGGTGCGGGCCTTGCAAACAAGTCAGTCCAATGATGGACCAATTGGCAACCGACTATGACGGTCGGGCTAAAGTCACCAAAGTTGACGTTGACAAGAATAAAGGTATTGCCAAGCAATATGGCATTCGCAGTATTCCAGCAGTGCTAGTTTTCAAATCCGGCGAACTGGTCGAAACCCTAGTAGGCATGAGTCCCTACGAGAAATTTACCAGCGCCGTGGATAAACACCTTTAAACCGTCGATCCATCATCATCGACCCAAAAATAAGTATGAGTCAAATTAGAACGAATACGACCCAAACCATTTGCTGTCCTCAATGTGGCTCCCCTGCACGGCGGCTACATTTTACGAGTTCGTATTCGACTCATCTTAAATGCCCTGACGGACTAGTTAACCAGGTTGAGTGTCCCAGTTGTGATTATTTGCTGGTATCTTGCGCTGTCAATGGTCAAGTCGTCGAGGCCTATGCAGAAGGGATATCAACCTATCAACACTCTACTCAACGCTCCCTAGACAAGCCTCCCTTGCCGATGAACTCATCTAGATGAGCAAGTTCAATAATCCTAGATACAACCTCATTGAATCGCAATTTTTCAGGAGTCTATAACCATGATGAAAGCCGAAGAAATCATGACCCGAGATGTCGTCGCTATTAGTGGCTCAGCGACCATCGGCGAGGCAGTCAGTAAGATGAAAGAGAAAAGTCTTCGAGCCTTAATCGTTGAGCCTCGATATGCAGGTGATCCCTATGGGATGGTGACCCAAACCGACATTGTCTACAAAGTCGCAGCCTTTGGTTATGACCCCAAAAAGATGAAGGTCTATGAAATCATGACCAAACCTTGTATTGTTGTTAATCCTGATTTAGGGGTTGAGTACGTCGCTCGTTTATTTGCCAATACAGGCATTCGCCGAGCCCCAGTGGTTAAAGATCATCTCCTCGGGGTTATTTCCATTAGCGACATCCTCAAAAAGAGTGATTTCGTTGAAAAACCCAAAAGCAATTTTGAACAATATTGTGAAGAGTTTCCCAATGCACCTGAAGCTCGGATGTACGACGATTAATCAGGGACATTACTCACAAAACTTATCACCGCGACAGCTTTAAGATCATGGCACGGATAATCTCATTCAACTGATTATCCCCTTCCCGTTGAGCTTTAAACCCAGCAGTTTGTAGTAGGCGGAGGCCCGTTTGCTTATCGCCTTTCAAGCTGCTGAGTAGCCCCTTATGAATATCGGTGATTGCTGAGTTAAAAGGCAGTTGTCTAATTCGCTCCAGCTCGGCAATTGTTTGGGCATAGGTTGCCAGGTTGCTTCCGTTTGACTTATCCTGCAAAACCTGAACGGCACCTTTCATCACCTTCGCTTCCGCCAATCGGGGATTGAATGCGATCGCACGGTTCAGAGCAAACATTGCTCCCTGGTATCGCCAAAGCTGTATTTCTGACAAGGCTTGCCGATATAGAATTGTGGCATCCAAGGGACTGAGGGTTAAGGCTTTCCGGTAATCATTGAGCGACCCCGGAGTGTCTCTAGAATTGGCTTTCACCACTCCCCGCTGTACAAAGGCTTGGGTATAATCTGGATTTAGCTTGATCGCCTGAGACAGGTCTTCAATCGCCTTGAAAGAATCTCGCTGCCGATAGTGGCCAAGACTACGACCATAGTAAGCTTCCACATATTCAGGGTCTAGCTCAATGGCTTGGGAGAAATCAGCAATCGCCCCCTTATAATCTTTTCTCTTAAGTTTATCCCCCCCTTGTAAATAGAAATCTGCAGCAGAAGGTTCATTCGCATTTGGCCGCGGATCAAGGGTCCCTAGATTTAGGGATGTGAGGGTTGAGGGCAATGAATTGAGAAAAGTATTGATAGGAATCCCTAGGTTGAAGCCGGTTTTGATATAAATGTCGGGATTGGTTGCTTCATCTTGGGGTCGGATCGTTGCGGTGTCTGCCCGGCCGTGAATGGCCACCAATCGCCCTTGCTTATCCAAGACAGGACCACCACTCATGCCAGGTAAGGTGCTGTTGGAATAAACCAGTGCATATCCATCGGCCAGGGGCTTAGTCGCATTAGCCGTCACTTTCCCTTCTGTGAAGTTATAGATCGACTCCGTCAGAGCCAGGGTGAGTGCTGGAAAACCTGCAACGTAAATAGGGGTGCCTTCTGGCGCATCATTGACATTACCCATTGTGGCGACTGCATAGGTCTGGGAACTGGCAAATTGAACCACCGCAAGATCCACCCCTTGAAATTTTTGGATGCTGGAAGACGTGACGGTATGAGTTTGCTGATCAGGGGTTTGAATGTCGTAAGTATTGGGTAGGTCAACCACATGGGCCGCAGTCGCAACAGTGTAGGTATCACCTTCTTTTTTGACAATCACCCCTGATCCTAAACCGCCAGGACTGCTAATCCGAACTGTGACGTTCTTGGCCAGCTTACTCACTTCTGCTGCACTCAATGCTTGAGCTTGCGGCTGAACCCAGACTAATGCAGCTGTAGTACCTAAAAGGATGGTGGAGAGGTGAAGGGATTTATGCATACATCCAACAGACGAAAACGATAGAGAAAAGGTTCAGATGGGGGCTATCAGACCTGCAAAAGGGAAGGTCAAACTGATATTCAAGGGTTATCTCGCACTCATAAATCGATCTTGAGCTAGGTTGCGAAGCTGCTTCAAATGTTCTTGTCGCGAAACAGATAGCGGAATCATGCCTTGAATTTCCTGAACCAGTAACTCAGTATCCAACGGTTTTTCTACATAGAGAGCACGATAAAGGGCTGCCACGACGGCCTGCTCTATTTCAGCACCACTATAGCCTTCCGATGCCTGCAATAGGGTGGGCATATCAAAATGGCTGGGATCCTGTTTACGCAGCATTAGATGAATGCGAAAAATTGCCCCTCGTTCTTGCAAATCCGGTAAATCCACATAAAAAATCTCATCAAAACGGCCTTTACGTAAAAGCTCTGGTGGAATTTGGGAAATATCGTTGGCAGTGGCCACCACAAAAACCTCTTGGGACTTTTCCTGCATCCAGGTCAGGAAGAACCCAAACATTCGCCGACTCAGACCACCATCCGAATCAGACCCAGTTGCCCCTAAACTTTTTTCAATTTCGTCAATCCAAAGCACAGCAGGAGCCATGGATTCTGCTAAAGAGATGGCTTTGCGAAAATTCTTCTCAGATTCCCCCACAAATTTATCGTAGAGACGACCTGCATCTAACTTCAGTAATGGCATTTTCCATTCTCTAGCAATCGCTTTAGCTGCTAGAGATTTGCCACATCCTTGAATCCCCACAATCAAAATGCCCTTCGGCGGCGTCAGATTCAAGGCTTTAGCAGCGGGACTAAATCCGACCTTGGCTCGCCCCAGCCAGTTCTTGAGATTGGCAAACCCACCCCATTCCACACGATTGCCTTCGACAGGAAGATAATCAAGCACCCCACCAGCCCGGATCAGTTGGGCTTTTCGGTGGAGAATGCGTTCCACATCATCTGTGGTCAATTTGCCATCATCGAGGGCCGCATAGGCCAGCACTTGTCGGGCTTGTTTCAAGGTCATACCCGTCATGGCTTGAACCAGGGCCTGCATATCCTGATCTTCTAATTCGACGATGGTGCGGTGTTTGTGCCTCATGGTCCGCACCACCTCTTTGACGGTCCGAGAGAGTTCATCGCGATCAGGTAGCTTCAGGTCATACACCACAGCATCATGCTCAATTTCCCTGGGCAACTCGATATTGTCCCCGGTAAGAACAAAGGCAGAGCGCTTTTGGGAAAAGAGCTGAGCCGCTTCGCGAAAGTGGCGGGCTGTTTCTGGATCTTCAAAGTGTTTGCCAAAATCCTTAAGCCAGAACAAAGCCTTAATGGACATATCCTGGACATGTTTAAGGACGGCTAAGGGTTCGGCGGTATTCCCAATGGCGGCAGGTTTGAGGGTGCCTGGGGGAGCATATTCATTCACCCAAGGCGCATCAAAGGTGCCAGGAGAACGAATCAGTCCCTGAGCAATGCTCCATTCAAACATCGGAATAGACATTTCCTCTGTCGCTTTTTTAAGAAGGGTTTGGACTCGATCTTCCTCTAAGGTTTCAATCACAATGACGGGGTGATAGGACAGGATTAAGGTCTGAATGTCTCGTACACTTACGGATAAGGGCATAGCCAGAGCACCAACCAGGAAAGGATATTATTCTCAAGATTCCCGGATATCGCGGTTTTACTAAAGTTAAGCCGATGCAGCTTACTTGAATAAATGGTTTTCTGGCATATTTACAACGCCAGCCAGAACTAGATTTGGTAGAGTACTAAACGGAGACAGCAGGTCTGGGAGCCATTATGCAACACCTATCGTGGATAAAATGGAGCAAAGTCGGTTGCTTGAGTGCAGCATTGGTGATGGGTGGATCGCTTGTTCCAATCCAGGCTCAAGAGGATATCCCATCTGCGAGTGATCTGAAGCCTTCGGAGATCAATGAGCAACCCCTGCGTCTACCCACAACGGATCCCAAAATACTGAATCCTGATCCCAAAGTATTGGACGTACCGACTGCTCCGGAAGATGTCACCATCGACCCGGACCTCGACCAGGCGATTACATTGGAACAAGCCTTAGAACTGGCCAAGCGCAACAATCGAGATTTGCAGGTGGTGGAATTGCAGGTGCGCCAGTCCAAAGCAGCATTAGCAGAAGCCAAAGCCGCTGAACTCCCAACCATCAGTGCTCAGGCGAGCCTCAATCGAACAGATTCGGCCACATCACGGATCATCAACAAGCAGCAGGTAGAAACCCAAGTCGAAGGGATTGAAGATCAAATTCAGCAGTTACAGGCCCAATTACCTGGGGCCAATGCAGCTCAAACAGCGATTTTGAATCAGACCATTCAAGGATTGCAGGCTCAAATTCAAACGGTTCGAGATCAGCCCTCTCTTTTTCCTTCTGTGAGCAATCTGTTCAACACTAGCGTTCAGCTGGATTACGATGTATTCACTTCCGGACAACGCCCAGCCAGTATTCGTGCTGCCGAGTCTGCCCTCAAGGCCGCTGAGAAGTCCCTAGAAACCCAGTTGCAGCAGCTACGCCTAGACGTCTCCAATGACTATTACGATATGCAGCAGGCGGATGAGTTAGTTCAGATTGCCAAGGCAGCCGTGAGAAATGCCGAAGAAACCTTGGATAATACTCGGGCTTTGGAACAGGCTGGTTTAGGCACTCGGTTTGATGTCTTGCGTTCAGAAGTACAGCTGGCGAACCAACAACAGCAACTTTCTCAAGCCCAAAGTCAACAGCTCACTGCTCGACGCCAATTGGCTCAGCGTTTAAGCCTTAATCCCAGAGCCACCTTATCGGCAGCCGACTCTGTCAAAATTGCAGGGTTATGGCCCATTTCTCTCACGAATACGATTGCCAAGGCCCAACAAAATCGGTCTGAACTAGGAGAAATCTTGGATCAGCGACAAATTGCCCAGCAGAATGAACGACTAATTAAGGGAAGTTTTGGGCCCCAGGTCAGTGTGGCTGCTAGTGGTAACTTTGCGGTTGATTTAGATGACCTGACAGAGGCTTTTGGTTATTCCCTAGGTGGGCAAGTCACCAAGTTGCTATTTGATGGAGGCGCAACCAAAGCCAACGCTAGACAGCAAGCCTTGGGTGCGAAAATCGCCGAAACTCAGTTTGCCAACTTTAAAAATCTGGTTCGATTTCAAGTCGAGCAGAATTACTTTACCCTGCAATCTAGCTTTAAGAATATCGCGACGAATGAATGTGCAGTCATCCAGGCAGAGCAAAGTTTAGAGCTAGCTCGATTGCGCTCCAAAGCCGGGATTGGAACTCAACTCGAGGTCAGTAATGCTGAAACAGAACTGACTCGCACCCGTAGCAATCGTTTGCAGGCGATCATTGATTACAATCGGGCTTTAATTGCATTGGAGCGATTTGTCGGTCATCGGCAACAGCAGGCCAGAGTCGGTGAAGTTCCCTCCCCTGGCGCACAACTATGCAATCAGGCATAACAACCAAATTGGAGGTCATGCCATCCTAATATCAAACCGATTTTGAAATAGATGTGACCTGAACAGCCTATCTATTTCAAAATCGGTTTATCCTTCATCCTCAGTTTTCTCTGGTTTTAAGAGGGGGAACGCAATCACATCCCGAATACTGGCCGCATCACTGAGGAGCATCGCTAAGCGATCAATGCCAATTCCTAATCCACCCGTGGGGGGCATGCCATATTCCAACGCCGTGATAAAGTCTTCATCAACTCCATGGGCTTCTAAATCCCCTGCTTCTTTACGAGCGGCCTGGGCTTCTAAACGCTGGCGCTGATCCACTGGATCGGTCAATTCTGAGAAACTATTAGCCGTCTCCCGACCGACGATAAATAATTCAAACCGCTCCACCAATCCAGGCCGTGACCGATGGGGTTTCGCTAAGGGAGAAATTTCGACTGGATAGTCAAGAATAAAGGTGGGTTGAATAAGAGTCGCTTCCACCTTTTGCTCAAAGGCTTCATTGAGGACATGGCCCACACTCTCGCAATCTGCCACTCCAGTGATGCCTGCCTTCGTGGCTGCTTTTTGGGCTGCTTCTACTGTCTTAAAGGTGGAAAAATCTAGTCCTGTTTTCTCTTGTACCGCAACATGCATGGTCACTCGTCGCCAAGGTGAAGTGAGATCGATGGTTTCACCTTGATAAGGCACTTGCAAACTGCCCACGGACCGTTCTGCCGCTGTACAAATTAACGCTTCCGTTAAATCCATCATGTCGTTGTAGTCGGCATAGGCTTGGTAGACTTCGATGGTGGTGAATTCGGGGTTATGGCGGGTGGAAATTCCTTCGTTACGGAATACCCGTCCCAGTTCAAAGACTTTTTCAAAGCCGCCGACAATTAACCGCTTCAAATGCAGTTCCGTCGCGATCCGCAAATACAGATCCATCTCCATCGTGTTGTGATAGGTGATAAACGGGCGAGCCTCCGCTCCTCCTGCTTCGGAGTTCAATACAGGGGTTTCAATTTCAATAAACCCCTGCTCGTCTAGATAGCGGCGAATGCTAGCGGTAATTTGAGCCCGTCGTCGGAAGGTCTCTCGCACGGTGGGATTGACGATCAGATCCACGTAGCGTTGGCGATACCGCTTGGCAATATCTGTAAGGCCATGCCATTTATCGGGCAGAGGTAATAAAGACTTGGTAAGAACAGTGTATTCCCTGACATAGACAGAGAGTTCACCTTTATCAGTACGTTTGATCGTCCCTTGAACACCGATAAAGTCACCGACATCTGTCAGCTTTTTCAGGAGGTTAAAGGCTTGCTCGTTTTGCTCACCCATCTGCTCTTGGATACGTTTTTTTTCCAGGTAGAGCTGGATGGTCCCCGTTTCGTCCTGGAGTTTGAAGAAGGCTAACTTCCCCATGACTCGACGGGCGAGGATACGACCTGCGATCGCAACGTCAAAACTCTCCTCTTCACCATTGGCCAGATCTACAAATTTCTCTTGTAGGGCCTGGGCGGTATGGGTAGACTGCCACCGATAGGCATAGGGGGTTAAGCCTGCTTGTTTGAGCTGCTCAACCTTTTGCAAACGATTGGCTCTCACTTCTTCTAAAGTGGAGCCCTGGTTGGGTGACTCAGACGCCCGATCAGCAGCCATAAATAATCCTTAAATGAAAAACTTCAAACCAAGTTCTAGATCAAATCACAACTCATCCCTGTGGGATGAGTGCAATACCAGAGTCTCGATTATAGAGGAAGGATGGACTGCAGCTTTACCTAATCAATAACGGATGGTTTTTGCTCGTGAGATTGCTGCCCCCCTCTCAAATCATAGGGGGCTAGTTGCTAAGTTTTAGATAAAGCTGGCTATGTAATTGCGGATTTCTTCATCTGAACTCAGCCGCATTTGGTCGGAGTGATCATAAAAGTCAATCTGGGTAGTTGAGCCATCCTTCCGTTGGACCGTGAAGCCGAAGTCTTCCAGGCTGACGTCACGATGTTGCCATTGGTCAATAATGCTTAATTCAGGCGTCTCTAGGATAATTCGCTGAACCTGATGAAATTTACCGTAATATCCAAATTCAGCCCATGGAGCAGTAATAGGCGCAAATGCATATAGCCATATACCAAAGATGGATAGTATGGTGAACCCACACATCAACCTGAGTAAAACTCGTACCGTTTTCATGGTCAAAAACTAAAATTTTTATCCCCATATATTCTTTAAAATAGCTTTTTTTTATTGGAAAATATATCAATTAAACGGCAGAGCAATTTCTATCAGTTCATCCACAATTAATACAGACACTGCAAGAATCGGAATGTATAGCTGATTTTGAACGCTCTCAGCATCCTATCACTGACGTTTTTTAATATAGCCAAAAACAAGCATAAATATCCCATAGAGAACACTACAAATATCAAAAGTCGTTGTCCCCCAACCACCACTACCTGAACTATTGAAATATTGGCTGAAAACAGTCATGGCAATTAGCCAGCTGCCAGAATATATCAACACATCACATTGCGTGATTCTTTTCTTGCTTTTTTTATTAAATGTATTGTTAATATACACGGCAACTTTATTCGCATTAGTGATAAACAGTAGGATTACTAATGTATAGACTAATAATATGATTCCAATACCTAGTATATTCATCCGTTTCTTATTTATCCCTAATTCAATAGATTGCTTTTCTTAAAACCCTAAACTTCTCACATCTACTAAAGACACCACCAAGGCTGATGCAGAAAGAAGTAGAGATTTCTGGGATAGTCAATAGGGTCATCAATCAAAAATACTCAATCACCTATTTCAGTTGCTGACAATATATTGGTCAATCAATTCAATTAACCAGAGCTATTCCCAAACCATATTGTTCCCTATATCTTTAAAAAAATTCTGCTAGAGCAAAATTTTTCTTCCAACTTCCAAGAATCTTTGAATCACCTCTGGCACACTTAAACCTATCCTCCAGTAAAGTCTTAAATTCCAATAACTCATAAAGATTTACTACTGAATCTAGGCTACAGAGGCACTCGTTTTAGTAGCCTGAGAAGGTTGGATGTTCAGTAAGGTTGCAAGTGATGATGAGGGTATGGCGATGGTTTGGATGGATGATAGTCGCAGGAATGCTCATGCCAATCGCTTGGGCCAATCTAGGCCCCCCCTCCTATGGAGGGCAGGTCACTGCCGAACCGATTGGTATTGAAGACATCGAAATCACCCGTGAAACCCTGACCATCGACCTCCGCCCCATCGCCCAAAAAGACTTAGCCCAGGTAGAAGCGGTCTATCATCTCCAGAATGAAGGGGACGAGAAACAGCTCGACTTACTGTTTGCCCTAGGAACATTAGGCACTGAAAACTTTCAGGTCTGGCTAAACGATCAAGTCATTACCAGTCAGCCTGCCCCTAATGCTCCATTACCTCAAAATTGGGAAGCACCAGAGTACACGCCAGGAATTGATCACCAGCCCTTAGATTATCTGCGCCATTCTACTCAGGTCACCCCAATGGCCTTAAGCGTCACGATTCCTCCCAGGAAGCAGAACCTCAAGGTTCAGTATTCAGCCCAAACCGCCACCCATTTGTTAGGCAAACCCACGATTTATCACCAATTTGCTTACGTCCTTGCCCCTGCGAAAGCCTGGTCAGCCTTTGGCGGATTAGATGTCACCATTTACCTACCCCCGAAGTGGCAAGTTGCGACAACACCTGAGTTCACGAGAAAAGGGGATGTTTTGACGGGTCAGTTTACTGAGCTGCCGGGTAATGCGATCGCACTCACAATACAGGCCCCCGTAGGATGGGCCTATTATCCCGTCAAATACGGCTCTCAAGTATTACTGGGCTTAGTTTGGTTGGGAGGCTTAGGCTTAGGCTGGCGCTTGGGACACACAAAGGGAAAGCAACTGACATCCCCAAAGCCTGCTCGTCTACAAGCATGGCCCTGGTCCTTGGGGTTTGGACTTGTTTGGGGCATGACCCTCTTAGGAATCGGCTGGCTAGCCATTTACAGCCCTAATTGGATGCTACCGGCAGGCCAAATTAGCCGCTATGGATATGGTCAAGGCTTTGCCCTCTTAGGCGTAATGGGGTTAAGCCTACTCTCCGTTGTGCTTGGTTTTATTGTTGTTTGGGTAGCGGCCAACCGTTCTCAGCCATTTAAGAAGGCGAGCTAACTAGGGTTTGGGCCAACTTCAATGCTTCTTCTGATGTGGTGATGCTACCTTCTGCTTGAGCTAGGGCCAGTTGTGAGAGCAAACGCCCCACTTCTGGCCCCGGCGATAAGCTCAGGGACTTCATCAAGGCTGACCCCGATAACAGCGGTTGAGGGTGGGCTAAAGGGCTAAGGGGATTGAGATATTCTGCAATCCAAGGCTTTAAGGCTTGCAGACAAGCAGGAGTCTCAGCCCCTTGTAAGGGTTGCTGCATCAGTTCAGCCGCTAAAGCCACCATCACAACGGCGGGGAACGCGGCACCCGCGTCTTGGAATAGATAAAACTGATCAGCACGAAGGCAGTGTTCCTGCTGCAGAAGCTGTTTTAAACGGGGCCAACCATTCAACACCCGAGTAATCACATTGATTTCTCCTCGGCTGAACTTCATTTGTTTCAGGTTTGTTTCTGCCTGAGCTGGATGGTCAGATAGGAGTGATACCCATTTGGTAGTGGACAGGAGGGTGCGTTGGGCAGCTTCTTTTCCTTGGGCCCGTTCATTGAGTTCTTGAGACAAGGCAGTTGCTAAGTCCGGGACATATGTTTGGAGGAGTTTAGCAGACTCATCGATGACAGGTAATAAAGCAAGGCTCGTGGCTGAGGCCTGGGGAAACGATGTACTTAACAAACCATCTTGCCAAAGCTGGTGAACCCAAGGTGACGCCTTAGAATCGCTCAGCAGATAGCTCAGCTCCACTTTGATCCGCTCGGCAGCGATACCCTTTAATTTTGGAGTCAGTTGGCAAATGTGGGTTTGAGTCTGGGACTCGATGGTAAATCCCAATTGGGCTGCTTGCCGATAAGCCCGAAGCAATCGCAGGGGATCCTCTCCCAAGTTTTTGGCTGCGATCATGCGGAGAACACCAGCTTCGAGATCCTGCTGTCCTCCTAAGGGATCAATTACCGTATCGGAAAAGGGATGATATGCGATCGCATTAATCGTATAGTCCCGTCGCTGCAAGTCCTCTTCTAAGGAATCTCCCACCTGCAGCGCAAAATCTGCAGTTGCATCCGGGAAAACCACCCGAGCAATATCTCGCTCGGCATCGAGAAGCACAAACCCCGCATTGCAACTTTGAGAAACCCTATGAGCCGTTTCTACCGCAGACTCAGGTAAGACAAAATCCAAATCTAAATAGGCAGTCTGTCGATTCAGTAACGCATCCCGAACACATCCCCCCACTAAACAGGCAGATTGGGGCAAATCGCTAGCTGGAAAGGGCCAAGTTTGAGGAGCAAGGACTGATTGGATAGACATGCAGAATTAGTAATATGCTCGCAAGCGCCACATACAGAAAGCTCCAATAAGGAACTTACGAACAGACAATCAATTTTGAATGGGCAGGGAGAGACTCGAACTCTCATGACCGAAGTCGCCACATTTTGAGTGTGGTGCGTCTACCATTTCGCCACCCGCCCTGGGCCTTGAAGGCAAAGTTCCACCATTATACAAGAACCCATCAGCAATGCAACGGTTTTATGAAATTTATCCCAAACCCTGTGGGTGTTGGTATCTCAAGCCCTTGATGTACCAGCTAAAAATCCTCTGGTTATATCAGTATTCGTCATGATGTCAGAACACTGATATAACCAGGCTAAAATCTGCCATCTATGATGGAGCAGTGGCTATTCTTTTGCTGAAAAACGGCAATATTGACATGCACAGGCCAACTGCCTTTCAAGAAGACAATATTGATAAGTTAGTCGCCTTTATGCAAGCTCACAGCTTCGCGACCCTCGTATCAACCGTGGAGGGTGTACCGTTTGCCTCCCATATTCCCCTAGTTGTCAATGAATCAGACGGTGTAGTGACCTTAGTGGGGCATCTGGCAAAAGGGAATCTCCACTGGCAAGCCTTTGACATCGCTGAATCCCTAGCAATTTTTTCTGGAGTCCATGCTTACATCTCTCCCACCTTGTATGAGAAGGATGAGAGTGTGCCCACGTGGAATTATATTGCAGTCCATGCCTATGGCACCCCTAACATCATCACCTTCAAAGATGCACCAGAGCTAATGGATCAGATGATCGATGAAATGGTAGATACCTACGAAGCCAGCTATAAATCTCAGTGGCACAACTTGTCTGAGGCCTTTCGCACCGGCATGATGAAAGGGATCGTCGGCTTTGAGATGGTAGTGACCCGACTAGAAGGCAAGTATAAACTTAGCCAAAACCGTAGCTTAATTGAGCAGCACAATGTCTCAGATGCCCTGCTACAAAGCTCCGATCCCAATGCTCAGGCAGTGGGGCAGGAAATACAGCAGAACCTTGAGTAAGTCCATCGCTCAAAGCGACTCTCTCAATGGGCAAATCGCTCCAAGGACAACTCATGGCATTGGAGCGATTAGACACATCACTTAGGTAATCACCGTCGGCTTATCTCGTCCTGTAAGGGTACGGATCTGAGCCACTTCATCAGCCAGGGTAATTAATGGAGCCAGGGCATCTTGCGGGTCCAGTCCTTGCTTGCTGACATCGGATTCATAGCTTTCTACATACAACCGTAACGTTGCCCCTTGAGTGCCTGTACCGGAGAGTCGAAAGACAATACGAGAACCATCGGTAAAGCCAATGCGAACCCCTTGCTTTTTGCTGACACTACCATCTACCGGGTCTGTATAGCTAAAGTCGTCCGCATATTCCACTTCATATTGGCCCAGCTTTTGACCTTTTAAAGTGGCCGTCTTATCCCGTAAATTCGCCATTAAGGTATTGGCTTTTTCAGAGTCAACCGCTTCATAATCATGGCGCGAGTAGTAATTACGGCCATACTCCTGCCAGTGCTCCTTGACGATGTCCTCCACAGACTGCTGCCGAACGGCCAAGATATTTAGCCAGAACAGCACCGCCCAGAGACCATCCTTCTCACGCACATGGTTCGATCCCGTGCCAAAGCTCTCCTCTCCACAGAGGGTTGCCTTGTCAGCATCCAAGAGGTTACCAAAGAATTTCCAGCCTGTAGGAGTTTCATAGCAGTCAAAGCCTAACTTGGCCGCCACCCGGTCCACCGCCTGACTCGTTGGCATAGACCGCGCCACCCCTGCCAGACCATTCTGATAACCTGGCACAAGCTTAGCGTTGGCCGTCAGAATCGCCAGACTATCGCTAGGGGTCACAAAGAAGCGTTGCCCCAATACCATGTTGCGATCGCCATCCCCATCCGAGGCGGCTCCAAAGTTAGGTGCATTCTCCCCAAACAGTTCTTCAACCAACTCATGGGCATAGACCAAATTAGGATCCGGGTGACCGCCCCCAAAATCTTCCAAGGGTTTGCCATTCATAACGCTATCTGCCCCCGCCCCAAGCCGATCGGCAAATAGAGCATGGGCATAAGGCCCCGTAACCGCATGCATAGAATCGACGATGATGCTAAATCCGCCGGAGGTCAACAACTGTCGAATCCGATCAAAATCAAACAAAGACTCCATCAACTGGGCATAGTCTTGGACCGCATCAATCACCTCAACCGTCATCTCACCTAATTGAGACGTTCCCAATTGATCGAGATTGACATCATCCGCCTCGGTGATGCGATAGACATCGATTTCCTTACTGCGAGCATAAATCGCCTCGGTGACCTTCTCGGGGGCCGGTCCACCATTGCCAATGTTGTACTTAATACCAAAATCACCATCCGGGCCGCCGGGATTATGACTCGCGGATAAGACAATCCCCCCATAGGCCTTGTTCTTGCGGATCACACACGAAACCGCAGGGGTCGACAAGATGCCGTTTTGCCCTACCAGTACCTTGCCAAAGCCATTAGCCGCAGCCATTTTCAAAATAATTTGAATCGCATGTCGATTGTAGAAACGACCATCACCACCCACCACTAGGGTCTGGCCTTGGTAGTTTTCTAGGCTATCGAAAATGGATTGGGTAAAATTCTCTAAATAATGAAACTGTTGAAAAACTGTTACCTGCTTTCGCAGTCCTGAAGTTCCTGGTTTTTGGTCCGAAAACGGTTGGGTATAGACGGTGTTGATACTCATGAATATTGGCACTAATGAGAGTTGATTAAATCTAGATAGCGCTAGTTGATAGCCGCTGAAATATAGGGGTAACCGTTGATTAGGATACCCCGGTCTAGGTCAATTTGACCTGATTGATGCAAGGACGCCCTGCTGCAAAATCTGCAATATTGCTCAATGTGGTGCTAGCAATATTTTCTAGAGCATTCCGAGTAAAGAAGGCTTGATGGGCCGTGATCAAAACATTGGGAAAGGATTGTAGGAGTTGAAAGTGATCGTCCTGAATCACCGTATCAGACAGATCTTCAAAAAATAGGTTTTCTTCTTGTTCATACACATCAATCCCTAAATAGCCCACTTGCCCAGATTTAATCGCATCAATCACAGCGGGGGTAT
Source organism: Acaryochloris marina S15 (assembly GCF_018336915.1). Classification (GTDB taxonomy): domain Bacteria; phylum Cyanobacteriota; class Cyanobacteriia; order Thermosynechococcales; family Thermosynechococcaceae; genus Acaryochloris; species Acaryochloris marina_A. The sequence goes on along the minus strand of NZ_CP064923.1, from coordinate 2,005,937 downwards.
CAATCAGTCCACCTCGGCTAGTGTTAATCAACATCGTTCCAGGCTGAAATGCCCCTAAGGTCTCAGCATTAATGATGTGGTAGGTTTCCGGCATCAGGGGGCAATGCAAAGAAACTATCTTGGATTGGGCCAGTAAATCTTCCAGCGCCGTGTAAGTTACCCCCAGCTCAATACAAGTTGGATTTGGATAGGGATCATAGGCCAATAGCTGACATCCAAACCCCCTCATAATTTGGGCAAAACATTCACCAATTTTGCCCGTTCCTACAATCCCTACTGGACAGTTATGGAGATCAAACCCAAGCAGCCCTTCCAGGGAGAAATTATCATCCCGAACTCGGTTATAGGCTCTGTATAGCTTCCGATTAAGCATCAAAATCATGCCCACTGCATGCTCAGCCACGGAATAGGGCGAATAAGCAGGGACTCGGACAACGGTAATCCCCAGTTCAGTCGCCTTGGCTAAATCAACATTGTTAAAGCCTGCTGATCGCAGAGCCACGAGTTGGGTTCCTTGAGTTGCCAGAATTTCAAGGGTTTCCGCATCCAAATGGTCGTTGATAAAAACACAAACCACGGGAAAGTCTTTGGCCAGAGGAGCAGTTGCAGTGGATAACCGAGGTTCAAAAAAAACAAGCTCATGACCATACTCGATATTGGCAGCTTGAAGAAACTGTTGGTCGTATCGTTTACTGCTAAAAATGGCAATTCTCATCATTCTCTCCCTCAGAGACCTATCTGCTCCAATCGTTGTCTCTGCTTGTAACTTAGCAATTAAAAAGCCTTTCCAGGTTAAGGGCATCCAGGACAGAGCCATTGACCTTTATGAATGTGCAACTTCGTAACATTGCACCCTACACTGTGACGTATGACCTCTTCCTCAGCTTCCACCTCATCCCCAGGATCTAAACGTCGCCCTCAAGGCGATTGGCGACTGATTCTAAGGGTCGTTCCCTATGCTCGACAGTACCGCCGGGAACTGTTAACGGTGTTTAGTCTGTTGATTCCCTTATCCGTAGCGGGAGCAATCCAACCCATCCTGGTGGGTCAAGCCATTTCAGCCATCCGTAGTGAATCTCAGCTCTATGATGCAGTAGCCTGGTTTTTCAACGGATTAGCCAATCTTGCATTGCCAACTTTGATTAATGGCTGGGTTGAGGGACTTGCCGTCTTGGTACAAGGATTAACCCTACCCGAAACCATTAACCTATTGACCGTACTGTTACTGATCACGGTGGTTATCCGGTTTGGACTCCAGTCAAGACAAGGGTATTTAGTCCAAAAGGTGGGGCAAGAGATTACAGCCGATATTCGCAATGATTTATTTGCCCATGTCCTGTCTTTAGCGGTCCGCTTCTTTGATCGCACCCCCGTTGGTCAACTCATTACCCGCTTAACCAGTGATGTGGAAGCCTTAGGAGATGTATTTTCGACCGGCGCAGTGGGGATTGTCAGTGACTTATTCTCCATCTTCGTCATTGTTCTTTTTATGTTTCTGCAGCAATGGCAATTGGCATTGATGCTGGTGCTATTGATCATTCCAGTCACGGGGCTGATTATCTTTTTTCAACATCGCTATCGAAGCGCTAATTACAAAGCTAGAGAGGAATTATCAGCCCTCAATTCCAATCTGCAAGAAAACATTATGGGCATTAGCATTGTCCAATTGTTCCGGCGCGAATCCTACAATTCTGATCTATTTCGTACAATCAATCAGCGCTATGTCTCCGCTATTGATCACACCATTTTCTACGACTCAGCGGTTTCAGCGACCCTAGAGTGGATTGCCTTTATTGCAGTAGCAGGCGTGCTCTGGATTGGAGGGATTCAGGTGGTGGGGGAAACCCTTACCCTAGGGACCCTATCTACCTTTATCTTGTATTCCCAACGCTTATTTTTCCCTTTGCAGCAGTTGGCAGAAAAGTTTACTGCCATTCAAGCGGGTCTAACAGCAGTAGAGCGCATCAATGATTTAATGAACCAGCCCGTTGAGATCCGCGACCCAGAACATCCCAAGATTTTGCCCGCCCATTCCAACCATCAGCCTTTGGGGGAGGTCAAGTTTGCAGATGTATCTTTTGCCTATAAAGAGGAAGACTGGGTACTCAAAGACTTGGATTTTTGCATCCATCCCGGCGAGAAAGTAGCCATTGTGGGTCCCACAGGTGCAGGAAAAAGCTCTATCATTCGTCTGCTATGCCGTTTGTATGAGATTTCCAAGGGCCAGATTCTAGTGGATGGGGTAGATGTACGGGATTTACCCCAGGCAGAGCTACGACGCCATGTGGGGGTCATTCTTCAGGATGGATTTATTTTTGCAGGGGATATCAAAAGCAATATCTCTCTGGGAGAGGAATATTCCATCGAAGCGGTCAAGGCGGCAGCCGAGCAGATGAACGTAGCTCAGTTTATTGAGGCGTTGCCAGATGGCTACAATACGGTTCTGAGGGAGCGAGGCACCAATCTATCAGGGGGCCAAAAACAGCTCTTGGCCTTTGCTAGGGCTGCGATTCGGAATCCACGAATTCTAGTGCTTGATGAGGCGACAGCGAGTTTGGATGTGGGTACAGAGGCGGTCATTCAAGAGGCGTTGGAACGCCTGCTGGAGGGGAGAACCGCCATTATTATTGCCCACCGCTTATCGACCATTCGCAATGTTGATCGCATTCTGGTTCTGAACCGAGGCCATTTAGCTGAGTCAGGCAGCCATGACCAGTTGATGGAGCAGGATGGCCTCTACGCCAGCTTGTATCGTCTCCAACTCTTGGGTCAGCGGGTATAAGAGGCTAAGACTTCTTCTACTACGGCTTGGGTGACGTCTGGGGACGCGGACGATAGCAACACGGAGGGGAACACGGCATTGCCCCAATCGGGATGCTCAACAATCCAACATCCTCCTGTTTCTGTCAGGGGATATCCCAAACTCGTTTGCACAACGGCAACATCATCTAATCGTAGGGGGCCTGGCTGGGAAAGGATGGGATAGCCAGTCCGAGGATCAAATATCTCAGCTCTATACCCCAGATGTTGCAATGACAACACAATCAATCTCCCCAGTTGGACAAAGTGAGCTCTAAGTTGCTGTTTATGAAATTCTGTTTCTGTTGTTTTCTCTACTAGGAGGACAGGGCAGTGTTGAAACACAACTAACACAGATAGAACAGGAACTAGCCAGTCAGGGAGAAGCTGGCAGACATGTGAGCTAATAAATTCACTGGGGATATGGACGGAATATTCAATGCCCATCGGAAGGAAGTGTTTGCACCATTTCTATTAGCATACTTCCAAATCTATTTTGATCCACTCAATCATTCATAAACTGTCTATTTCATCAATTAATAATGGTGATCAGGCCAATCCAATATCCATAGATACAATTTTTCAAATTTCTTCAAAGTCTATATAAAGCTTACGGTTGGAGCTTGAATATATTGGTGAAGTTAGCACTCTGAGCTGAAAGGCTTGAATTATATTCCATGAAAGATTATTTTAACGATTGGATAAAATATTCATGAATTAACGTGGGCATAATGGCTTGTAACGAACCCTCTGTTTTAGGGGCACCCTTTACACTGTTGCTATGGAACATTTATCTCTGTTTATAGACTTTGCTCTTCAGTGGTGAATTTCATCCCTGAATACCGACAAGAGATATTTCAATCAACACAATGGAGTTGGGTAGCATTGCTGCGATAAAAGTTTGAGTTATTCCCATCAGCCACATCTTCAAACGATTCAAACCGCTCTCCAACGAGATGTGGATCGGAGATTGGTGAGTGAACGATGGCGAATTCTTCAAGGGTCCTTGACACTCATGCTAGCCTTCACAGTGGCTGTCTGGCCCCAAGTCGACACAAAGTTATTTATCATTTGGATCAGTGGCTATGTGATTTGGATAGGCATTACCTTCTTCGCCCATTCAGGTCGCTTTTTGGTGAACTGGCGGGATCGATACCAAGCCCCAATCTTAGTTAATGTGATTAGTGCCAGTCGAGGCATTTGGATGTGCGGCATCGCCTTGGCAAATTGGCCTGCCTTTGTCCAAGGCGGAGAATTTTTTTGGACATTGACAACCCTATGGGCCATTACCTTAGCAGCACAGACCATTATGGTGACTGTTGCCAATGACTATTTTATTCAAGCGATTCTAGCGACGGCGATTGTGATGATTGCCGCTACTCATCAGTGGCAAATTAGCATCGCTACCATTTTCTTTCTTATCCCAGCAATTAAAGCATTAGATTCAGCGCGACAAGTCCGCATGAATGAGGTGAAGTTACGCACCACACTGACGTACCAAGCTCGTAACGATAGTTTGACGGGATTGCTCAATCGCGTGGGGCTCGCAGAACAATTTTCTGGACTCCCCCCCGGACCTAAAGCAGCCATGTTTGTTGATCTCGATCGGTTTAAAGAGGTCAATGATCGGCTCGGACATACTGTAGGTGACGAGCTACTAGAAAAAGTAGGTCATCGAGTACTGAAAGTTATCAACCATCGCTCTCATTTACTAGCCCGGTTAGGGGGAGATGAATTTTTTCTAGTGTTGCCGGGATGTCCTTTGCAAGACTTACTTGCGATCGCAGACACTATCCTCCAAACCCTAGAACAACCATTCACCGTAACGGCTGGCCAAGCCTACATTTCTGCAAGTATCGGGACAGCCACGGCGAGTGCAGATGTTGCCGACTTAGAACAGCTCATTAAAGATGCGGATCAGGCCATGTATCGGGCCAAGCAAACTGGGCGAAGGCGGGTCATTTACTATGATGAGTCTTTGCATCAGGATACTCAGGAACGTTTAGGACTAGAAAGTAGCCTCAGACAAGCGGTAGCAGAAAAAAAGATCGTAGCTTGGGGACAACCGATTATTGACTATCAAACTGGTTCAATAGCCAAAGTTGAGCTACTGGCCCGCTGGCAACTTGATCAAAAAAATATTCCTCCTGATTTATTCATTGGCATTGCAGCTAATATCGGTCTAACTAGCGACATTGCCAAGCAGATGGTTAGCCAAGCGCAGAAATGTCTGCATCAGTGGCAAAAGATTCCAGCCTTGAAGGAGACCTGTATTACCGTCAATGTGGAATCGCAGGATTTAGTAGAAGGTCAGATTGTTGATTATCTGGAGAACCTAGTTTTTACAGAACAAATTGACCCCGCCAAACTGATTCTGGAAATCACTGAGCGAGGACTGATTGAAGCCGAATCTAAAGCCAGATTTCAAATTGATCGACTCCATACTCTGGGTGTTCGGGTTGCCATTGATGATTTTGGGGCGGGATATTCCTCTTTGCGATCCGTAATGACACTTCCCGTCGATCTACTCAAGTTTGATCGATCCCTAGTAGCCGGTGCGACTCAGGATCAGCGCATGAAAAATGTATTGTCCGCCATGGTAGAAATGGCGGATAGTTTCAAAATCACAGTAATTGCTGAAGGAATTGAAAAGCCTGAAGATATCGAGGTGATGAAACTGCTTAAGGTCCACCTCTTGCAAGGCTTTTACTGTGCTAACCCCATGCCTTTAAAGAACTTTTACCACTTTGTGGAGAGCTTTTCGCCTCGTCAATAGTTGGCAGTTTCTTTTATCAAACAGCTTTCTATACATTTGAGAGATTGGTACGGTTATCAAAGCCTAACTGCTGACAGCGGGTTGAACAAATCGCTTAATTTCACCACAGGCAATATAGGATTTTCCATTCGGGCCAACCTTAATTTCATCCACCACATAAAGCATGCCTTCCTCACGTACCGAACGAGGAAATCTCATATTCCAATCTGGCTCATAGTTATCGGCAACAACCCTAGCTCGCAACTTGCTGCCAGCTTTCACGCATTGCACCAGCACGCCATCCCCCACAACATCAGTGGTTGGCAAATCTGCAGCACTAGCTGGCCCACGAGAGGCCTTACCAGTCTTGGGGGGGCTGGATCGATAAGACGTTGCAAAATTATCCACCTCTCCAGCTTTGGTTAATCGGACAATTTTTCCTTGGACTCGGTAGAAACTACCATCTTTAGACAGTTCCAATCCTTCAACAACATAACGAGCGCCCTCCGCTCGGATTGCTCTGGGGAATTGCACATTCTTATGGGCATCGTAGCTGTCAGACAAAGCTTTGATTCGCAACTTCCCGCCCTGCCGGAAGCACTGCAGCTCTATGCCAGACCCCACTTCATTCACCACAGTCATGGCAGATACTTCATCGCCAACCTCCACCCCTCGACCGACCAGATCTTTGCGGTTACGAGTGAGGGTCTGATAGCTCTGGTCTCGAAGTTCCTTACGGCCTGAATTGCCCAAACCTCTTTGGGCAATCCGACTGGCAAAGTATTTCAGTTGCTCAATTTCTTCAGCAATTTCAAAATGCTCGTTCAGTCCTTTCTCTTCCAATTCTTGAATCAGGGTCTGGAGTGCTTGTTCTGCGTCTTGGACTTTACCCTGTTCTGCAAGCTCTAGAGCCGTTGCCTTTGCCCTGGCAATCATCAGATGACTCAGTTCTAGGATGATATTGCTAGACGCCGCCATGGCGGCTTCCTCAACAGTGCCCAGCTTGGCGACAACCTCGGCAGATCCAGTTACCTGCTGCACCTCACCATTCTGAACAGTATTGGCGCTGTAGTGCAACGTCATGACCGTAAATTCCCCTGGAGGAATGGCAGCCAGAGATAGACTCAGTCCGAGACATCTATCCTCGCCCTCATATAGGTCTCCTAGGGTAATTTCTGTTTTTCCACCGTCCGTTGGATTCACTTTTGCCAAGCTGAGGGTGTCCACTAAACTGACGCCATCCGCTAGTTCAAGGGTAACGACTAGGTCTTGCCCCACAACAGATCGCAAACTCGCGAGTTCAATGTTAAAAACTTCTGTGGCCTCATCAATACTCTGAATAAAGTAGAAATTGCCATTGGCTGCCCTGGCCATGCTAATGAGGAGATCCTCATTGAATCTTTGACCAAATCCCAGCGTTGAGGTTACGACCCCTTCAATCGCCTTTTGCCCTGCTGTGGCGGTTAAGACTTTGGGATCGCGAATCCCCATATTGGCCAGGCCATCAGTTAATAGTAGAACTCGGTTAATCTTTTGGGGGTCAAAGTTATCCTGCACATACTCACAGCCCTTCAACCATCCACCGGAAAGATTAGTAATACCGCCAGCTCGCACCTGTCGAATCGAGGTTTTCAAAGCAGTTTTATCGTCCACAGCATGGGGTGAGACTGGAGTATCGACTTTGTCGTCATAGACAACCACCGAAAGGGTATCCGTAGGTTCTAACTGATCCACCACTGATTCAGCAGCATTGAGGGCATGGTGCAGGGGCCAACCCGCCATGGAGCCAGACCGATCGATGACTAAGGAGAGATTGAGATCACGACGAGGGGATTGAGGCAAATCAGCCCCAAAACGGAGGAGTAAATTTGCTTTGAGATCAGTATTTCCTGGCAGAATCGCCTGTTCGAAATCGTAACTCAACTTAAGCATTAGCTATTTCTCTCCAAATTTCTGACGCGATTCTGTAGGCAAACACACTGCCATCATGCTTGCGGGCATAGGTCTAAGATACCCAGCTATGGGAGAGTTTCAAGCCTTTTGGACAGTTCCAAGCAGACGAAAACGATTCGTTGGCAATATTTCTAGCAATATGGAGCTGGTCCTTAAACACCAATCCCCAAATCAGATTGGAGCCCCATAGAGCATCTTTAGACTTTAGATATGTCTATGTTTCACCCAAACGTAGTGAAACACATTTGAATCTTTTATCTGATATTTCTCATGAAGTAGGGTCATTATGTATCTCTTTGAATCACCAGAGATCAGGTCATTCAAGAGAACATCACTTGGCAACACATTATCCCCCCACGGTTTTATCTCAACCCAGTCCCGTAGGCAAAAACCTCAATCGATAGAATACCCACATCTCCATGGCTATTACCAATCGTCGCAGTTTCGATCCGAACATTAACCACTTTTTTAGCTCCCCAGCGAATTGCATCTTCTTTCATTCGCAGTAAAGCTTCACGCCGTCCTCGATCCAGCAAGCTGTCATAAGCAAAAATTTGCCCACCCAGCAATTTGCTGAACTGAGCTAGAAAGGATTTGTAGTAATCCGATGAGATAACAACACTCCCAACAAACAACTTCGCTCCCTTGGCATCGGGTAATGGCTGCTTCGCTCCGATGTTGTAAATAGGCACGCGTTGGGTTCGACGCTCGCGCACCTTGATATTCGCATAATGATTTTGCTCAATAATAGATCCTGCGACATAGCCTAGAAGCAACAAGCCAAGTAGGATAAATAGTTCAAACATGGTTAGTCCACTCTGACGGCAGTGCCATAGGCAAACAGTTCAGCTGCACCTTGAGCAACTGAGGAGGTGGAATAACGAACGTTCACGACTGCATTTGCTCCCATTTGGGCCGCCTGCTGCAACATCCGATCCGTGGCTTCTTGGCGGGCTTCTTGCAGCAATTCGGTATATCCGTGCAATTCGCCGCCGACAAGGTTTTTGAAGCCAGCAGCAATATCTCGACCAAGATGCTTGGCACGAATGGTGCTACCTTGAACGAGTCCAAAATGCTTAGTGATGTCTCGACCTGGAACTCCTTCAAGAGTCGTGATGATGATTGCACCACGGGATGATGAGCGTTGGTAAGTCATAAAAATAAGTTTTAGAGCGTTTTGATAGGTCTTATCTGCGATCCTCAGACAAACAACAAGACCCATCTCAATAATGCCCATGGGACAAGTTATCCCATCAGTAGAGGCTCTCTCTGGTATATCTATCACATTAAATTGGGTAGACGTTTGACATCACACTCGCATCAAGTACTCAGCCCGAATTTCAAATAAGAATTCTGTACCAATAAATTTGCAGCAAAGGTTGATCATCTAGCATTTTCTCTAAAGCTACCACACTCAATAGTTGCTAAATAAATACCTTTTCACGACTACTTTAAATTTTTAATTTTGTTACTCATAATCTGTCCTACTCCGATCAAGCTACCATAGCGATTCTCACACAAAATCCACTCATATTTTTTTGAGACGATGTAATATTCAAAACAATACATTTCCTCTAGAAGATCGACAATTATATTAATCTTTCCATCGTACAGCCAATAATTTCCTTTACGCTTTGTCCTATGCCAGTCTTCAGCCATGAACCAGACCCACTCATCTTGAGAGATCAGTTCTCTCAAAATTTTAGGTACATATTCTGGGTGTATGCTAAAGCATTCTCCCTTAAAGGAATTCCACAGCCATTTCTCATAAATCCCTTGCTTTCCCAGTACAGTAAATTTATTGAGAATATTGATGAAAATATCCTCACACTCATATATGCCAACCGCTTTAAAATCTTCAACAGAAATATTTAAACGATTCACAGCTTGTTCTATATCTAATCGAAAATCTTTTCGCTTAGCCATGCTGATCATTCTAAAAGTCTAAATACTAATAAGAATTAACTAAAAGCAGGAAAATAAATATCTTCAAAGCAACAGCAAGCTAAAAATAAAATTGGGTTTGGGGCGTCAAATCTTTATCGTTTCGAGGTTCAACACAACAACAAAAATCACTCTCAACAAAAGGTAAAGCTTCACTCTTGAAAACTCCACTCTAATCCTGATTTAAAACAAAAAGTACCGTTGTGCCATTGGCAACACCGTAGCAGGCTCACAGGTCAGAAGCTCTCCATCGGCCCTCACCTCATAAGTTTCTGAATCTACATCAATTTTAGGAAGTGCATCATTCAGCTTCATGTCCGACTTACTGAGATTGCGCGTATTAGAGATGGCAACAACGTTTTTCTGCAAGCCAATCTGGTCAGGAACCCCTTCCTCTTGAGCAGCTTGAGAGACAAAGGTGAGAGACGTGGCAGCAATAGCACCCCCAAATCCACCAAACATCGGTCGCATATGCACAGGCTGCGGTGTGGGAATACTGGCATTGGCATCTCCCATCTGGGACCAAGCAATAAAGCCGCCTTTAATTACCATTTCGGGTTTAACGCCAAACATAGCAGGCTTCCAAAGACAGAGATCGGCCAGTTTACCCACTTCCACCGAACCGACATGGTCGGCAATGCCATGGGTGATGGCAGGATTAATCGTGTACTTGGCGACGTAACGCTTAGCTCGGTGATTGTCGTTACGGTCTGAATCTTCCGAGAGTGGTCCCCGCTGCACTTTCATTTTGTGGCCCGTCTGCCAGGTGCGAATAATCACCTCACCCACCCGGCCCATAGCTTGGGAATCAGAAGCAATCATACTGAACGCCCCCAAGTCATGGAGAATATCTTCAGCGGCGATGGTTTCCCGACGAATTCTGGATTCAGCAAAGGCCACATCTTCAGGAATACCCGCATCAAGGTGATGGCAGACCATGAGCATATCTAAGTGCTCATCCAGGGTATTGACGGTGTAGGGACGGGTCGGATTAGTGGAAGAGGGAAGGACATTGGCTTCTCCACAAACCTTGATAATGTCAGGAGCATGACCTCCACCAGCGCCTTCCGTGTGATAAGTGTGAATGACCCGGTTTTTGAAGGCTGTAATGGTGTTTTCTACAAACCCCGCTTCATTGAGCGTGTCCGTATGAATGGCCACTTGAACATCAAACTGATCGGCCACATTCAAACAAGTATCAATAGCAGCAGGGGTCGTTCCCCAGTCTTCATGGAGCTTCAGGCCCATGGCTCCGGCTTTGACCTGTTCCACTAACGATGCAGGCTGACTAGAATTGCCTTTCCCCATAAACCCCAGATTCATGGGAAAAGCATCGGCGGCTTGCAACATGCGGTGAATATTCCAGGGGCCAGGGGTGCAGGTGGTGGCGTTGGTGCCTGCTGCAGGGCCTGTTCCACCTCCGAGCATGGTGGTGATACCGGATGCGATCGCAACTTCAATTTGCTGAGGACAAATAAAGTGGATATGGGAGTCAATCCCTCCTGCCGTCAGAATCATGCCCTCCCCGGCAATCGCTTCCGTGCCTGGGCCGATCACAATATCAATATCATCTTGAATATAGGGATTGCCTGCCTTACCAATGGCAGCAATCCTGCCTTCTTTAATGCCAATATCAGCTTTAACAATGCCCCACCAGTCCAGAATTAGAGCATTGGTAATCACCGTATCCACCGCACCATCGGCATTGGTAATGGGGGATTGGCCCATACCGTCTCGAATCACCTTACCCCCACCGAACTTGACCTCATCACCGTAGGTAGTGTGGTCTTGCTCCACTTCAATAATCAGCTCAGTATCAGCCAGACGAATGCGATCACCCACCGTGGGGCCATAGGTTTCCGCATAGGCGCGGCGGTCCATTCGATATGCCATAGCTGCCCTTTATGAAGACTGATTCAGTAAATTCTAAATCGAACGGTAACGTTTGATCGCTGCAACCTTTACAAATATCGATATTGGGCTGCACTGACAAAAGCTTTTTTCCCAATTAGACCCTCTAACCAGAGGAGTTAGTCAATGGAAGCACAATCCTAAACGTTGTCCCTTGTCCGATCTGGCTATCAATCTTGATGGTCCCTTTCAAAGATTGAGTCACAATATTGTAGACAATATTGAGCCCCAGTCCAGTGCCCCCCCGATTGCGAGCAGTCGTAAAAAAGGGTTCATACACCTTAGGAAGATTTTCAGTAGGAATCCCACAGCCATCATCACGATAGGTCAACAGGACTTGATGGTCCTGCTGTTCAATTTGAATCTGAAGTTGTCCAGCCTCTCCGGGCTGATACCCATGTTTGATGGAGTTCGTGACTAGATTTGTAATGACTTGGGCAAACACCCCCGGATCATGAGTGAGGACAATAGAATCATCCCCTGCCAAGTCCAAGGTGAGTCCTGACCGTCTTGCTTGAGGCTGTAAGCTAGTCACCACTTCTCCCACATAGTCTTTCAGGTTAAACGTCCGCAATTCGCGATGGGATTGATCCACCGCAACTTGCTTAAAACTTTGAATCAAATCGCCAGCTCGACCCAGATTACTATTAATTAACTTTGTGCATCGACTGACAACATTGAGATAGTGACTGAGGGTTGACCGCTTAAGTTGACCGTTTTCAGCAGCATCCACAAATATTTCACTTTCATCAGCAAGGGTTGAAGCAACCGTGATGGTATTGCCAATCGGCGTATTAATTTCATGGGCAACCCCTGCCACTAGCGCCCCTAAAGCAGCCATTTTTTCGGCTTCAACCAGACTAGCTTGAGCTGACTTCAGTGTTTCTAGAGTATTTGAGAGTTCTTGAGTACGGTCTTGAACCCGCTGGTCTAGTTCGGTATTGAGCTGATGGAGTTTCGCTTCTGCTGCTTTACGATCGCGAATATCCCGACAATGCATCACGTAATATTCACGATTAGAAAATTGAAGATGGTTAAGAGCAATCTCCACAGGCAGCCCTTGGCCATCCTTGGTGAGTAACTGAGCTTCAAACCTCAAATACTGTTGTTCTCTAGCTTTCTGTTGAAAGTCGTTCCATTCAGATTCATTACAGTCGGCCTTTAAGTCGGCACTAGATAGTTGCAATAGCTCCTCTAAGGAGTAATCCAGCAATTCACAGATTGCCCCATTAGCATAGGCAATACTCGCATCCAGGTTGAACCAGAGAATGCCATCTACAGAATGATCCACCGAGAATTGGGTGAGGGACAGTTGCTGATTGAGTTGCTGAAGTTGTTCTGCTTTTTCGTGCTCCACATCATAGAGCTGACTGACATGGCAAAGCTGTAAATGCGTCTTGACTCGGGCTAAGAGTTCAGCTTCTTGAAAGGGTTTGCTGATGTAATCAACGGCACCGATATCAAACCCGCGAAGAATGCTCTGGGTATCTGAGCGAGCTGTAATAAAGATGATGGGAATGTTCACCGTGGCAGCATTCGCTTTGATTTGCCGACAGACTTCAAATCCATCCATCACCGGCATTTGTATATCCAAAAGGATGAGGGCAGGAGGATGAGTTTGGAGGCGTTTGAGGGCCCGCTCCCCACTAATGGCAGCGGCAACCCGATACCCTGCAGAAGACAAGGTTTCAGAAATCACTTCTAAATTGGCGGGGGTATCATCCACCACCATAATCTCAGCACTACTCTCCATCTGTTTGCTCCTGGGCCAAATATTCCTGGAGTAAGGTTTCTATTTCTTCCGTACGATACTGTTTCGCTAACTTCAGCATAGGTTCAGCGAAAGGGAGGTACTGAACATCTTTTTCAACCAAATGCTCCAAGTGTTCCCTTAAATCATTGACATTATCCATCTGGGCAAAGGCAAGCAAGGTTTGCAATATTTGTGATGAGGGCATCACTACTTGAGCAGCAGAAATGGCTTGCTGCTGCTCAAGTTCCCCAGGGTGATCCTCATAGACCCAATCCAAACGTAATTGCTCAGCCAGCACTTGGAATAATGCCTGGGCATCAACTGGTTTAGTCAGGAAAGTATCCCCCCCTTGGTCTACCGCCAGTTGCTGATCGGTTAGCCCCACAGAGGCCGAAGACACTATCACTGGAATCCGTTGAAAAGGGGTGAAAGCTGCATCATGGCGTAGGTGCTGGAGAAATTCAAAGCCATCCATCACTGGCATGGCTAAATCTAGAATCACCACATCGGGTTGGCAGATCTGAAGTTTTTCCAGGCCCTCCTCTCCATTGGTTGCTTCCACAATTTCAAAATCAAGCTGGGCCAGCAAGTTCTGAATAACGGCTCGATTTTCCCAGCGATCATCAATCACTAACAGGGTACGACGATCTCCTAGATAGCTAACGATTGGCTGGGAAGGCAATTCAGTCACTTCAACTGCACCCTCTTGAGCCAGTGGAAGCGTCACACAAAAGGAGAATTCACTGCCAACTCCCAGCTGGCTTGATACTTGTATCTCTCCACCCATGAGTTGCACAATCCGTTGGCTAATCGCTAATCCCAACCCAGTTCCTTCCGTATGATTTCGTGAATCACCAACCTGTTCAAAAGCCTTAAAAAGCCGAGACAACTGTTCGGTAGCAATCCCAACCCCCGTATCAATGATTGCAAATCGGAGCGTTGCTTGACCCTCATGAGACTCAAGCTGCAGCACCTGAAACGTTACACTGCCTTGTTCAGTGAACTTCAGGGCATTTCCCACCAAATTAATCAACACCTGCCTAAACCGCTTCTCGTCTATCTCTACTCCTTTGGGAAGGTTGTTATCCAGTTGAAACAGAAGGTCAATGCCTTTCTGGGTCGCCTTGAGGTGGAAAATATCCACCACTGAGGATAGCAATGTCAGCAAATCCGTAGGGTGAGGATCGAGTTCTAACTTGCGGGCTTCAATTTTAGATAAGTCGAGGATGTCGTTAATGAGGGTTAATAAGTGCGATCCACATTGGTGAATCACCTCAAGTCCCCGCTTATCCTTGGGAGAAACTTGGTCAGAACGATTGAGAATTTGAGCATAGCCCAGGATGCCATTAAGGGGCGTTCTAAGTTCATGGCTCATATTAGCTAAAAACTCGCTCTTGGCCTGGTTGGCACTGTCCGCCATTTCTTTCGATTCAGCTAGGGCACGATTGGTTTGTTCTAGGGCTGCCGTTCGTTCAGAAACCCGTGCTTCCAGCTCCTCATTAATGTTCTTTAGGGTTTGCTCAGCTTCCTTAAGCTGAGTAATATCCTGAATAGTCCCCAGAATGCCGATAACATTGCCTTCTGCATCATTTAGGGGAGATTTATTAGTCTCCAACCAAGTTTCCTTGCCTTCTGCAGTTAATTGGGGCTCAATAATACCGAGCTCGGCTGCTCCCGTTGACATGATCCTTTGATCACATTCGACAAAAAACATCGCTTCTTCTGGTTTCCAAGGCAAATCTGTATCTGTCTTGCCCAAAATTTCATCGGGATGTTTCAAGCCCGCAATTTTGGCAAAACTCCGATTACAGCCCAAATACGCAGATTGACGATCCTTCCAAAACACCAATTGAGGGATAGTATCCAGAACCAACTTCAATAATTGCTTCGACTCATAGAGTTCCTGCTCTGCGGCTTTGCGATCCGTGATATCTGTTGCAATGCCAACAGTCCCGGCTAATCTCCCCTGTTCATCTTGAAAAGGCGTTTTCGTTGTTTCTAGCCAACCGAGAGATCCGTCGGGTTGAGAAAACTGTTCTTCCACAATTTTCCGCTGTCCAGAGGCCATCACCCTAAGATCATCCTCTCGATAGCTGTGAGCCATATTTTCTGGCCAAATATCATAGTCTGTTTGCCCAATAATTTCTTCAACGGGTACGCCACAAGCTACGGCAAAAGGCCTATTAACAGCGATAAATCGATTATTAGCATTTTTTAGCCATGCCATCTGCGGAATATTATTCAGTAAAGCCTTGAGCTGGGTCTGCTGTTGGATTAAAGCTTGCTCAGCTGCTTTGAGTTGGGTAATATCTTCAATCATGGCTAAAATTCCCATGACGTTACCCTGAACATCTCTTAGAGGAGCTTTATTGGTACTGAGCCAGGCATTCTGCCCCTCAGCCATTAATATAGGCTCAATAATCCCTAATTCTGCTTGACCAGTGGTCATAATGCGTTGATCGCATTCAATAAAATACTCAGCCTCTTGGGTTTTCCAGGGCATCTCATAATCGTTTTTCCCGACCAGTTCATCGGATGAAGTGAAACCGGCCATTTCGGTAAAGGCCTGGTTACAGCCAAGATAAACAGAGTTTCTATCTTTCCAACAAACCTTTTGGGGAATGGTATCTAAGACCAACTGAAGCAGCTGCTTGGATTCATAAAGTTCCTGTTCTGCAATTTTTCGATCCGTGATATCTGCTGCAATACCCACCGTCCCAGCAAACAGGCCTTGAGGATCTCGGAACGGGGTTTTCGTAGTTTCTAGCCATCTCCAGCTGCCATCTCCCCGTCGAATTTTCTCTACAAGCACTTTTCGGATACCCGAAGTTAAGACCTGCAAGTCATCTTTTTGGTAACTGCGAGCAATCTCCATGGGGAAAAGATCATCGTCGGTCTTGCCTGCTATATCGGCTGGCGTGAGGGCCAGCATTTGGGCTAAGGGTTCATTGACGGCAATAAAGCGACTTTCCGCATCTTTGATCCAGGCAATATAGGGAATATTATTGAGTAAGGCTTCTAAATGATTTTGTTTGAGAATGAGTTCCTGTTCCGCAGCTTTACGAGCACTAATATCTCGTACTCGAACAAAGTTATATTCTTCTCCTTCAAACTCTAAGTAATTGGCAACTATTTCCACCGGGAACAATTGCCCATCTCTAGTTTGATGGTGGGACTCCAAACTCACACTCCCCTGTTCTTTGATTGCCTGCCAATGGGGCTGCCAAAATGTTTGAGGGATGGTGGGATTAACATCAAATACGGACAATAACATCAGCTCATCACTGGTATAGCCATGCATGCGTGAAGCAGCATGATTGGCATAGGCAAAGCCACCCTCAGGCTTAATCCAGAAGATACAGTCGGCAGCATTGTCGACAGAATATTGGGTGAACTGCAATACTTTCTCAGCTCGTTTGCGATCGCTAATATCTTGAACTTCTGCAAAAACGTAGCCAACTCCCTCATACTCCAGGTAGTTACCCATAATTTCTACTGGAAAAGTTGAGCCATCTTTGGCTTGATAAAGGGATTCAAACCGTTCATATCCATTTAGACTGAGCTGTTCCCAACGATTTGGCCAGGTCTTTGCAGGAAACGAGGGATCGATATCCCAAATAGACATCTGCTTCAGCTCCCTAGGGGTATAGCCTAAGATGGCACAGGTCGAGCGATTAACATTAATTAGACCGCCCTCTTGATTAATCCAGAGAATGCTAGTAGCCGTATTCTCTGACGCAAATTGAGTGAGGATACGCTCTTTTTCAGCAGATTTACGCTCACTAATATCTTGTACTTGAGCAAACAAATAACCAATGCCCTTGTACTCTACATAGTTACTAGTGACTTCTACTGGAAAGATAGTTTTATCTTTAGCTTGATGAAAAGATTCAAATCTTGAATAGCCTTTATTGCTAACCTCAGCCCAATAACTAGGCCAATCTCTTATAGAAAACTCAGGTGTAATATCCCATACAAAAATATTTTTCAGCTCGTCTTGGTTATAGCCTAAGTGAATACAAGCAGCCTCATTCACATTGACAAACTGCCCATCTGAATTAATCCAAAAAATGCCAATAGCTGTATTTTCAAGAGCAAACTTTGTGAGAATCAGTTCTTGTTCTTTAGCTTTGCGCTCACGAATATCTCTGATAATTTTAGAGGCTCCGATCACCTCTCCCTGACTATCAGTCAATGGAGAAATAGTGACTGAAATCTCAATCGGATACCCTACTTTATGCATTCGAATCGTTTCAAAATGCTCAATACACTCTTTATTCTTAAGTCGAGCAATAATTTCGATTTCTTCCTCTAGCCGATCCCGTGGGAAAAGCATCACAATGGGCTGGCCAATCGCTTCGGCTGCGGTATAGCCAAATAAATCGATGGCCGCTTGGTTCCAACTAGTGATGGTGCCATCTAAGTCTTTGGTGATAATGGCATCCTCAGTAGACTCAACGACTGATGCCAATAGCCGAGAGTTTGCTTCAACCTGTTCGCGCTCAAACTCTAGCCGCTTTTTCTCGGTGATATCTTGGATCATCCCCAAGCAATATTGGGATTTTCCATCCGGTAGCTTTACGAGAGTAACTGTTGTTAAAGACCAAACAATCGAGCCATTTTTGTGGATATATCTTTTTTCTATAGAGAAATCTTGAATTTTCCCTTGATATAAGTCCTGAATTAACCGCTTCGATTCGGGCCGATCTTCTGGGTAAGTTAACTCTGAAACGGACATTTGTTCCAGTTCCCTGTGCGTATAGCCAACCAGCTCACAATAAAAATCATTAACTTGAAGCAGTTTCCCAGTCTTCATTTCACTTTCAACAATACCCAGAGCGGCTTGATCAAACCCTGCATTCGCTCTCGCCTCACTGATCTGTAGAGCGAGCTCAGCCTGTTTTCGCTCCAGTTCCAAGCGTTTTTTCTCGCTAATATCTTGCACTAGCCCAACGCTATAAACGGCTTCGCCATCTTGCAGCTCAACGGAAAAGACCGTTGTCTCAGCCCAAAAGTAGGTACCATCCTTCCGCAAATAGCGTTTTTCCAGAGTGAATTTCTCAATTTCCCCTGAATAAAGCGTTTGCATCATCTCTTTAGATGCAGGGATATCATCTGGATGAGTCAGCTCAGCAACCGTCATACCCAAGAGTTCAACCCTGGTGTAACCGATAAGCTTACAAAAATGGTCGTTCACTCGAATACATTGTTTGGTGCTCACCTCTACTTCTAAGAAACCCACGGCTGCTTGCTCAAAAGTAGATTTGGCTCGGGCTTCACTTAGCTGGAGCGCCGTCTCCATTTGCTTGCGATCGCTAATATCTCGCATAATAGTCGAGAAATTTTCTATTTCCCCTGCCGGATTTTGATGGGCAATGATAACTTGAGAAACAGGAACTTCTCTACCTTTGGCATCTATAACGACCGTTTCTCCTAACCAGGTGCCTTCTCTGGCTGCGGTAGGAAATGCCTCTTCTGTAAATATTTGGTGAACCCACTCTGGATGAAAGGAAGCGAGGGAAATTTGTTCTTTTTTTAGCTCTGAAGCATCAGGCAGATCCAGTAATTCCGTGAGCCTTTGATTGTTCCAGATGGTATTTCCCTGAGGGTCAGCAATGCCAATATAATCTGGAGTGGCTTCTAGAATTGCATTGAGTCTTGCTTGTTCCTGTTCACGTTGTTTGCGATCGCTAATATCAAAAATCACTCCTTCGAAATATTGGAGTTGATCGGTTTCATTAAAAATGCCTTTCCCCTTTTCAGTGACCCAACGGGTTGAGCCATCTCGATGGATGATCCGATACTCCATCGTGAAGGATTGGTGCTCAGCAACGGCTTGGGACGCAAGTTGATCCACTAGGGCAACGTCTTCAGGGTGGATAATGCTGGCGTAGCTACGATGTCGGTTATTGATAAAGTCAGCAGCAGGATAACCGGATAGGTCGGCAATGGCGTCACTGACAAACTCTAGCGTCCAATCGATATCATACTGGCTGCGGTAAACTGCACCATCAAGGTTGGAAAGTAGGTTACGGAATTTAGCCTCACTTGCCCGTAAAGATATTTCAGCGGCCTTGCGAACGCTAATATCTCGAATAATGCTGTGAACGATCAGTTCTCCCTGATACTGAATCGGCGTCAGGGAAACTTCTGCCCAAAAGGTTTCTCCATCGACACGTTGATGGAGCCACTCAAATTGGGAACTTCCCTTTTGGAGCGTTTCCTGCATGATGGTTTCAACCTTATCTGCTGAGCGTTGACCGTCGGCTTGCCTCTCCGGTGAAAGCTGGTGGGGCTGTAGTGCTACTATTTCAGTCTTATTGGCATATCCGAACAGATCAATGGCTGCCTGATTGCAATCGATAAACCCTTCTTCACCAAGTAATACGACAGCATCGACTGCTTGGTTGAATAACGTTTGCAGACGTTGTTCTGACGCGGCCAGTTGGGCAGTGCGATCTTGAACACGGACCTCTAGTTCTAAGTTAAGCTGTTCTAACGCCTGCTGCGCTTGCTGACGCTCTAATTCAGCCGCTGCCCGCTCCCCAAAAACTTGCAGGACCATACGGGCAAATTCTATATTTTCAATGGTTTCATAGTCTAATACACAAATCACGCCAATCACTTGCCCTGTGCGATCTTTCAAGGCAACGCCCAGATAGCTGTCAACCCCCATCTCGACTAAATCAGGGTCAAGGGGAAAGGCCTCCTGTACCCCACAGGGACAATAGTGATTGCCCTGCTGAATCGAGACTTCACAGGGGGTATGAGCCCTGGGATAGGTCAATTTTGCCTGTAACTGATTATTGGTATACCAAGCTAAGGTTTCTAAGGTATCTCCACGGATTTGGGATATCAACACATGGGCACATTGCAGGGCATTTGCCATTTGTTCTGCCAGAGTGGGAAACACTGCTTCTCCCGTCACTGACCCAGTGCTGAACAGTAGGTTTTCCAAAATATATTGATTTTTCTGGAGCGCTTGAGTTCGCTCATCAACATGGTGTTCTAATGTTTGATAAAGTCGAGCATTTTCTAGCGCGATGGCAGCTTGAGAACAGAGAAAATTGAGTACGGTGATGCGATCGCGCGTAAATACACCAGACGTAGATTGATTCTGCAAATACAGCAACCCACTGAGTTCTCCCTGATACCGAATCGGTAAACACACAACACTCCGAGGCTGATGCACCTGAAAATAATCGTCCACGATCGGCAAGTCAGTCTTGAGATCATCAACGACCAGCACTTCTTGGGTATTTTTGACATACTGAATCAATTGAGTCGGTAAATCAGAATCCTCTGCCAAAGGAACAGAAGACAGATGAGTATGGTCAGGGGTAGCCGTGGCCCGAATCTGCCAGCTCCCCTCTGACTCAGGCAACAACAGAACCAGCTGATCTGCGCCAGAATTTTGCAGCATCATTGGCGCTAGTCGTTCTAGCAATTCATCAAAGTTGAGACTTTCCGAAAGGGCTTGGCTGCTTTTGAGGAGCGCAGTTAAATCAAAAGCTGTATTGATACTGGTGGAAGGAGACTGAACCGAAGCAGAAGAATGAATCGAAAGGTTCAGCCGAGCCAGACTCGCTAAAGAGTCCCAAGGATTGATGGGCTGAGGAGTAGGTTGCAAGATCGGTTGCAGTAAATCAGGGTAGTGCTGTTCCAGGGCGTTCGTTTTTGCTTGGGCTCCCCAACGGGCATAGCAACCGTAAGCATCTTGCATAAAGCCTGCAGCTACCTTTTCTTTACCCCAGTTGAGATAAAATTTAGCCGCTAGCTCATGGGCAAGGGCTTCGTCCTGGAGATATTGATTCTCTTTAGCCCCCTGAATGGCTGCTTCATAACCAGCAATGGCTTCAGCATAATTTTGTGCTAAACGATGCTGCTCCGCCAGCACCAGCTGATATTTGTGATGAAAGTTTTCGGGGGCAAACTTGGCCAGCTTAGACAAGAACTCCTTCCCAGGGTTAATGCAGGCTGATTCTCCATCAAGATTGGCGGCTGTTATTCCCCGATAGAACGGCAACAGCTTCGCCTGATAGCCAGCAATAGATGATTGATAGTTTGCAGCTTTCTGAAAAGCACTCTCTGCTTTTTCCCATAGGTCTAGATAGACAAACAAAATACCTTTTGCCAAATAGTAGGCATATAGAGCCGTCCCTGCCTGGACTTCTTCAAGTTGAGCGACGACCCCAGACTCATCAAAGTCTTCTGACTTAAACTCGGTAACACGACTGGATTGACCCGAGAGATTGAGGGACAACAGGTGCCAAAACTGTACATAGGCCCATGAAAAAAACAGTCTTTTTGATTGGAGCCAACTAATATACGTTTTTTGAATGTCTAGGATCTCTTCCAGAGGTTTGCCACTCATCCAAAGATACGTGCAATAGTTATTGGCACAATATCCTGAGAATTCTAGGTCACCCACGTCTAAGCCGTTCTGATAGCCTCTGGCCAAAGGCTGCAAACAGTTTCGTAAGGGGGTTTGAATAGATGCCACATAGGAGAAGTGCACCATATCGACCTTGGTACGCAAGAGCTTGCTATTGAAGTGGTTCAGC
The DNA here is from genome assembly GCF_018336915.1 of Acaryochloris marina S15. GTDB lineage: Bacteria > Cyanobacteriota > Cyanobacteriia > Thermosynechococcales > Thermosynechococcaceae > Acaryochloris > Acaryochloris marina_A. The sequence goes on along the minus strand of NZ_CP064923.1, from coordinate 1,984,258 downwards.
AAGACTTGAGAGACTTGGCCCGCTGCATCAGCAGCCCCATAATCCTCCATATTGCCTAACAGCATGCCGTAATTCGCAAAGCCAAAGGCCGACAGTTCCGAGTAGCCAAACTGCCGGGAAAGATCCACCAAGGTCAGGATAATTTGGAAAAATAGGGGCGGATTGGTAAAAATGGCAGAGCTACACATCTCCAGCAAAATTCCCATCTTCAGGGTGATGTTGCCCTCCATCGCTGGAATTTTCTCAAGTTGACTTGTGAGCAACTGAGCTTTGATGCGATCATTTTCGGCAAGGCTGACTAGATGGATTCCTTGGCTAGCCAGAACAGACACTCCCCGATCCAGCGCCTCCACAAACCGCTGTTGAGCAACCCACACTCGAATGGTTAGGGCAGTGATATGAAGCTGTTGATGTTCATTCAGGCGGGACAGGGGAAGTGTTTCCAGTAGTTCTGTCGCTTGATCCCATCGACTATTGAGATATTCAGCTTCAATCGATGCGCAATCAAGCTCGAACTTTAAGTCCTCATGGGTAATGCCGTAGTCTTCATAGAGACTCCTTGCTTTAGAGAAATAAAGGCTCGCAGTGTCATAGGCAAGGGTAGAAAGTGCCTGTTGACCCGCCTGAAGATTCAGAGAAAAGAGTAGAAATTTCTCCTCTGGTGTATTGAGGATAGATGCACCCTGGTTATAGTTCTCAACAATCAGAAATAGCTGCCGCTGGTCATCTTTAGAGCCATGCTTTTGTAAGAGTTTACGGGCAATCTCTAGTCTGAGTAATAGGGCATCCTGTTCATGACTGGCCAACTCATAGGCAGCTTGCTGAACTCGATCATGGAGAAATTCATAGGCGACAGGAACCGTTGCAGAGGGTTCCTGTGGAGTACCCTGAAAAAATTTGTAAGTGCTATTTTTCGGGATGACGATTCCCATCTGCAAGCTGGGCCATAGGCTATCAGCCAGATCTGCATGGGATTGCTGAGTGATAATCCCTAAGGTGGATAAATTAAACGAATCTCCCAAACAAGCTGCGATATTAAGTATTTTTTGATTTTTTTCAGGTAATTGTTTTAATCTTTCGATTAAGAACTCTACAACATTATCTGTTAAGGCTAGTTGTTGAACCTTTGCTAAATGACAGAGCCAATGGCCAGCATCGCCATCAAAGTAAATACAGCGCTGATCGTATAGTTCCAATAAAAATTGAGTCGTGAAAAATGGATTTCCACCTGTTTTTTGATACAGCAGCTGAGATAAGGGCGTAGCAATGTTAGGCGGACATAGGAGCGTCTTCGCCACTAACTGATTGACATCAGATTGAGCCAACGGTCCCAGGGTTAATGTATGCAGGAGTCCTTCCTGTTCTTGTAGCCCCTGCAATGTCAGCATCAAGGGATGGGCTGAACATACTTCATTGTCCCGATAGGCCCCCAGCACCAATAGATGGCCCGACTCTGATGCATCAAACAGCAGCGTTAACAAATTCAAAGACGCTGAATCTGCCCACTGCAAATCATCCAAGAAAATCACCAAAGGATGCTCTGCACTGGCAAAAATCTGCATAAATTTGCCGAACAGCACATTAAACCGATTCTGAGCGGCCATACCCGATAGCTCAGTCACCGCAGGTTGTGCACCGATGATCTGCCCTAACTCTGGTATGACGTCGATCAGAACCTGAGCATTCTCTCCCAAGATATTTAAAATTTTGGCTTTCCAATCTGCCAAAGCCGTATCCGATTCACCCAGTAACTGCCCCACCAAGCTCTGAAACGCTTGCACAAAAGCAGAAAAAGGAATATTGCGGTTGAATTGATCGAACTTACCCTTAATAAAGTAGCCATTTTGGCGGGTAATGGGTTTGTGAACTTCGTTGATCACAGCGGTTTTACCGATGCCAGAGAAGCCAGCCACCAACAGTAGCTCTGAGCTACCCTGAGCAACTCGGTCAAAGGCATCCAGCAGGGTTTTGACTTCAGCTTCACGGCCATAAAGTTTTTCGGGTATCAAGATGCGATCGCAGACATCCCGCACCCCCAATTCAAAAGGCTCAATCTCTTCTCCCTCAGTCAACTGAGTCAGACAAAGTTCCAAATCATGCTTCAATCCCAAGGCACTCTGATAGCGATCTTCTGCGTTCTTCGCCAACAACTTCAGAACAATATTTGCAATGGGTACTGGCACTTTAGGATTGATGTCTGTTAGAGGAGTGGGCACCCTAGCAATCTGGTCATAAACCAACTCCATCAAGTCTTCTGACTGAAACGGTAGCTGTCCCGTTAGCACCTCATACAGCGTTACCCCCAGACAATAGAAATCGGTCCGATAATCTACACCTCGATTCATTCGTCCCGTTTGTTCAGGAGCAAGGTAAGCCAAGGTCCCTTCTAAAACATTAAGGCTCTGAATTTCTTGGGTTTCCCTGGGAAGTAAAGAGGCAATTCCAAAATCAGTGAGCTTTATCTGTTTGCTTTGAGGATGAATAATGATATTTGCAGGTTTAATATCCTTATGAATAACCCGTTGTTGGCATAAATAGTGGAGCACATCAGTGAGTTGAAGAGCAATGTGCAAACCATCCGTCAAGGAAACAGGAGACTTGAGAAAATCGGCTAAAGAAATGCCTTGCATATCCTCCATCACCAAGGCATAGGTGCTATCAAAAGAGTCCAAGCTCAGCATCTGGATAATGCCAGGATGCTGAAGATTGCGACCAATCGTAAATTGATTGCGAAAAGCAACATGCTCAGCAAACGGCCAAGGCTGAAATGGAGCCGTAGTTTTAATGACCACAGGCAACTGATCCGCTATCCTAATCCCTCGATAAACTCGCGTTTGCTTACTGTCGTACAAAACTTCCAAAAATTTGTACTGAGGTAAGTATTGGGAGATAGCGGGCTCCATCTGGAACTGGCTCCTTAACAATGCACCGTTCTATTGAGGATGCCCCACAAAAAACAATTCTGTTAGGGGTTCCACCAACAGAATAACGAATCATGAGAGGATAATGGTTTTCCTCTGGCTAATAACTTTAAGCCTAAAAAACGAATTGAATTCAAACTCAGATAGGCAAGGAAATCTTTATCAATCTCTATTTGTCAATAAAGAGATATAAAATAGAGAGTTAAAGACAATTTAATATCTAATAAATTCAACCAAAATAGACTATAAACTACCTTGAATTTTGCCATTAAATCCGAACACTTTTCGTTGCCCGACCAAAGGCACCAAAGTAACATCCCGCTGGTCGCCTGGTTCAAAGCGCACGGCTGTTCCCGCAGGAATATCTAGCCGCATCCCTTTCACTTGTTCCCGATCAAATTCGAGAGCTGAATTCACTTCATAAAAGTGAAAATGAGATCCTACCTGCACCGGGCGATCGCCGGTGTTTGCAACAGCCACCTTCACCGTTGCCCGGCCTGCATTAAGTTCAATATCGCCTGTTTCAGGAAAGAGTTCGCCAGGAATCATGATGGGGCTGCCTGAAGTGTACTTGCTAGCTACTTTACGGTACTTTTTCCCTGAGGTCTAGAACTTGTTTTAGAAACCTGTTCTGTGGTTTTTGAGCCATTCACAAATGGCGTTGGAAGTTTGCTCAAGCTTATGCCAATGGAATGTAATTAGATTTTAGAGATGTCTGCCTGTTGCTGAGCCTTGCGTTCACTGTAGCGATCCGTGAGGTCATCCACTTTATCGCGAAGCAGCAAAGTAAACCGATACAGTTCTTCCATCACATCCACCACACGATCACGATAAGCCGAGTCTTTAAACCGTCCATCCTCATGAAATTCCTGATATGCCTTGGGAACAGACGATTGATTAGGGATGGTAAACATTCGCATCCACCGACCCAGCAGCCGCATTGTATTGACCGCATTAAAAGACTGGGAACCCCCGGAGACCTGCATCACTGCAAGTGTCTTGCCTTGGGTTGGCCTTACAGCTCCCAACTTCAAAGGAATCCAGTCAATCTGGGTTTTCATCAACCCAGAAATATTGCCGTGGAGCTCTGGACTGGACCAAACCTGCCCCTCTGACCATTGGACGAGGGTCAGCAGCTCCTGAACTTTGGGATGGGAATCGGATTCAGCACCATGTAATGGCAGTCCCCGAGGGTTAAAAAAGCGCACTTCTGCCCCCATCTCTTCAATAATGCGAGATGCTTCTTCTGCCAGAAGACGGCTGTAGGAACGCTCTCTTAGAGAGCCATACAGAAATAAGATCCGAGGTGGATGATCAAAGCTCATCTGTTATCTAAACCTGAAGAATATAAAAGTTACAGAGATCCTAAAGTTTGAAAGCCCACCTTTGAAAACGATGGGATGAAGAACGAGTTTGTGGGATTACGCGCCATCAGTTTTTCCCTTCAGACTCAATATACATTCAGTGCTGACGCTTTCTTTTGCGGCGCTGCTTTTCTAACCGTTGCAGGATCGTCGCAATGCCAAACACACCACAGAAACTGATCGCCAACAAGATGCCAAATAGCTGCCAAGGGTTAGGTCCAGCGCTGGATAGGTTTGCAGGAATGATCGTTTGGCATAAGGGATAGAGGAAATTTCGGCCGCCCAGATCATCTAGACTAAGTTTCGGCAGCGGCTCAGCAGCATCCCCCAAGCTGCTATTCATAATGGCTGCCGAGTCAATTTGGGAGACTAATTTCAGGGTCTTGGTAGGCTGTTGACAGTCAATCAGCATCGAATTGCCAGGGATCTTATCCGTATCAAAGTTACGTTGGGGAAACTCGTTCGGGTGATCTAACGCTAGAGCATGACCCACCTCATGAATGAGCAAAGACTCAAAGTGGTTACAGCCGGAAATAGGGGTTTGGGTATCGAAAAAGTAGCAACTACGATTGTTGAAAACGATATCAGCACTGGTAATGGTTTTGCCAGAAACGGGCTGTCCCTGCATACCAATGGGAGTTTCATTGGTGAACCAAAAGCTAGTGTAGGCCCCAAAGTTTGCAACTAGGGGATAGTCTTCAGGGCTGCGGACAAACAGATCAATCTCTGCCCCAAACCCTCGCCACGGCTCCCGCGCTCCATCTGGGGGGATTTGGGCAGCTAGGCTGGTCACTGGCGTAAATTGAAGGACAGGATGATTGTCTCCCCAGTGATCTAGGGCTTTTTGAATCTCCGCTTCGATTTGGGCACAGGTCGGCGGTTGAGGATCTTGAAATAGGGGAATGATCTGGGAGCAAAAGTCGGATGCGATCGCATATTCCAATCCCTCCCCCAGTCCTCGCACATTAGACAAAACCGAACCCGGTACATTACTCCAGCGAGCCGCATCCTGCAGATCATCCGCAAAGTTATTGGGCGTATTGTTGGTAAGGGCATTATCCGTGACAAATCCAAAGGCTGGCCCACTGAGTAGAAGCCAACAGCAAAACATGATGCTTAACCAACGTTTCCATCCCCCTTGATTGGGCATTGTCCCCCTCGTTAGCCGTCAAATTAAGGAATAGGATGATGAACCGTCACGAGCTTGGTTCCATCAGGGAATGTGGCTTCCACCTGAACTTCAGGAATCATCTCCGAAATTCCATCCATAACATCGGCCCGACTGAGCAGCGTGGTGCCATAGCTCATTAATTCAGCAACGGTCCGTCCCTCTCGTGCCCCTTCTAAAATACCCGCAGTAATATAGGCCACCGCCTCAGGGTAATTGAGCTTTATCCCTCGGTCCTTCCGCCGTTCCGCTAGCAGTGCCGCTGTAAACACCAGCAATTTATCTTTTTCCTGGGGAGTGAGTTGCATGGATTACCTCGTTTTAGAGTGGCCAAACACGGGGGGGACAGGCAGGGCGTCCCAAATGGGTGGATCGCAAGAGATTCCACACCTGTATAAACCATTGACGGGCCGCTTGACTAGAGGGACCACGATATCGACAGATCAACCCCAAGGGTAAGCGAGTGATCCCCCCCTCAGCAGCATCTGTGGGCTGCCAAAGTTCACGAGCTGCCTGAATCGTCCTGGGTTCTACCGCCTGCCCGACCCAAAGAAAGCTGCCAACGACCGGTTGTCCAGCCAATCCATGGGGGCTATACCAAATCTCTGGTTGTCCCGGCAACCACTGTCGATCAATCCAAAGAGGAGTGCCTTGCTGCCAGATTTCAGTCTGGGATCGCCAATCCCCCTGGGTAAACTGTTCACCTCGGGCACTGCGACCAAATCGAGTCATCTCCCAACCGCAGTAAATAGCGTCTGGCCCCAGATCAACTCGAAAGGATTGGCGAAACTGCGCTTGATCAAAGACGATGGTTTCTAAGGGCAGCCATTCTAGAACTGCATTGGCAGCCAGCTCACAGTGAATCGTTTGTTGAGCGGCATACCCATTTGAACGATAGACTTTGCCAGCCGATGTTGTCGTCAGCAAGGCGTGGGATTGGGGCTGTAGATCAACATGAATGGAGAGACGATCTCCTCCCACCATTCCCCCTGCGGTATGCATCATCACACTATGACAAACTGGCCCTTCGGGATAAAAAGGGCGTTGCAGATTGAGAGGAGCTTGATGATAACTACTTTGAATCTGAGTTTGGTGAGCTGTTTTCTCATAAGTCAAATTCAGGCGACCATGCCAGCTCGCTGAGTCTGGCTGTCTAGCAAGTTGCTGCATTCAATGATTAGGGCAAGATTTCTAACTATCAAGATAGATAGGTTTTCAATAACTTATCACTAAATTTCTATGACCGAATCTTTTCTATTTGAATGATGGGACAATCTCATCCTCAATTTAGTTCTTGAATGGAGTTATTACGTTTTCTAAAACCTATCCCTTCTTGGTTTTAACTCTGATCAATAACTGTCATAATGCTTACGCTCACGTTGTCTTACTAGTCCGTCTGTCTATGTCAGATCAAGATAAATACTCTGTTTCGCCTGCCCGAGATACTGAGAATATTCGTAAGAATTACAATGACGATGCCCACAAGATGCGGGCAAAAGCGGCTAAAGCACGAATTAAAGCCAAGCAGAAGGAGGAAAAGGATGCCCGGCAAAGAGCTGCCATTGAAAAGATCCCTCCAGAGCATCGCATTTTGGAAGATTCCCTTTAAATCCATGACATCAGCAGGGGAAGTGTGAATGCGATCTCATTCACACTTCCTCAAGTTTTAGCGCTATCCTCAATCCGTTAAACTTGGACGATTCGATAGTCTGCAGATAGGCTGTTGGCAGTCCCCGGCTGAATCTCAATCACCTCATTCGCTGCATTTGCGGTCTCTACACAGACAAATTTTTGATAATCATCATCCTGTAAGTCAGCCATCTTGGCAGCATTATCCACCCAAGGATTCCAAACCACAGCCGTTTGACTCCCTGAAGCCGTAATTTCGATGCGGCGGTTAAGAGCTGGATCTGCAATCGCTAAGTCTGAGGAAACCCCTAAATAAATCCGATCCACCTCTTCAGCGATCGTAATCTGGCCAGCTTGCTGTTTTTGCAGTCCCCCATCGACTTTATCAATGTAGGCCTTATCCTCCAGACCTTTAATACTGAGGGGCGCAATATCTCCCACTTGAAAATAGGTATGAAGGGCCTGAGTAATCGAAAACGGCTGATCACCTGTATTGCGAGTCACCAGTTCAATGGTGAGGGTGGAACCTACCGTAAATTCAATGGATAGCTCGAAGGATTGGGGCCAAATCTCTCGGGTTTCAGGGGTATCTACTAATCCCAGTTTGACCTTGGTCTCTTGATTGGGCGTGGTAGACGTGGATTTCACAGCCCACAACCGATTGCGCACAAATCCATGACTGGCTCGCCCTAAGCCCTCAGGGTCAGGGCCAAACCAAGGCCAACAGATAGGGGCTCCTCCTTTAATGGCTTTGCCCGCCTGGTAATAGGCTTTCTCGCTGAGAAACATCAAGTCTTCAGGGGCAGAAGCAGGTTTGTAGGATAAGACTTGCCCAGCATAGATAGAGATCACCGCTTGGGCATGGGCGTTATTAATCTGAATGACGGGAAGATCGCCCTTGCCAAGGCTGAACTGAAGTTGATCGGCAATACCATAGTCCGAATTGAGCTGCTCAATATTCATAGGGGAATGCTGTCGAAGTTGCTAAAAAATATAGGGAATGTCAGGATTGTCAGGCTCACCAGTCGGCTTAGTGAGATCCTGGTCCTGGCACTAAGACTGTACCGGACTTTCACCTCATTAACCGTAATTTAAGCTGACCCTTGTACAAGTGGAAATGGCTTTTTATAAGCAATAGTTACAAGCAGTTTTCACAGTAGTGGTGTTGCCAGATGATTCAGTCAGAGATCGAGTCTGTTCCTGTACAACCCCTATCCCAACGCCTGATTGAATTAGCCAAGGTGTTCTTGAAACTAGGAACTATCGGCTTTGGCGGCCCCCAAGCTCATATCGCCATGGCCAATGACGAAGCGGTCGTTCGCCGCCAATGGCTGACGCCGGAACAGTTCACTGAAGGGTTGGCCGTTTGCGAAATGCTGCCTGGTCCTGCCTCAACCCAAATGGGTATTTATATTGGCTATGTTCGGGCAGGGCAACTAGGAGCATTAGTATCCGGCTTCTGCTTTATTACACCTGCCTTTTTAATTGTGGTGGCCTTGGCTTGGGGCTATTTTCGCTTCCAAGGACTGCCTCAGATTAATGATATTTTCCTGGGGGTTTCACCGGTGGTGATTGCCATTATTCTGGCCTTTTGCTGGAAGTTGGCGAAGAAAACCCTAAAGGATTTTGTGGGGATTGGCATTGCGATCGCAATCTTTATCCTCACCCTCACCACCTCCATCAACGTCTTAATCCAATTTATTTTGGCTGGACTCATAGGGCTCTGGTGGTTCCGCCCCCGAGGAACGGATCATTCTATCCGGGGTTGGTGGATACCGCCTACTCCTTTATTACTGGCTAATCTACCAGTGGACACCCTGACCCTCTCTAGCTTTTGGGGACTCGAACGAATCGGTGAGTTCCTCCTCCCTCTAACAACCTTTTTCCTTAAGGTGGGCAGCTTTATCTTTGGGGGTGGTCTGGTCATCATTCCTTTACTGGAATTTGAAGTGGTCGAAAAGTTGCACTGGTTAACCCAAACGGAGTTTATCAACGGCGTTGCCATTGGTCAGTTATCGCCAGGACCTGTGGTGTTAACAGCAGCATTTGTCGGCTTTAAGGTGGCAGGTGTATTGGGAGCCTTGGTCTCAACGATTGCTATTTTTGCCCCTTCGTTTGCCTTTATTATGCTGGCAGCTCCTTTGCTTGTGCGAGCCCGAGAGAATCCCTGGATTCGGGCTTTTTTAAAGGGGGTTACGCCTGCAGTACTGGGTGCGATCGCAGCCGCCACCATCCCCCTCCTCAGAACAACCTTGACTCAACCAACCCTGTTCTATTCCATCACTTCTGGGGTAATTGGACTCCTCGCCTTAGGGGCCTTGATCCGCTACAAAGCTCCCACCTGGCTTCTAGTCCCCCTCGGTGCGGGTTTAGGATTAATAGTGGGAGTCATGCCTGCCTAGATTAAGACTGCTTATGGAAGATAAGGTTTTGGGAACAAAGACCTTTGAGTAAGGTTTATGACAACAGATACGGCTATTCAATCCAAAGACTCAACAGAGTTTAGTCCAGAAAAAACCAACGTTCTAAGCATCAACAAAAATTAAACCAACAGAAAAATCGACGGTAATTGGCTCAATATCAATCAAAATAAAGATAGAGCTAATATAAAACCTCTAAGAATATGAAAGCCAAAAAACTATTACAGCTCTATAAGGCTGGAGAACGAGATTTCCAAGACATTAATTTGCACGGAGAATCGCTTAAAGGCCAGAATTTATCAGATGCGAACTTTTGTGGTGCAGATATTCGGGGTACAGACTTCAGCCAGGCATGCCTTAAAGGTTCAAGTTTCAGACTAGCAAAAGCTGGCTTGCAAAATAACTGGCTTCATATCTTCGGTATCACTGCATACTTATTAACAGGCTTAAGTGGCCTATTAGCAGAAGGAATTAGTGCTTTAGTTTTCACTAATTCTTTTGGGTATTGCCTAGTAATTTATATCATCCTAATCACTCTTTGGATATTCGAAATTCAGAAAGGATTTAAAACATTTCTTTTTAGCTTTATTTCATCTTTATCTATTTTTATCAATGTTTTTATCTTTGTCTATATTTTCTTGCCAGTAGTAGATCAAGAGACAAATAAAATCTCGATCATCATTCTTTTGTCAAGCACTATTCTCAGCTTTTGTATTTTCTTCGCGTTCATTAAATTCAAGTCCTTGAAGACATACCATCAAAGACTGCATGAGTCGATGTTTTTGTATGCTTTCTTGCTCCTCCCTACTTTTTTTGAACTGTTTACCAAGAATCCTGACAAATTCATCTTAGGTTGTATTTATTTTTTTAACAGCTTTTGGATATCATTTTTAATCTCTACTGCCATTACATGGATAATTTTTTGTATGGGCATGCCGTTCTTTTTTTCTTATATCCTTCAAGATGACATTGGCATTGCAACCGCTATTTTAAGTAGTTGCATAGGTATTGCCATAGCATTTACTGCCATTGATAATGCAAGTTTGTTTTCACTACTTCTTCCATTAACAGTAATTACTCTTAGTATTTATATGACAAGGGGATTCCTATCCATACAATACAAAGATTCCCCTATTGAATCTCTTGCAGTTGCGATCGCTTGTATGGGTGGTACCTCTTTCCGAAAGGCTGACTTAACAGATGCGAGTTTTAGCCAAGCGGATTTAGGATGTACTGATTTTAGGCAGGCAAAATTAACACCTACAGTTCTCACTCAAACAAAGAATCTAAATCGGGTCCGTTCTTCAGATTCTTATTATCAAATTTGTCAAAATTACTTCGGTCTATTCATACAGATATTGACAGACCAAAAAACTCCCTAGCAGTGGGTGATGACTAGTTTTGATTATTGTTTGTTCAATCGAGTGCAGCCCACTTCACTAAATGCCCATAACAGCACTTACTAGGGGAGATAGCAGAACAATTAGTCCACCTAAAATACCCGCAAAAATCAAATAGTACAGCGTCGGAAAAAAGACTTTTCGAATCAGCAGTCCTTCACATCCTGCCAGACCAACGGTCGCTTCAGCCGTGACAATATTGGATACACAGATCATATTGCCAGCGGAGGCTCCTACACACTGCAGCCCTAGGATGATCGCCGTAGATACATCAATTTGGGATGCAACCCCAAATTGAAACAGCGCAAACATCATATTGCTAACGGTGACGCTCCCGGCCACAAAGGAACCCACCATCCCCACCATCGGGGCGAAAAACGGCCAGGATTGTCCGGCAAGGGTTGCCATACCGTCCGCTAGGGCCAGGGGCATACTCGCTAGACCAGCAGAATTGATACCTGTATTGATAAACACTCGCGCCATTAGAACTGCTGAACCCAGAGCCAAAGCCGTCTTTTGCAAGATCGGTAGAGTTCGCATCACAGCCCGCTGCATTGATTGCATAGACATCCGATGCAGGAAAAAAGTGATCATTACCACCAGGATAAAGACCGTCGGGGGAAGGTAGAGAGGCCGGGTCGCAGCACTGACTTCTGTCCCCAAAATATGGGTCCAGGTTAAGGACAGAGACTGCAGCCCCCTGCGAATGGGCAAAAACTCCAGACGCGACAGTAGCAAAAACAACCCCAGTAACCCATAAGGCAACCAAGCTTGGCGAGCAGTCAGCATGCTTTTGGGTAGGGTGTTAGACAAGGACACAGCCTCTGAATCGCGGGGAAAATCCCAAAGGGTTTTAGGGGTAAACAGCCCCCTCCGAGCAGCGGGAATCACAATCCCCAAGCCAACTAACCCCCCGATCAAGGTGGGAAATTCCGGTCCTAGAAAGTAAGCCGTTAGGGTATAGGGAACGGTAAACGCGAGTCCTGCGAATAAGGCAAACTTCCAGGCCCTTAAGCCATCTAGAACAGAGCGACCCTCTCCAAATCCGGCTGTTAGCACCATCACTAAAACAAGGGGCAGAAAAGTGCCGACCACGCCATGAATCACACCCGCCCATTGCCCAATTAAGGTCAGATACTCGGGTTGAGTTAACCCTAAATCAACCAGCTGTTGATTGACCGCAGGCACACCGTCTAAGCCCGCATCAATACCAATAATGATCGGCGTCCCCACGGCGCCAAAGGTCGAAGGCGTACTCTGAATAATTAACGCAGCCACCACGGCTGCCATCGCCGGAAAGCCAATGGCAACCAATAGCGGCACGGTAATCACGGCAGGAGTGCCAAACCCGGAAGCCCCTTCAATAAAACTGCCAAACAGCCAGGCAATGACAATCACCTGCACCCTGGGATCTCGGGAGATCCCTAATAGACTTTGGCGAATGGTTGCGATCGCACCCGATTCTTGCAGGGTATTGAGCAACAAAATCGCACCGAAAACGATATATAAAATCTCTGCCGCTGCCACCAATCCCTGAATACTAGACGCGGCAACTTCCACTCCAGGAACTCGCCAAACTCCCAAAGCAACACCAACCGTCACCAGATAAGACAAGGGCATGGCTTGACTCGCAGGTCGTCGAGCAACCACTAACAGCAAGAATACTGTTGCAATGGGAATCAACGCGACCAACGAGTATAGAAATATCATTTGGGTTTATCCAACCCATGCTGGGTTGGATAACATAAAGGGCTAAGCACCTAATAAAGCAGATGTATCTGTCTGCTCACCGTCTTGAATAAATAGGTATGAAGTCATTAAATAGGTATGATATGGAGCCACAAAAGCGACCGACCTAATTATGGGCGTAATTGCCTAGAATTTCGGCCAACCCAGGAACGGCTGCTTCCACATCACCTTTCACCGATTTTCGAACTTTTTTATAGGTCGCAATGACAATCTTATTCTTAGCCACACTCAACTTGTGATCCGTCACGCCTAGCAATACATCTGCAGTCTCAGCAGAGTTTTGACTCAAGTGCCCCACCGGATCTCCAGATTGTAGTCCTGCAGCCCACATTGGATCAAGCGCGTCTAAAGCTTGAGGCACTAAGCTTTTCAGGGCTCGAGGAATATACCCTGGTCCAATTCCTTTTAATGCTTTATAAGCAGTCTTAATGGCTAGGCCAGACATTCCCTTTTTGGCTGCGACTTGCTGATCCATGAGTTGAGCACAATCGGCAGCAATACTAGCCTGAGCTTCTTCGTCTTGGACTTGATCTCTCAGCGTCATAGTTGCAATTCCTTAACTCCGAATTTTTCTTTGGTAAATTTTGCCTAGGATAACAAACCGTTGTCTATTCTCAGAAAACTTTGCAGTTAAGCTCAATATTTTTGAGTCAATTCAAAATCGGCCCTTCCTGTTTTAAGCAAGTTTACCCAGTATAGCCAAGGCCTATCATGGCCTTCAAGCCAATATCTAGAGGCAAAAATTCGAACCATAGTTCATTTTCAGAAAAAGAACTAACCGCCTTGAAAACTGTTTTTAGGTATACAGAAAAAATTCCGTCACACCACTATCGATACAACGGAGCAACAGAATTAACTAAATCTATCAGCACATCACTTGTTCAGGGGATTTTTTTCTCATTTTTTGAAAAAAATAGCCAATCCCCCAATCCGTATGAATGTACTCGGGTTGTTTGGAGCTATCACCGATCTTGGAACGCAGCCGGGACACATTCACATCTACCACCCGTAAATCTGCATAGTGGTTGGCAGAATAGCCCCACACTTGCTGCAAAATATCTGAGCGAGAAACGGTCTGTCCAGCTTTGGATACCAATAGCTTGAGGACATCAAATTCGATGCCAGTTAGCTGAATTCTTTGGCCGTGTAAGTACACCTGTCGCTTATGGGTTTCAATCCGCAACGGACCAATTTCCATAATCACCTGCTCAGCAGCATGACTTGCACCTGCTTTGCCTTGACCGGGAACTGTACGCCGTAAAATAGCCTGGATTCTACTTTCTAGCTCCTTAGGAGAAAAAGGCTTGGGTAAATAGTCATCTGCACCTAATTCCAATCCCTTGATGCGATCGCTCACTTCCCCTAGAGCCGTCAGCATAATAATAGGAACGCCGGTGGTTTCGCGAAGAGTCTGGCAAACCTGCAGCCCATTCATTCTGGGCATCATCACATCTAAAACAATCAAATCAGGTTTTTCAGCTTCAAATTGCTCTAGTGCCTCAATCCCATCAGCAGCAACCACAATTTCGTATCCCACCATCGATAGACGGGTTGCCAAAATACGACGAATCGTTGCTTCGTCGTCAACAATCAAAATTTTATGTTGCCTACCCAAGGGACCTAAATCTCCAGACTATTTTAAAAACAAATTGATAAGCGCAAAAACGAACGACACGTCAGCAACTCCAATGGATGTTGCTTAAAAACATGCTGACTAGGTGAACAAAGTGGAGAACCGGTTATAAATAATTATAATTTATAATATAAGTTAACATTCTGCAAGAATAAATGCCTCCTTTCATATTGACTCTAAATACACTAGAACCCTTTCCCCAAAAGAAATTCAGGGCTGATCTACATCACAAATAATGCAGATCAGCCCTGATAGCTTCAATGTTCAATTATGAAAATCTTGACAAGGTAGCTGCCCAAGCCACCACAGGGATTGCCCCCTATCGAAAGGCAGATTGGGCAGCCAATTAACTCTAGTTATTGAAGTTATTTAAACTCAAGGGAGCACGAAACTCCATTTGTACAGATGTTGGGTTAAACAGGATTACTGATTTACCCGAACCTTTGCCGCCCAGCAGGCTCCCCAGCCCTAATAGGCCGCCACTTGACTGCTCTTCGCCAGAAGCACTGACACCACGAAGAGATTGACTTGCCTCGGAAGACGCAATCACGTTCCCCTGAAAATCAGTTGGACTTAAAGAATTTAAGGAGGATGGAGAAATCCCCTTCGAAGCAGCAGTGATGGGATAAGTTTGAGTCCCAATCACAATTTCATTGGCAACAAATTGAGCACCTTCTTTGCCATTGACAGTCATAGGTATGATTTGGCCTCTGACTAAACTTCCTTCCGGCACTAAAACTTCATTTTGATTGTTATAAAGAGATCTCCCCGTTTTCAGTTCAACTGGAACCGTTTCACCCGGAACCATGATATACCTGGCGTTATCTGTCTGGGAGGCCAGGTCAACCTTGGTCCCAGTATCAACCAGATAGAGATTGGTAGAGTTAGGATCTACAAATGCTGTGGTTGAACCGGGTAAAAACTCAAAATCAGCATTGAGTTTCATGCCAATAAGATCGGGCTCGACCAGAATGACTTCGTCCGTGTTGTCAGACTGACCCAGAACTTGTTTACCTAAGGTTTGTCCCGTCTGAATCACACCCGGAAGTAAACTACCTGCCCCAACTTCACCACTAATTGCTAAGTCTAAAGCAGCTGATGCCGCTACGGTGGAAATACTTCCAGTTAAGTCAGCGACGCTGAGAGAACTCTTTTTACGGGCCGCAATGGGGACTGAAGAAGCATTGACGGTATAGGGCGTATTGCCAATGAGTATTTTGTTGGCGGTAAATTGAGTTCCTGTCGTCTTATCGATGGCAAAGGGCTGGAAACGACCAACAATCTTACTGCCTTTTGGAATAACAACCTGTTGACTAGTATTCACCACATCTTCGGCGACAATAAACGTGGTTTCCACATTTTCGCCCACGGTCATCACTAGATTGGCACCCGAGTCTGCCCCCTCTAGCTCAACGGGAATTTCAGTGCCGACGGCTAGGGTGCCTGTCCCAGATTCTGTAGGTGTCGAAGGCAGAGATCCGCCCTGCACAATATATTGCGACGCGGGGAAGTTGCTGCCAATCGGTGCCAAGCGTCCCTGACTCACTAACGCTTGATAAATAAAGGCGGCAATATCGGCCCGAGTTGCTTGTTGATTTGGGTTTAAGTTAGCTGCATTCGGATAATTAACAGGAATATTGCGTTGCGTCGCCGCAGCAACACCCGGTTTAGCATAGTTAGGAATTTGGGCTGCATCGTAGAAACGGAGCAAGGTGCTATCCACCCCCCCCACGGGTTGAATCTTTAATCCACTGGCAATGGCCACCAAAGCCTGTACCTTAGGAATTTCCTGATCCGGTTGGAAGGAGCCGTTGGTATAGCCCGACAAGAACCCAGTGGTATAAGCATAGTCAATGGCGGGTGAAGCCCAGTACCCATAGCTCACATCCTTAAAAGGGCGTGAGGGGCGAGTCGCAGGAGACTTAAAGGCTTGGCGGACAATGGCAGCAAACTGAGCCCGTGTCACTGGCTGGTCAGGTCGGAAGGAGCCATCGGGAAAACCGCTAATAATATTTTTTTGAGCCAGGGTATCGATAAACGGTTGAGCCCAATTGCTACTAACATCCGTAAATTGGGACTGAGCAAAGGCAGAGCGCGTAGGAACAGGAGCAACAGCGATCACTGAAGTTAGACAAGCGACAGCCACTGCACGCTGAGGAGCACTAAACATGTTTCTAACACCTTTTTTAGGACTGGATTGAACAGGTTGAACTGTGTATTCCCCAGGTCAATAAAATCCCATTCCAGTTTTGACGAAAGGTAATGCAGGGGGTTCCTGCATTGTTGTGAAATCCATACTCAAGTTTCATGACTACTCGTGGGACGTATTTTTTCAGACCGCAACACCATTTTCTGTTGGAACAGAGTCCAGTAAGCTGAGTGACAAATTCCAATATCCAAAGCTGTAGTCTAAAGAAAGGATCGCTATCTTTAATAGATCAGTGGCCTTGGCATAGTTCCTCGGTGGACAAACTTGAATCACATCCTTTTTACGGGGTTCTGTTGCAATGGGTTCCTCCATTCCTCACAACATCATTCCCAATGGGTATGAACTCCTCGAAATTCTGCATGAGGGGAAAAATACGCTGGTCTATAGAGCCCGGCGCTTGAAGGAGAAAACCTCCGTTGTCATCAAAACGACGCCTCCTCAGATGGCCTTGAGGTTTTCAGATCACCTTGCTTTTCGGAATCAATTCACCATCGGCCAGACTCTTAATCATCCTGGGATTATCCAGATTCTGGCATTAGAGCCTTGCCACCAAACCTATGCCTTAGTCATGGAAGACGTGCAGTGGACTCCCCTGTCTGAGATGCTGCAGTCTTCTATCTCCTTAAAGGATGGGTTAACCATTGCCCTGCAGCTCGCAGATATTCTGCATTATCTCGGTCAACAGCGTGTCCTCCACAAAGATATTAAGCCCGGTAATATCCTGCTTCATCCCCAAACCCTTCAGGTTAAGCTGATTGATTTTGGGATTGCCTCACTTCTACCTAAAGAGACTCAGGAGATCAAAAATCCCAATGCCTTGGAAGGCACCTTAGCTTATATCGCTCCTGAACAAACAGGACGCATGAACCGTGGGATTGATTTTAGAAGTGATTTTTATAGCTTAGGCGTCACACTATTTGAACTGTTTGCCGGGCAGCTGCCTTTTCAGGCGGATGAACCCGTGGTTTGGCTGCATTGCCATATTGCTCAGATCCCCCCTTCCCTAACGGAATTTGGCGTGCCAGGGGCTGTGGCAAATCTTGTTGCTAAGCTACTGGCTAAAAATGCTGAGGATCGCTACCAAAGTGCTTTGGGATTAAAGCATGATTTGGAACTTTGTCTGACTCAGGTGACTGCAGGAGAAGAAATTGAGCCCTTTAAATTGGGGTTGCGAGATGTTTGCGATCGCTTCTTGATACCGGAAAAACTCTATGGCCGTAAAGCTGAAGTCAAAACACTGCTGGATGCCTTTGACCGAGTTGCTCAGGGGAGTTCAGAGCTAATGTTGGTGGCAGGCTTTTCTGGGATAGGCAAAACAGCAGTCATCAATGAAGTCCACAAACCGATTACCCAAAAAAAGGGCTATTTCATCAAGGGAAAATTTGATCAGTTCAACCGCAATATTCCTTTTTCAGCCTTTGTGCAAGCGTTTCGTAGTTTAATGGGCCAACTGCTAGGGGAATCAGATTCCGATTTAGCGCATTGGAAGACCCGAGTTCTAGAGGTTGTGGGGGAAAGTGGCCAAGTTCTGATTGATGTCATTCCTGAACTAGAGCACATTATTGGCAAGCAACCCACCGTACCAGAACTCAGGAACCGTCGCCCAAAATCGGTTTAATTTACTTGTTGGCCAATTCACTCAAGTATTCTCCACTCAAGACCATCCCCTAGTCATTTTCTTGGATGACTTGCAATGGGCAGATTCAGCCTCCTTAAACCTTCTGAATCTATTGATGGGTAAATCAAAAACAGACTATTTGCTAGTACTTGGAGCCTACCGAGATAATGAGGTATTTTCTGCCCATCCACTGATGCTGCAATTGGATGAGCTGACACAGCAGGGTTCTTCGTTCCAAACATTAGCTCTAGCGTCCTTAAGCCAAAATGACATCAATCATTTGGTAGCGGATACACTTCTGTGTGCGCCTGACATTGCTTTACCACTATCTGAGCTGGTGTATCAAAAGACCCAAGGAAATCCCTTTTTTACTACCCAATTTTTACAAGGACTGCACAGTGATCAGCAAATCACTTTTGATACTGAAGCTAGATATTGGCAATGTGACCTGACTCAGGTGCAGCAGTTAGCACTCACAGATGATGTAGTCATGTTTATGGTGGGGCGATTACAGACTTTACCAGCGTCCACGCAGGAGGTGTTAAAAATTGCGGCTTGTATTGGCAATCAGTTTGATTTGGATACCTTGGCTTTGGTCTGTGAGGACAATAAAGAGCAGATAGCGACAGATTTATGGCCAGCCTTAAATGATGGCTTGATTCTTTCACAAAGCGAAGACTACAAGTTCTTCTCAAACAACAATAATGATACTGACATCAGAATTAAACAGGACATAACCGTCAGCTATCACTTTATGCATGATCGTTTCCAACAAGCTGCTGATGCTCTGATTCCTGAAGAAGATAAAAAGGAATATCACCTAAAGATCGGTCAGCTTTTATATAAAAAGAGGATCGATCAAGATCAAAAAATCAGCATTTTTAATATTGTTAATAGCCTCAATCAAGGGATTAACTTAATTGATGATCCATGCCAGCGACAACAGCTAGCCCAGCTCAATCTAGAAGCAGGTCAAAAAGCAAAAGCATCGATTGCCTATACAGAAGCTGTCTCGTATTTTGAGAGTGGGATTAAACTACTGAGTGATCAAGGGTGGAAGACTCAATATGTTCTCATCCTTTCTCTCTATTCAGAGTTGGTGGATGTTCATTATTTAAGGGGCGACTTTGAAGCCGTCGAGACGATCAGCTCTAGTGCATTAGAACATGTTTCTGTGATTGCGGATACGCTTCCCATTTACATTGCCCAAATTGCGAGTGACCAAGCCCAGGGAAAGATGTTGTCAGGTCTAGAGTTGTCCCTCAAGGTCTTGAAGTCACTGGGCATTCAAATGTCAGCAGAAATCAGTAACGATACTATCCAGAAAAAACTGAGTCAAACTCTATCAGAATTTCAGTCTAGAACGATTGATGAGTTTATTGCTCTACCCCAAACAAGCGATCCTCAGTTGCTAAGAACTCAAGATTTGCTAACCCTGATGGTGGGATATGCCTATAAGTCAAAGCCTGAACTTTTACCGATCATTATTTGCAAGCAAATTTCGCTCTTACTACAACACGGTAATATCCCAGCTTCTGCTTCAATTTATGCACTTTTTGCCATGCTGTTGTGTGGCTTTCAAAAGTTTGAATCCGGTTACTTTGCAGGGGAAGTAGCTCTAGCAGTAATGGAGGCTTTCCCTACTAAGCAATTTGAAATGCGGGTCAGGAACCTGATTTATGCCTATGTTACTCCTTGGAAGGGGTTGCTCAAAGACTGCATCCCTCCGTTAAAAAATGGATTCAGCATTGGTATTGAATCTGGAGACATTGAATATACAGCCTATGGTATCCAACACTATGTTCAATTCCTCTTTTTTTCAGGTGTTAATTTAGCCACTATCGACCAAGAGAACCAGACCTATAGCAAAGTCCTAGAAACCTATCGGCAGGACGGAATATTATGGAGTCTCCAAATTTTCCATCAAACAGCCCTAAATCTTATCAACCTTAGCGAGAAACCTTGGGAACTTGAGGGAACTATTTTTCGAGAATCTGAATGCCTACAAAATTTGCAGGAAAACAATTTCGACGTTTTGATTGCAGCACTCTACATCAATAAATTAGTTGTCAGCTATCTATTTGGCAAGCCTTTATTAGGGATTGGCTTTGCAGAAACTGCCAATAAATCGAATAGCGGATTAACAGGGGAATTTCAAATCTCTTACTTATACTATTTTCGAGCACTCTGTTGTCTAGCTATCCTCAATCAAGGTACTGCTGAAGAACGCACCCATAGCTTGTCTCAAGTTGATAATGACATCAAAAAATTGGACCTGTTTTCGCACCATGCTCCGATGAATTTCAAGCATCAGGTGGACTTGGTTAAAGCTGAAAGACATCGAGTATTGGATCAAAAACTGGAGGCAATTGATGCCTATGAGCTTGCTATTGCCGGTGCGAAGGAAAATGGTTATGTCCAAGAAGAAGCACTAGGGAATGAACTAGCAGCAAAGTTCTACCTCGATTGGGGCAAAGATAAATCTGCCACAGCTTATATACAAGAAGCTTACGGCTGCTACGCTCGCTGGGGAGCAAAAGCCAAAACTGATGATCTTGAACAGCGTTATACTCATTTGCTCCAACCTATTCTTCAGCCAAGATCGCAGTCGCTCAATCCACTTGCGACCTTGGCCAGTCTTGTTGATACCAATCTATCGATTCATTCTTCAGCTTCAGTTACTTCGAACCGAACCAACCTCAATACTAGTCTCGACTTTGCAGCTCTTCTTGCAGGAGCCCAAGCTCTCTCAGAAAGCTTGAATCTAAGTGAACTACTAGAAAAGCTCACCCAGATGATATTGCAAAATTCTGGAGCAGATAGCTTAGTATTGCTCCTACCAGAAACAGATGATTCCTGGCATATCAGAGCCACTGCTATCCCTGAGACGACGCAACTCACGAACGAACCTCTCGTTGGCAACTCCAACTTACCTGTTCAACTCATTCAATACGTCCAACATACGCAAGAGGTTCTGGTTGTTGATGACTTAGACATCGACTTACCCATCCTTGATGATTATCTACAACAACATCAACCTTGCAGTGTTCTCTGTTTACCTATTCGATATCAAGGCAATCTCAGTGGCTTGTTGTATTTGCAGAACCAATCTACGGCGGGGGTATTTACTTGCGATCGCATCACCGTACTCAACTTCCTCTGTTCCCAAGCAGCCATCGCCCTAGAGAATGCTCGACTGTTCTCCAAAAGACTAGACATAGAAGCTGAACTGCAACAGCTGAACGCCCAACTGGATCAGCGGGTCAAAGAGCGCACCCAAGAACTCTCAGAAACCCTAGAAACGTTAAAGTCAGCTCAAGTCAGTCTGATCGAAGCAGAGAAGATGGCTGCGTTAGGCACTTTAGTTGCTGGGGTAGCCCACGAAATCAATACCCCCATTGGCACTAGCATCACCGTTGCCTCTACCCTCGCAGATGAGAGTGAACAATTTCTGCAAGCAGCTGAGAACGGTCAACTCAGGCGGTCGACTCTCAATCAATATCTAGAGGTGGTCCGCCAATGCACCCAACTACTGAACAGTAATCTCAGCCGAGCTGCAGATCTGATTCAAAGCTTCAAGCAAGTCGCGATTGATCAATCCCATCAGGAGTTACGCACCTTCAATTTGAAAGCTTATGTGGAAGAAGTGGTGACCAGTCTTCAGCCCCAGGTTAAGCATTCTGGTCACCAACTGAGGGTGTCTGGAGATGAGTGGATCACCCTCACCCATAATCCAGGGGTAGTGGCTCAACTGATTACGAACTTGGTAACTAACTCCATCAAGCATGCCTACGCCGAAGGTGAAACAGGGCAGTTACAGATTCAAATTAAACAGCAAGACCAACGGGCCTTTATGACATACAGCGATGATGGCTGTGGTATTCCGCCAGCAAATCTTTCTAAAGTGTATGAACCCTTCTTCACCACTGCTCGTCATCGAGGGGGGACGGGATTGGGACTCAATATTGTCTACAACATTGTGACCCAGTCTCTTCAAGGCACCATTCAGATAGATAGTCAGGTCGGGCAAGGCACCACATTTACAATCGCAATCCCCTATAAACCCGACTTAAAAGCCCGCTGAAGCTGAATCGCAGCTTGAAGGTTTTGCTGGTACTCTTTTTCAGAAATGGTGTAAGCCCCAAATCGCTCCAAATGAGGATTGGTGATTTGGACATCAAACAAGGCAAATTGTTGCGATCGCAAATGATTCACCAACATCACCATCGCGGCTTTGGAGCCTTCGGAGATATGGAAAAACATCGATTCACCAATAAATACCCCACCAATCACTAATCCGAGGATGCCCCCTGCCAATTGATCGTCTTGCCAAGTTTCATAGCTATAAGCCCACCCAGCTTTATATAGCAACATGTAGATCATCTTCAGTTCATCAGAGATCCAGGTCGAGTCGCGATTAGCACAGCCTTCGACCACCCCAAAAAAATCACGATTGATCGCTGACGTAAATCGGTTTTGGTTCAGACTCCGGCGGAGGGATTTTGGGTAGCGAAACCGATCATCCAACGGCATAACGGTCCGGGTCTGACTGGAATACCATCCCAACCCATCACCATTATCCATCAGAAAATAGCCTTGACGGTACCCTGCAATGATCTCAGCTGGATCAATCTGCATCATCTTTGACATCGAATCAAACTGAAGTCACCTGCTACGGACATTTCCTCTTCAACATTTTAAGGAAATTACCGAAGGACATCGACTGATTCAGCATTTTTTGCCGACTCTTTAGATGAATTTCAGAAATGAGAGACGAACTTATACAACTTAAACCCAGACTCAAACAAGAACAAAAAACTGACCCTGCAATACTCAGAACATCACAAAAGCCTCCACCACGATTAGAACCCTTATAGCAGCCTGATTCAGGCTCCATCTCGTCTTCATCCACCTCTACAGGACTGATTAGCATGATGCCTCAACACCAACTTTTAGCCACCACCGGTTATTACATTCGTCAGTTGATTAAACAACAGGGTCAGGAGTTCAAATCCGCCGTTGCTCATGGGACTCAGCTTATTGCTGATACCACCGCCGATATCAATCGCATTATTGCCAGTCTCTACCCTAATGAGACAGAAACCACTCAAATGATGAGTGAACTAGAACTGCTAGTCAAAGTCCATCAGCATCTTCGCAGCCAAAACAGCCTCTATGCCAGCACAGTTGAACAGCTCCAAGACATAGAAGCCAGAATCTTTCGTATTCTAGGACTCAGCCGAGTGGGTTATGCCCACTGAATTTCTCAAAGAATTGGGTAACCCATGGAGTTAAGACGATGACTGACGATTTCTGCGGCATCTCTCAGAACAGTAAATAACGTCGTCCCAGCAATTTCGCCATTTTTTGCGCCAGGTAAACGGCAATCCACAAACTGGGCAAATCTTAGTAGGTAAGTCGCGTTTTTGGGGTGCCATGCTGAGTTCATTACGAAATTGAATGGGGTTCAATCCTTGAGAAGTTGCCGACAGATCATTTCCTTCTCTTTGATGGGGCAGGAGTTCAAACCCGAATCAGCGAAAACTGTAGAGTAGGAGTCTTGATACTGCCTAGCCTAATTGTAATGAGAGAAGTCTCACAGAACGATGATTTCTGCTGAACCCTATCTGAAAGCAATCTTCCAAGCAAGCCTCCAGCTCATACAAATTTTAGAAATGGCTCAAGGCAGATTTGAACTGCCGACCTTGGGCTTATGAGTCCCCTGCTCTAACCACTGAGCTACTGAGCCAGATAGTCGGTTGGTGAGAATGACTGAAACGGGTTAGCTTTCATCAAACACCGACAGTTTAGTAGCGTAACATACACAGCAGACCCTTTGCACCCTCGGTTTGGGGAATTTCTCAATTTTGGCAAACACCGGGGTAGCAGACCCATAACCCTTGGTCACAGCCGTGCATGTCGTGGGAAGATAGGCAAATATGTAAATCTTTTCCGCGACCATGGACATTAAACACGGCTTTGTCGGCGCAGTTGGCAACACTCCCCTCATTCGCCTCAATAGTTTCAGTGAGCAAACCGGCTGTGAAATTTTGGGCAAAGCTGAGTTCTTAAATCCAGGCGGTTCCGTCAAGGATCGAGCGGCTTTGTTTATGATCAATGACGCCGAAAAAAGAGGGGTGCTTAAACCCGGCGGTACAGTTGTGGAAGGCACGGCAGGCAATACCGGAATTGGCCTCGCCCATATCTGCAATGCCAAAGGCTATAAATGCTTAATTGTCATCCCTGAAACCCAGTCCCAAGAGAAGATGGATGCGTTGCGGCTATTGGGGGCAGAAGTGCGGGCCGTGCCAGCGGTGCCCTATCGTGATCCCAATAACTATGTCAAACTATCGGGTCGGATTGCCGATGAGCTAGACAATGCCGTATGGGCCAACCAATTCGATAATTTGGCCAATCGTCTCGCCCATTATGAGGGCACAGGCCCCGAAATCTGGCAACAGACCGATGGCAAGATCGATGCCTGGGTAACTTCAACTGGAACTGGCGGCACCTATGCCGGGGTAGCCCTCTATCTCAAAGAACAAAACCCCAATCTCAAAACTATTTTGGCGGACCCCATGGGCAGCGGTCTCTATAGCTATGTCAAGACTGGAGAAATTAAGCCGGAAGGCAATTCCGTCACTGAGGGCATTGGCAACAGCCGGGTCACGGCTAATTTGGAAGGGGCTCCCATCGATGATGCAGTTCAAGTGGATGACCCTGAAGCGCTGCGGGTCATTTATCAACTTTTGAGAGAAGATGGCTTGTTCCTAGGGGGATCTGTTGGCATCAATGTGGGCGCAGCGGTGGCCCTTGCCAAGGAGATGGGACCTGGGCATACCATCGTCACGGTGCTTTGTGATAGCGGCACTCGCTATCAGTCTAAGTTGTTTAATCCAGACTGGCTGCAGGCCAAAGGACTCAGTCCTGATTAAAAGACTAGCGGTCTAAACCCAAGTTAGAGCATATCTTCATGGATCAGCGTTGGAGCTGGATTAAGCAGCTATGGACGAGCTATAAGGCCGTCTTTTTTGCCGGATTGCTGATGGCGGTTTTGGCCTTTTTAGGGAAAGCCTTATTTGAGCATTGGCAGGCGATTGCAGCCATTCAAATTACCTTGTCGGCTTGGGCTAGTGTTGCGATCGCAACCGGTATCACCCTGTTTGCCTTTACCGGGACGGGATGGGTCTGGGGATGGATTCTAGAAGATTTGGGGCATCCCGTCAGCAATGTTTGGGCAACCCAGATTTACCTGACCACCAATATTGCCAAATACTTACCCAGCAATTTGCTCCATCTCTATGGTCGAACCTTAGCTGCCCAAAATATAGGCATTCCTCTAACCGCTGCCTCCCTCAGTGTCATTCTCGACACCCTCTTAATGATTTCAGCAGGGTTAATTCTCGGTTTGTTAAGTGTGCCTCGGAGCGGTCTATGGACTGCAGGCTTGGGACTGCTAGCCGCATTAATTATTGTCCATCCTAGAATTTTGCGGTTTCTGATTCGACGGCTGTCTCAACTCGGAGCCGTTATTTCTAAATCCAAACCCAAAAGGAAAGCCAAGCCCTTCCTACTCAAGCACTATCCCTGGCGGCCTTTACTCGGTGAAATTAGCATTATTGTCCTTAGGGGTCTTGGATTTGCCCTCACCGTCCAAGCCCTCACTCCAGTCGAGATTGAAGCCATTCCGCGTCTGATTAGCATTTTCAGTATTGGCTGGCTGCTAGGATTTGTCACCCCTGGAGTTCCAGGCGGAGTCGGCGTATTTGAACTCACCGTCTGCCAACTGATGATTCGCCCCGGCGTCCTGACTGAGACCTCCACCCTGTCCTACGGATTGGCGTTGGGCAGTGTCGCTTTGTATCGATTGATGAACACCCTTGCCGAAGCCTTGGGGGCAGGTCTAGCGTGGTTAGACACTAAGCAATCTCAAACTGCAACAGCCCCCATTCTCCGTTCTAATCCTAAAAAACCATAGCTCCACATAGCTTTGAAGCCTTAAAGCTCTTATTAAAAAAGTGGTTCAATCGGGCAGATTGCTAGTTCTAGAAATCGAGCTTAACAATACGAAATATTCTGTTTAAACATGTCCGTATATTTGCTGAGGACAACCACCTAAATCAACTCGTACCCTTTGAGGGAAGACGATTTATTCAGCCAGTATTCAGAAATATGCGTGAATTTACGCTATTTCAATCGGTATAAATCATCGTTTATCTGTGCTTGGAGTAAATTCGGTGTGACGTCCCCTCCGCTCTACGAGATCGTGAAAAGCGACCAACAGGCCAACTTAGATCATCTGACAGCTGCCTGCCCTGCGGTCATGTACAGCAGCTGTCCCGGTGCCTTTGATTTAACGGCTGTTTCCCAGAGCGTTACATCCCTATTTGGCTATACCGATCAGGATTTACTCGCAGAGCCAACCCGCTGGCTATCCCTGATCCATCCTGACGATCGGTCCCTGGTATTAGCAACCCTCAGCCAAGGCACGTTAGATATTTGGCAGGAGTGCGAGTACCGCTTTTTTCATAAACAGTTAGGGTATCGCTGGGTTCAAAATATCTTTCAGCTCGTGTCTAAACCGACAGGGCCAGGATTAGAGCTGATTGGTTGTTGGCTGGATCGCACCGAACACCTCCAGCATCGATTAGCCCAACAACAGCGGGATGCCTTACTAACCGCCGTAGCTGAAGCCAGTCAATATCTGCTCACGGGCTCCCACTTCAATACAGCGGTCACCAAAGCCCTGGCCGTGACCGGTAATGCAGCGCAGATCGATCGGCTCTATGTTTGCGAACTCCATACGTCTAAGACTGGCGTGCTCACCCCCCAACTGCGCTATGCCTGGGTGAAGAAGACCGAGTCGGCTTCCAGTTTACAGCTGCCCTGGACCGTTCCCGCCGATGTGATCGGGCAACGACGTTGGTACCAGTCCTTGGTTCGCCGTCTACCTTTTTCCCAGCTGACTCGAGATTTTCACGAAATTGAGCGATCGCATCTGAAACGAGCCGACATTTGCTCTGTTTTTCTCCTCCCCATCTTTATCGAAGATCAGCTCTGGGGATTTATGAGCTTTGAGAATCGCCATATTGAACGTCAATGGTCTGCCCCAGATATTTCTCTGTTACAAACCTTGGTGGCAAGTCTCAGTGGGGCTTTAAAACATCATCAGAAAGAGAGTGAACTCCTCCATCATGCCTTCCACGATCCCTTAACGGGCTTACCGAATCGCGCCTTGTTTACGAATCGATTAGAACAATCTCTCAAACAGCTGAAGCGCTATCCCGACTATCTGTTTGCCGTGCTGTTTTTGGATTTAGATCGGTTCAAAATCATTAATGACAGCATGGGCCATGGGGTTGGTGATCAGTTGCTGATGGGCATTGCTGAACGATTGCTGTCCTCGTTGCGTCCAGGCGATACGGCCTCTCGTTTAGGAGGAGACGAATTTGTGATTTTACTCAATGGTCTCCAAAACCAAGAAGATGCCTCTGCGACGGCAGAACGTCTCCGCCAACAGTTGACCTTACCCTTTAATCTGGGGGTACATGAGATTTTCATTGACGTTAGCATTGGCATCACCCTCAGTAACTTTGGGTATCAAGATGCCGAGCAGGTGTTGCAAGATGCAGATGTGGCCATGTACCAGGCTAAGTCAGCGGGTAAAGGCTGTCATAAGGTCTTTAACACCGGCATGCAGTCCCAGACCATGGCGAGATCGCAGCTAGAAACAGAAATGCGGCGGGCCATTGAACGCCAAGCCTTTGAGATCTACTACCAGCCCATTGTCTGCCTGAAGACTGGAGCGATTGACACCTTTGAAGCGTTAATTCGGTGGTACGACAGCAACCATCAACCCATTGCCGCCTCCGATCTAATTGGCATTGCCGAAGAGTCTGGCATGATTCAGGATTTGGGATTATCGGTATTGCAGCAGGCCTGTAATCAGCTGCGTCAGTGGCAACGCCTTCCAGATTATGAAACCCTGCGAATTAGCGTGAATTTATCGGCGAAACAGCTGTTTCACAGTGATTTAGTCACCAAGGTGGCGGATATTCTGACTGCATCTCGCATCGATCCGACCCATCTCAAGCTAGAGCTGACGGAAAGCACGATTATTCGCAATGATCAGACAACGATTACCTTACTGAAACAGCTGCGAGATCTGGGATTAGAACTCTATCTCGATGATTTTGGGGCGGGATATTCTTCTTTAAGCTATCTGTATAGCCTGCCTATTAATGCCTTAAAGATTGATCAAACTTTTGTCCAACGAATCGATATGGGGGCAGAGGGACAAGCGATTATTCGTTCGATTCTCTTACTTGCCAATAATTTAGATCTGAAGGTAGTTGCGGAAGGAGTGGAGAATAAAACCCAGCTCAATTACCTCAATTCCCTCGACTGCACCCACGGCCAAGGCTTTTTGTTTGCTCCACCCCTAACGGCGAGGGGCGCGACTTCCTTGTTGCGATCGCAAGATCGATTCGAGTATCAATCCGCCTAAAAACCAACCTTTCTCTTGGCATAGAACACAAATATTCCATTGCTCAGTACCATTAATGCTATGGTATTTGGCTTAAATTAACCTGCGATGACAACTGTACTATTTTGTGCCCTGGCTCTCGCCATGTGGTCTCTCCCCCTCAATTACATCCCCACCCTGGCACGGTTTGCAAAAGGTGGAATGGAATGGGCCGCAAGCAATCGGGACACCATGCCTGAGATTCCACCCTGGGCTCAACGGGCAGAGCGGGCTCAGCGCAACCATTATGAAAATTTACCGATGTTAGTGGTAACCCTGCTCGTCGTTCAGTTGTCGGGAGCAGCCAACCCATTGATTAATCTGGCAGCAATAATTATGGTTGCCTGCAGGATCTTCCATGCCTTTGCCTATATTATTGGCGTGCCAGTATTGCGTTCGTTAGGGTTTGTAGGGGCTATGTTGTCCTTATTTGTAATTCTGTGGCAGCTCTTGGTGTAGCCCACCATCGTCAATCACTCGCTTCATTGATTTTCTAGGTGGCAATTAAACTACCTCGCCAACCTACTCTTGGACCTGGCAAAACAACGAGCCCTTGAATGATTCCAGATTTAAGACATTTGCTTTAAGCCCATAAAATAATCTCTCCAACTTTGGTGTTTTCTACCTGCAACTGCTGAGAAATCACTGGGGTTATCAGCCTTACCGTCATGAATCCCTTCATAAATTCCTGCAATCACAGTCCCCATAAACTCACCTAATTCAGCCATGCGATCGCATCGATAGTCCTCTATAGTCATGGCACGGTAGTTCAGTTGAGTACCGAAGGCCCAATTTAAATACCCAGCTAGTTCAGATTGGGTAATGGCTTCACCATGCAAATTATAGATTTCGCCATTGTACTTGTCCTCAGTCAACATGCGGGTATAGGCATAGGCCAACTCTGAGCGAGTGGTATAACCACACTTACCCTCTCCAGCGCAGTTCGTAATCTCCCCGGCTTGTTGATAGGTCTCGATGTAGTCCACATCAGGCTCAATGTAAATGCCATTGCGGCCAATGACCCATTGCAAACCACTATTGCGAACATCTTGTTCAGTTTTGCGATTACTTTGAATAACCGGACTAAAGGTTGTGCCTTCATCAGCACCCTGAACACTGGTGTAAACAATTTTGGTAACACCTGCTGCTTTAGCCGCTGCAATGACATTACGATGTTGGCCAATGCGTTTATCAGGGGCATCCATACCGGAGACTAGCAGTAACTTATCTATCCCCAGCAGCGAGGATTCTAACTCCGCTAGATTATTGTAATCGCCCTTGCGAACCTCTACGCCTAGATGAGCTGCCCTAGCGGGTGTCCGTGCCAGACCCACAACGTTCTCCTGACCCATCACTAAGCCCGTAGCTTTAACAATTTCGCCACCTAGTTTTCCACTGGCTGCTGTGATCGCAATTTTTGTCATCGCTCTTCCTTCTCTTAAAATCCTTCGGAAACAATGCTCACGCTTGAGCCGTTTGGTAGCACTTTTTGTATCTAAGATTCACCATAATCATGGTCTGGGTGATTGCTTGTATCTAATTTCCAATATCCTCGGGAAACAAGTCTATCTTTACTAACGCCCTGTTGATTCAATAGGTGTGAGCGCATCCGGCGCATCGCATTCGCTTCACAAGCAATCCACCAAAAGACATCATCCAAGTCTTCTATACCCATCAACACATTCGGTAGATACTTTTCCAGGAGTAGGCCTGGCTCTGCAGATTGCTCTTTGCGAAATAGCCAGGTTGGCTGAACCCCAATTTTGGAACTGAGGGATCGCTGTTCATGAACATCTTCGACTTCGCAAATGACGATGGGGCTACAGTTGGCCGGAAGTGATTCCAACAGGATACCTGCAGCAGGCATAGCAGACTCATCCACCAACATGACCATTACTGCGACATCTGGAATATCCATTCCTCCTCCTGGTCCAGCCACAGTGATGGTCTCACCCACCTGGGCCTGGGCTGCCCAAGTCGAGGCCAAGCCGCTGCCATGAAGCACAAATTCCACCGTCAGTTCATGAGTCTCGGAATTAAAGTGCCGGGGGGTATAGGTCCGCATCTGGGAGCGCATTTTCTTGGGGTCAACGGGTTCATTTGGATCAACGCCAAACAGCAGCTTAATATGTGCCCCCGGACGAGGGGTGTTAAAACCGACTAGGGGTTCACCACCCAGCACGATCCGTCGCACTCGAGGCGTAACTTGATCAATTTTTTGGACAGTGACCTGCCGCATCTGACGGCGATGTTTTGGGTTAAGGATCATATTTTTGGTTTACGAATTAACAGTTCTAAGAAGCAGTCGTTATCTCAGGCACACGATTATGGTGTTGGCGAGTCAACATCATGCTTTGATAAAGCGGGCGTTTTGGAACTTTGCAGAGTTATGAAATCAGGGCCCATTCTGGCGACAAGAATGGTCGGTAGATGTCCTCTCATCTGTTGGCTATCACTAGCCCTCAAAACATCATTACCGAATCCAAACTTGCCGTTTTTATTGGTCCTGAATATATTGATTGGGATTAATGCAAGGAATAGGTGCTTGATCTCCAGAATCTAAACTGTTTAGGAAGGCAATACCCTTTTCTTTAGGTGTTAGCGATTCCAGGTCAATGCTCTAATGGATAAACCTGAGACTGGCGTGGGCTTGATTTAGTTACCATCATAAATAACCGAGCCAGTATAAGAAAGAGTCAAATCTGCTAATATTTGGGGTCAAAAATGGACACACTGTCCCTGGCGAATGTGCAATGGTCGCCTGCGGTCAACAGTCACTTTGAAGTACTGCGCTTGCAGAATTTATACAACCGAGAGCTGCCAGAGGATCACGATCCTTGGCAACCGCACCGCCTTCACTTCCATGCTTTAATTTTGTTTACCCAGGGCCAGGGCACCCACGGCATTGATTTTATTGAATATCCCGTCAAGGCAGGGACATTAATTCATGTTTGTGCCAATCAGGTACACTATTTTGGTCATGCCCCAGAATTAGATGCCTTTATGGTCGTGTTTGTGCCTGCTGCCTTGCCGACCCATTTATTAGGACTATCCACCAATATTTCCAGTCCCTTATCTTGGTCTACCATTCAGCATGTTTGGCCATCCATTACATCTCTTGAATTGAAGCAAGCCCAGATGCTCCAACAACACATTGAAGTATTGGAAACTCATCAAACAATGGACAGCCAACTGCGGCCCGCTGCGCAATATCTATTGTGGTCTGTCATTGCTTTTGCATCCCAGGCGGCAGTGGAATCAGACAAACATCACTCGGCAAAAACAATAGATCCGCGATTTCTAGAGTTTGTTGAGTTGCTGGAGCAATCCTATGAGTCCTGTCGCAATATGAAATGGTACGCGGCACGGATGAATTGCTCGGCTAAAACGCTGTCTCGCATCTGTAGGACAGCGGCTGGCAAATCACCTAAGGCGATTACGGACGAACGGGTGGCTGTTGAGGCCCAGCGACGCTTACTGTTTGGTCAAACGACGGTGAAAGAGGTGGGAGCTTCGTTGGGATTTGAGGAGACGACCAATTTTATTAAGTTCTTTAGACGACTGGTGGGTCAGAATCCTGATGAATTTCGGTCAGCTTCAAGATTTTAGGCTCTAGCTTATGCCTTTGGATGAGGAAAGCTACTTAATCCTTTACTGATCTCGAACTCAAGTTACTGACAGCTATCTTGTGAGAAAAATTAGGCGGATGTCGAAGCCCTTCAATTAAACGATCGCTTCTGGCGGAGTAGCAAAGGCATTGCCGACAATATCGCTAGGCAGGTACAGGCAATCACTAAGGGCCAAGGGCCTTTGCCATGCATCGCCTCATTACCAGCGACGCCGATCCAGGTATAGGCAATCACACCGGGGATAATGCCAATAAGCGTTCCCAAGCTGTAAGGAAACCAGTGAATGGTAGTCATACCAAACAGGAAATTCACCAAATTAAAGGGTGAGATCGGGGCAAAGCGGACGATCAGAACAAAGCTAAACGGATGCTGGAGGACCGCCTGATTGAAGGAGCAGAGGAGCTTGCGATCGCGCACGCGTTTCTGTGCCCAATCTAAGAAGAGATAGCGAGCCATCCAGAAGGCTCCCAGAGCTCCCAAGGTAGCTCCGACTAGGGATAAGACACTTCCCCATAGCAGGCCAAACAAGATACCGCCCACAATCGTGAGAATAACACCAGGGACACCCAGCATCGTGGCGACGATATGTAGCAGAAGAAAGATGATGTAGCCCCATAAACCATGGGATTGCACAACCTCCACTAAATGCATCTGGTCAAACAGCAAGGGACCATACCGAATGACTAGGGGAAGCAACAACACCCCTACCACCCCTGCTAGTAATCGTCTGCGACCTTTCACTTGCCGTTGGCGTAGTCCTTCTTGCAGCATTAGCTTAATTCTTGCTCTACCACAGAGCCGGTTTCAGGAACGGCTTCTGCCAGCGCTTTTCGGGCAACTTTAGTCACATAGACCGTCACTAAAACCGTGGCAAGAAAACCGATAATGCGGATGGCCCAAGTAATGGTGGGGTTAGAGGGTTGATCTCCTGTGCCGATTGTGGCGATATTCCCCGCTAGAGATCCGAGATAGACATACATAATGGTGCCGGGAATCATGCCCACGGAACCGAAAAAGTAATCTCTTAAAGAAACTCCCGTAACCCCCATGCCATAGTTGAGTAAGTTAAAGGGAAAAATGGGGGATAGCCGGGTCAGTAGAACAATCTTGAACCCTTCTTTACCGACCGCTTTATCAATCGCTGCAAATTTATCATTGCCTTCAATTTTTTTAGAGATCCAGCCCCGAGCGGCATATCGCCCCACCAGAAAAGCGAGAGTAGCCCCAATAGTGGCCCCAATAAAGACTAAAAAAGATCCTTGAACCACTCCAAAGACAACCCCTGCGCCTAGGGTCAAAATGGACCCCGGCAAAAAGGCAACGGTGGAAACAATGTAAATCCCAATAAATGCGATCGCACCGACAGGACCTAATTCTTTCACCCATAACAGGGCATCCCGAAGCAGTTGCTGGGGATTGAAACCACCCCCATCTGCGGCCCAAGCAGGAGATGCCGTAATCACCAAAAAGGCTAAAGCTGCTAATAAAACAGGTTGGATTTTTTTCCAGTGACGAACATTCATAGATTTACCTTTAAAAAATGTGTGTGATGTCATAACAAAGAACCGCCGCAGCTCGAACCACTCCCCGCAGTGCAGCCATAGCAATAGGGCGCTGTTTTTACGTCTTCAATTAAATCGAGACTGCCAGCGTCCAACAGCTTTTTCACCGTTAACCGCTCCCCCTTAGGGGTGGTAGCTGGAATCTCCTCCATTTGATTGAAATCGCAGTCATAGATATTGCCCAGATAATCGACGGATAGCTCATTGCGACACATTAAATGCTCTATCGTCGAGTCATTAAAATGGCCTTCCAAAAACTGAAGATAGGGCTGATGAAGCTGACGATGTTGCAAATGAAACTTGGTGCGACCGATGGGTAGATTGGTAATCGCAAATAGATGATTAAAGGTAATTCCGAACTGCTCCCCTAAGTGCTGTTTATAGGCCTGTTCTAAGGGCTGCTGATCCGGGGCTAGGGCAAAGTCCAGGGTGGTGGGCACCTGGGGGTTATACACCAGGTCCAACAATAGATTCGGATCCGAGCCATAGCCCAACTGATTCAACCGCTGCAGCGCTTTGATTGAGCTGTCAAAGACGCCATCACCCCGCATTTTGTCTACATTTTGCTCCAGATAACAGGGCAGGGAGGCCACCACTCGCAGTTGATGCTGGGCAAAATATTCGGGTAAATCTTCAAAACCCGGTTCAAAGTAAATGGTTAAATTCGAACGAACGATGACTTCCTTGTTGTGGGAGCGAGCTGCCTCTACTAGGGGACGAAAGCCGTAATTCATCTCCGGGGCACCCCCCGTTAGATCCACGGTTTCAATCTGAGGGAATTGATGAATCAGTTCAACCAACTGATCACAGACGTCTGGGGATAACTCCTCTGTCCGTTTCGGACTGGCCTCCACATGGCAATGGCTACAGGCTAAGTTGCACCGCCGCCCCAAATTGATTTGCAGCACCGTAATGGGCTGCTTGCTGAGGGGAGCAGCTAACTTCTGGGTAAACGGAGTGAGAGAGGGGGTAGTTGAAACAGTCATATCAGCTCGATCCACAACAACAAACGGCTTAGCTTAGCAACATCCTCCACCGTCGTAATACCAAGTAGACTCAGTGACCTTAATTGCTTGGGGATGAGCTTTTGCCAATTTAGCTGCTGTTTTATCGCAAACGGCTAGGGGGATCCCTAAACTCAAAATGTGACCGGCTTGATCATCGAAATACTCATCGGGTCCTGTATAAACCGCCATCTTGCCTGTGAAGACACAAGCTCCATCATCGGCAATATCGATTTTAAAGGAAACGGAATCTAGGCTCTCTAGGAGTAAATGCTGGTCTAGCTTGTAGTTGGCTTGATCGAGTAAGCGGTAGGGGCGACGGGCTCGGATCTCAACTTGTCCAAATCCAGCATGGATAATTCGCTGAACGTACTGTTCATAAGTTAAGGCACCGGACAAGCACATGGCCCGCAGCCGATCATCTCGCTGCAGATGCTCTGGAATAGGGCGAGTGGAAATGGGGTCACTCATCACTAAGCGGCCACCGGGCTTCAGGACTCGATAGGTTTCCTGGAGGGCACGGGATAGATCTTCGGGCTCAAAGATATTGAACAGACAATTCTGAGCCACCAAATCTACGGAGTTATCTGGGACGGGCAGGGCAAAGGCATCCCCTTCTTTAATCGTGACAAAGCTGGGGTCAAACCACTCATTATCTTTAGCAGCAATCTCTAGGTTCCGAGCAGCCGCTTTACGCATTTCATCCACTGGATCCACCGCAACCACGGCTCCAGGGCGACGGGAAAAGTAGGAAAATTGCAGGGCTTCCAATCCTCCCCCGACACCGACATAGAGAACCGTTGGATCACCCGACAATTCAGTGGGATGGACGGTTGTGCCACATCCATAGTTCATTTCCTGCATTTGCGGAGGCACCACCAGGCCCGGCAGTTGCAAAGGAGTGCTTTGGACACAACATAAGCCCACGTCTGGGGTTTCAGCGACTTGACTGTAAAACTCTGCTGCGGATTCTAAATACGTCATAGTGGTCAATGATGGATTTGTAATGAATGGTCATTCATGGGCACTATGCCATGTTTATCTGTTTTTTGCAGCTGCCAGTCACCAAACAAGAGAATTTCAGCTGGTCGATAAGATGGATAGAGTGCATGGGCCATTCGAGTTAGGGAGCTAACCCTTATGTTCTCAGACCCATTAAAACTAAGCGGCATGAGTTTTCCCTGAGAGTTCCCCTATTCTTGGATAAAAGTCTGGCCCGTTTGCCTGCCACGCTTTTTGCCCAGACATTGTCACGATTGCGGTTCCAATGCCAGGGACAGTTCTCACCAGGCTCTCCAGTCCAAATGTCTACCGAAAATCTCTTCGCTTTCGAACTGAAACCTAACGGGTTAACCAGTCGAGATGCTGGGGTAAGAGCTTCACCAAGTCATAGGTTTTCTGAATGGTCCGACGGGCATTGGCCCGGAGTTCGGCCATGCCGTCTGGGTGATTGAGGGCTTCCTGGATGCGATCGCACACCTGTTGCGGCGAGAAAAAGTCCACGAGCAGGCCATTCTGGCCATCTTTAATCACCTCTTTGACCGGAGCCGTATCGGAAGCCACTAGTAGGCAGCCAGCGGACATGGATTCCAGCATGGACCAAGACAGCACAAAGGGCCGGGTTAAATAAACATGTACCGAAGAAGCTTGTAAAACCTGCAAATACTGGTTGTAGGGCAACCGACCCGTAAAATGTAGTCGCGATAAATCGAGGGACAAGGTTTCCAGCATATGCTGCTTATAGGTTTTGCCATTCGGAAGCTTTTTACCGTAGGCCACTCGGTCAGCCCCTACCACCACTACATGGCAATTGGGCCGCTTTTGCTGCAGCAGGGCAATAGCCTCCATAAACTGGGGAAACCCCCGATAGGGCTCCATGCCTCGGGCGACATAGGTAACGATTTCATCCACTGCCGACAAATCCAGATTCACGTCGGGTAAAACCAGCTTGGCACCCGGTTTAGGCTGAAAATACTCCGTGTCGATGCCGTCATGTAAAACCTTGATCTTGCTGTGAAATTCTGGCGGAAATTGGTGGCGCTGCCATTGGGTGGGAGAGAGGCCATAATCACAGCTCGCCAAATCCAAAAGTATGGGTGCATTCTTGATGCGAATCCGAGCCTCCGCATCGGCGTCGAGGGGATCTGCAGGGTCAAAATCGGCATCGGTGCCGTGGGCATGGTAGTACCACTCAAAAAAGCAGCAGAACTTGGCCTTGGGGAAAATATCTTTTACAAATAACCCCGGTCCCCAACCGGAATGGGCATAGACCACATCCGGTACAAAGCCTTTGTCACTGAGCTGCTGGGCAATCCGATAAACGGCCTGTCCCTCCAACACTGCACTTTCAAGGGGACGGACATAATGGTGGGTTTCGGGTCGCACTTCCCGAGACGGTTTGTACAAAATTTTCTGTACCCCTTGAATCTGCCCCTCCTCCCGAGCCGTCCCATACACCACTTGATGCTTTGGACTTTCGGCTAACACCATCGCCAAATGCCGAAACTGAGCGGGAAAATTGGGGTGGAGGAACAGAATTCGTTGAAGCGCCATTAGGTCAATATCTGTTGAAGGGCCGAGTCAATCGTCTCATATTTATATTGAAATCCATCGGCCTGAGTTTTCTCTGGTCGTACGTTTTGTCCTTCCAGAACTAGCTGGGCCGCTTCTCCCAAAAGCAGCTCCAGGGCGACGTCCGGGACGGGTAACCAGGAGGGACGATTCAGGACTTTTCCCAGAGAATCACACAGCTCAGTCATGCGCACAGGATTGGGAGCGGTAGCATTATAAATCCCAGACTTACTAGGATCAGTGAGGGCCATAAGGATGAAATTGACCAAGTCATCTAAATGCACCCAAGAGAACCATTGCTTACCACTGCCAATGGGGCCACCGGCAAACATCTGAAACGGAGGTAACATTTTGGCTAAGGCACCACCATCCCCTAGAACAATGCCGATCCGAAAAATCACTAATCGTGTGCCGGCATCCGTAGCGGTATGGGCCGATTTCTCCCAGGATTGACAAACCTCCGCTAAGAAATCATCGCCAGAGCCGCTCGATTCATCGAAGGTGGCCGTTTCACTGGTGCCATAAAACCCAATGGCAGACGCGTTCACCAAAACCGATGGCTTATCCTCCGCAGCGGCAATAGCCTCCACCAGTTTCTGGGTGCCCACCGCACGGCTGTTAATAATTTCTTGTTTGCGGCTAGTCGTCCAGCGATCGCCCACAAGGGGTTCTCCAGCCAGATTAACCACCCCGTCCCACCCCGACAGGACTTTTTGCCAATCGCCTGAAGCTTGGGGCTCATAGCCGTGAATTTCTACGTTAGGGAATGTTTGGGAGGGGAAAAGCTTAGCCGCTTTATCGGGACTCCGGACCAATGCCAAGACCTGATGGCCTTCTTCTTTCAACCGTTCAATAAGGCGTTGACCTACGAATCCGGTTGCACCTGTTACGACTACTTTCATGGGGATGCCAGCTGCTTGTTCCCTCTGATCATACAGAAGGCTAGCCCTGAGAACACAAGTCAGGTAAACCTCAAATTTTCAGCACTAGGCTCTCTGGTACCGCGATTAGTGGCCTAATCGATTCCGCTCAATCCAATGCATAGCGACACTCCAGGATTCAGCATTAAAGGTTTTACCAGAGCAAGGATCGGCAACATGCCACCATTCCTCACCCCTAGAAGTGATTCGACGCTCTAAGCTGAGCTGTCTTCGAGAGGCTATTCCCTTAGCTATGCGTTGCCAAAACTGCATAACATTGGGTGGCCGATGAGAGGGAGGCGAAATATCAGGCCCATGAGATTCAAGCTGGATCCGTTCATGGGTGAGTAGTTCCAGCAAATGATCGTCATGGTTGGCTGCCGCAACATCCATCCGATTTTGTAAATTTGCCATTATGTTGGCTTGTCGCTGGGTAAATGCCGACGATAAACCTTTTTTTTTGGAGATTTCAGTATTCATGAGCTAAATCCATCACAAGCCGCTTCTTTATAGGCTAATCAGTCTCTTTGTATAATCCAATACACTTCAACAAAAACTTAAATTAATTTACCTATCCTTAATTTAACTAGCCAAAGAATTTTTACCCTTAAACTCTATTGAGTTCAAAGGCCAGAGAATGATGCTTTGGAGCAATCGTTGCTGGCTATTGCTCTTTAAGGAATGACTATGTTAGATTTGTTGACCCAAGGGCGATTAGCACAGGGGTAGCGCGCTTCCTTCACACGGAAGAGGTCACTGGTTCAAATCCAGTATCGCCCATTCCCAAAACCAGTCGGCATAAACCACTTTTATCGGAAGTTAGGTCCACCCTTTTCTGTTGGGCTTATACTCAATCTGGATTGCCTAATTGTGTTGTTGCTGACCTGTTTGTCCATAACTTTTGCGCTACAGACTTTTTCTTCTAGCTCTATCTACAACGTAGAGAAGCCTATCAGAAGACCCTGCAATCCCACTGGGGCAAATTGAGCAGTGAAGGACTCATAAAAGGTTTATTGAGGGAGTGGCAGTGCGATCGCAAAGCAGGTACGCCCTACCTCAGATTCCACCATCAGGCTGCCACCATGACGATTTTCAACGATCCGACGGACGACATCCAGCCCTAAACCCGACCCTTTACCCATGGGTTTGGTGGTGAAAAAAGGTTCCAAAATGCGGGTGTTGATCTCGGGCGGGATACCCGGACCATTATCTTCAAGCTCAACTCGGATACAGCCATTCTTTTGGCACGTCCGAATCGTAATTTGGGGGGGAACAGAAGGCGATGGGTTTTCTGTTAAAGCATCGACTGCATTGTCCAAGAGATTGGTCCACACTTGGTTCAGTTCACTGCCAAAGGCCATAATTCTAGGTAGGTTTGGGTCGTAGTGACGCTCAACCTTAATGCCATGCTTGAGCTTAAAGGCAAACAAGCGTAGGGTATCCTCAATACCATCGTGGATATTTACCTCCTGCTGTGCCGCTCTATCCATATAGGAGTAGGATTTCATGGATTGCACGAGGGTCGAGATTCGCTCTGCGCCATCTAAACCTCTGGCAATCATCCCCATGACATCAAAGGAGAGGGCTAACCACCTCAGCCCCATATCTCGTAATTCAGTCTCACTGTCGCGCCAGCGGTCCATCAGTTGCTCAAGCACTTCAGGCTCTACTTCGCCTGCTGCTAGAGGTTCAGCCAACTTCCAAGCTTCATCCACTCCATAGTCCTCTAGCCAGTCCGTCAGCGCATCTTCCCGATCGCTCAAGGCTAGGGGATCGTTTTGAGGGTTGGCAATGGCATCAAACCCATGATCTCGTAATGTTAACCACTGCTGAGTATGTTCATCGTTCACCTGGTGTTGGCCATACACCATATTCATCCGCTGTAATTCTAGAATGGCTGGCTTCGCGTCCTTGAGTACCCGCACAAGGGCAGCTGCAGGGTTGTTAAGCTCATGGGCAAGTCCTGCAGATAGCGTTCCTAGGGCCGCCATTTTTTCTCGGCTTTGAATAAAAGATTCTAGACCGCGCAAGCGTTTCGCCATTGTGCGAAAGATGGCTTTTTCAAAGTCACGACAGCTATGGAGAACCTCTAAAAAATCAGGACAATTGAGTCGATACAAGTCGGTGTTGGTATCAGCCGTTAACGTGACCGGGACGATATCCTCGGTCAGGCATTGAATTTCTCCAAAGAAAGAAGGACTCTCATGACGGCCCAAAGGCATATTTGCGCCATTGCTCGTGCGGCTAATGGTGATTTGACCACTCAGTTGAATAAAAAAGCCCTGGGGAGGCTCACCCTCACGCACGAGAACTTCACCTGGCGTAAGTTGGATGTGTTGAGTGCGATCGCAGATCCAATTCAACCGCTCCGGCGGCAACAGCTGAAAGGGTTTGATTTGCAACAAAGCTTGTGAACACAACATGGCAACCCCTAGCTATACATTGGCCAAATGACGGTGAACAAACTGGACACAGATGGACCCTTCTCCCACGCCAGAGGCAACCCGCTTCACCGAACCATGCCGAACATCCCCCACGGCAAAGATTCCTGGCACATTGGTTTCGAGTAAAAACCGATCTCGCTCCAAAGACCACGGGGTCTCCTGAGGAATATCTGGGCCTGTGCAGATAAAGCCCCGCTGATCGCGATGAACCATTCCCTCTAACCAATCGGTACTGGGCGTTGCACCAATAAAGATGAAGAGAGAATTGGCATCAAAGGTTTTGACCTCATCCGTTTGAGAATCTTTGATCAGAAGCTGCTCTAGGCGCTCATTCCCTTTGGCCTCTACTACACTGTGAAACGGCAATACCTCAATATTTTCAGTGTCTGCAATCTGATCGATCAGATACTGGGACATACTCTTCTTTAAGGACTCCCCCCGCACCAGAATATGCACTTTGCGAGCATATTTAGAGAAATACATGGCTCCCTGCCCTGCTGAGTTAGCTCCCCCGACGATATAAACTTCCTCATCTTGGCAAGCGGCAGCTTCTGTCTGAGCCGCACCGTAATAAACCCCCGCCCCAGTGAACTGATCAATTCCAGGAACAGTCAGTCGCCGCCAAGAAACCCCCATGGCCAAAATGAGGGCATGGCAGCTAATCTCGCTGCCATCGGCAAGGGCAATGATTCGATAATTATCTTGGATGCGAATCCCCGTCACTTCCTGAGGCGTGAGGATTTCTACTCCAAAGCGTTTGGCTTGGGTCACTCCGCGACGGGCTAAGTCGCCCCCGCTCAATCCGACGGGAAAACCGAGATAATTTTCGATGCGAGAGCTAGTGCCCGCTTGTCCTCCTGGCGCTTCCCGTTCAACCATGACAGTATGTAAGCCCTCCGATGCTCCATAGACGGCTGCGGCCAAGCCAGCAGGACCACCCCCCACAATCACCAAATCGTAAAAGGGTTTCTCAGCCTCTGTTTGCATCCCCACAGATTGGGCCAGCTTTGTCGTATCAGGTTTGATCAGCTGCTCGCCATTAGGGAGTAACACTAAGGGTAGGCATGGAGAATCTGCTTTTCCAGCACAAGAGACCAGTTGCTGAGCCTCTGGATTGTTCTCAATATCCAGCCAACGGTAGGGGATTTGGTTGCGTGCTAAAAAATCCCGTAGGGCATGGGACTGGGGAGACCAGCGATCGCTAATCACCTTCACCCCTTTGAATTCTGGCTTAAAGGTTGCCAGCCAGTCCCGAATCAAATCATCTAAGACTGGGTAAAGTTTTTCCTCTGGCGGATCCCAAGGTTTGAGGAGGTAATAGTCTAGCTGAGCCTGGTTAATGGAATCAATGGCCGCATTGGTATCGGCATAGGCCGTCAGGAGTGCGCGCTTCGCCAGGGGGAAAAGCTCACTGGCTTGTTTGATAAATTCCACCCCGCTCATGTGGGGCATGCGCTGATCCACCAAGAAGAGAGCGACAATATCACCCCGCAGCTTGAGCTGTTGAACCGCATCTAGAGCGGTCCCCCCTGAGTCAGCCCGAATAATTCGAAAACGATCGCCATACTGTTTACGGAGATCCCGAGCAACGGCTTGTAAAACCGCAGGATCATCATCCACAACCACGATGATAGGTTTTGAAGTCCCAACTTTTTGTTCAGCCATTGCAAAGTTTATGCTGATGTTTACAGAGTCTTAGATACATTCAGCCCCCTTAAAAAGAGCAGGAGGGAATGAAAAGGTTTGTCGCGGAAGCCCAGTGCTCATAAAGCAGGGGCATCAACAGTATAAGTTGGCTGTCTTTCATCCAAACTGACTTTTTCTATCTTCCGCCGAGCAGATGCTTCAAGCTTTTTATGACAGCAATACGTCAAAGCCAAGGCAATATAGGGCTTTAGCTCTTTGAGATTGAGACCTCAGTACAGGGCAAACACTCCACAATCCTTTGTGGAGTGAAGGGGTTACTAAACCCAGGGCATTTGAGGGCAGCACCTTAAACTTTGGATAACATACGGTTATTGCTATTCTCGTTCGTTGGCATGTAATCGTTATAGTGATCTTGGTTGTAGTAATACAGGGTTCGAATCGGATAGGGAATGCTGATATCGGCTTTGTCAAAGGCTTTTTTAATCGCAATAATGGCCTTGGTTTGAATCCGTCTGACCTGAGCTTGTTGAGGTTCTGTCCAGTAGCGAACGATAAAGTCAATAGAACTGTCTCCAAAGCCCACCAAGTCAATTTCAGGTGTCGGCGAAGGCAGCACTCCTTCCAACTGTTCTATGGTTCTTTGTAAAAGGTCAGCTGTATCTTCCAGAGAAGTATTGTAATCAACCCCAACCCCTAGATCTGTTCTCCGACTGGCATAGGCTGTCTGCACTTGCACCGCACTGGTAAACACGTTGGCATTGGGAATCAGAATCCGTTCCCCTTGATAGGTGCGAATCTGGGTCGTTCGGAAATTGATTTTCTCGACGGTGCCTTCAAAGGTATCAATAATGATTTGGTCATTGATACTGAAGGGTTCTTGCAATAGTAATAAAATACCTGCAAAAAAGTTCTTGATAATGTCTTGAAAAGCAAAACCAATCGCCACAGAACCTAGACCAAGGGTGGCAATAATATCTCCTAAATCTAAGCCAGGAAATGCCAAAACACCGGCAAACACAACCCCAATCACCCAGGTCATCACATAGGCAGATTTTTCTAGAAGAATTTGAATGGAATGACTGCGAAAGGCAGTCTTGCCTGCTTTGCCCGCTACCCGATGCGCGAACTGGGCCATGTACCGGGTGAGGAACAGAACAATGACAGCCGTTAACAACGCCGGGAAAATTTTTACTGCACTTGCTAGCAGCTCTTTTAAGCTTGACTCAATAGTCTTAAGAATATCGGACATTATCGTGATTGACGTCTACCTACATATTGCTTGCATGGGGGCTGCTGATTGATCCAGAAGCGACTAATAATTGATACTGTAATTCTTCTACTGAAAATTTGCTAAAGCAGCTTCA
Organism: Acaryochloris marina S15; assembly: GCF_018336915.1. GTDB lineage: Bacteria > Cyanobacteriota > Cyanobacteriia > Thermosynechococcales > Thermosynechococcaceae > Acaryochloris > Acaryochloris marina_A. The sequence continues at coordinate 1,940,481 of NZ_CP064923.1, read as the reverse complement.
AAAGATTTTTGCAATTCATGTCCAGCTTTTTCTAAACCATGCTGAATCTCTTCCCAAGCACTTTCGCTCGAACTGTGAAGTTCGGTGAGTTGGGCCTGCATGGCATCGCGTTTGACCAGGGCTTCTTCCATCATGGAGTGGTATTCCACTTGGGCACTTGCAGCCACTTGATCAGCTTTCGCTTTCATTTCTGCTAACTGGGCATCATATTGATTCAGTTGCGCTTTAACTTTTTCGATATAGGCTTGTCGGGTATCAGTCGTCAGTGGCATGTGAAAAGCTCCTGTTGATCATAAATTTGACATCCTTTCTTGTCTCAATACTGACAACTCATCGATGAATGCCTTAATCAGAACTGATCGATCAGCAGTGAGTTTTAGAGACTTTGTTAAGAACCAGAAAGGGTTATTACTACCGTATCAACGACGACTGGGAAAGCCTTCTATCTCTAGATAGACTCAGAACTATACCTATAGGCATAGATTCCAGATAGCGGCTCTCCCTAGGTTGAAGGGAGGGGTAAGGCAATTGTGAAGGTACTGCCTTGGCCAGGTTGCGATCGCACCGACAATTCCCCGTCATGGGCCTGCATCACTTGCTGGCACAAATGCAGCCCTAAGCCATGACCGGAGCGGTTGTGCTTGGTCTGTTTGAAGCGCTCGAAGATCTGGGCTTGATCGGCTTCTGCAATACCAACTCCCGTATCTTGAATCTCAATCAAAAGGGTCTTTGGATCAGACGTGCCTGAAACTGTCACAGAGCCGGTATCCGTGAACTTGATAGCGTTGCTGATCAGGTTGGTGAAGACCCGGCGAAGCTCCATGGGATCGCAACTCAATTCCCTTACCTCCGTCTGCCAATCGCAGGTTAACTTCAGCTGCTTTTCTAAGGCCAGGGGATTGAGTTCTGTAACCACCTCAGTTACCAGCGCCTGCACATCAACGGCGATAAAGCTGAGGGTCTTTTCTCCCATTTCGTAACAGTAGACCTCTAGCAAGTTGTTGAGCATTTGCAGCAGATTTTGGTTGCTGCCGCTGACCCCAGCTAAGGCTTCCTTGACTGACGGAGGGATCTCTCCAAACACGCCCTGCTGAACCAAATCCACCATGCGATCGCAAGCTATTAACGGCGTCCGTAAATCATGGGTGAGACAGGAGATAAAGTTCTCCTGTTGGTCAATGGACTGTTTGAGGCGCAGGAGCGATCGTACCCTTGCCTGTAGTTCATTTAGCTCTACAGGTTTACGAATAAAGTCATCGGCCCCGGCATCGAGTCCCTTAACCACGCTCGAACGCTCGTGGGCAGAAATCAGCAAAATGGGAATATAGGGGAGCTGAGGATCATTGCGAATTTTCTGGGTGACCTCATAGCCACTCATCCCCGGCATCATCACATCCAAAATCACTAAATCCGGTTGGGCTTTTTGGATTTGTGCCAGGGCTGCAGGACCATTATCCGCCAGCTCCATCCGATAGCCAGCGCTCTCCAACATCATTTTGAGCAGCATCAAATTATCGGGCCGATCATCAACGGCCAGAATATAGCGGTTAGACAATGAGGCAGGCGAAGGAGACGGCATAAGATTAGCAAACAGTTATTTCTCAAAAAGCGCCAGCCCTAAATCATAGGCGATTTGGCATTGGGCAAGGCTCGCACTTGCAGGGGCAATTGAACGGAAAAGGTTGACCCGACTCCGGGTTGACTGATGACTGAAATCTGACCCTGCATCGCTTTAACCAGAGATTCAGTGATCGCAAGGCCTAGCCCCGTTCCAGAATGATGGCGAGTTAAGGATTGATCGGCCTGGCAGAAGGGATCAAAGATGGTGTCTAACTGCTCAGGTGTCATGCCAATACCCGTATCAATCACCGCAATGGTGATCTGGTCAGGATGGGGCTGTTGCAGTTGGAGGGTCACTTCTCCCATTTCTGTAAACTTGATGGCATTGGAAATTAGGTTCACCAACACCCGCCGTAGACATTCCGGATCATTGGTTAGCTGAATGGATTGCAACACATCCGGGATCTCTGCTTTTAAAGTCAGAGCCTTTTCTACCGCCAGAGCTTGAAGTTCTTGCACCGTCGTCAGGATGGGAACCGCAAGCTGAAAGGGTTCTGGATGCAGTTCTAGGCGATTCGCTTCAATCTTCGAGAAATCTAACACTTCATTGACCATGGTCAAAAGGTTGCGGCTGTTGTCAAAAATCCGCTGCACCATATCCAACTGCTGCTCACTCAAGGGGTCCGGGTACTGGCGCAAGAGTAATTGAGAGAACCCCATAATCGCATTCATGGGTGTTCGCAGCTCATGGGAAATCGTAGCGATAAACTCAGATTTGAGGCGATAGGCTTTAACCAGTTCCTGGTTCTGCGATTCAATCTGCGCCCGCTGATGGGCCAGTTCATCATTTTGCTGCCGTAATTGATCATTGGTAATTTGCAATTTTTGCTTTGCGGCTTGGGCGACTTGTTCAGCCCGATGGAGACGAATGGCACTACGAATGGTTCGCGCCAAGGTGGCCGGTGAAATCCGATGTTTAGCCAGATAATCGGCGGCTCCAGCTTTCATCACATCCACGGCAATTTGCTCATCCCCTTGCCCCGTTAACACCACAAAGGGGGCATCTATCTGAAGCTGTTGCAGTTGCTTGGCTAGGACTAAACCATCCTGATCCGGCAACAAGTAATCCACAAAGATACAGTCAAACTGATGGGTTTTGAGAATGGACAGAGCCGTTTCTCCATCTTCCGCTTCAGACAAATCAATCTCTAAATCCGTCTTGCGCAAGGCCCGGCGAACAGCCATCCGATCAACCGTATCATCATCAATCACTAGGATTTTGAGGGTCTCGTCCATCACGCTCACTACAGCATTTCGCAAAGGGTCCAGTATTTATTGAGGGTGGTCATCACCTCTGCAAAGTTGGAAAAAGTCACGGGTTTAAGAATATAACCCGCCACATTGTAGTGGTAAGCCTCAATGCGATCGCGATCTTCATCCGAGGTGGTCAGTACCACCACTGGAATCGATTTCAGGTCCGGATCGCTGCGCAAAACTTCTAAAAATTCCAACCCATTCATTTTGGGCATGTTGAGATCCAGCAGAATGAGGCGGCGATACTTGGGTACAGGCGGTTTCTCCCCTTCCTTCCCTCGCAGCATGGACAAGGCTTCGAGTCCATTATTGGCGACATACAAGGGATTAGAAATCATGCCTTTCTTAAAAGCTCGTTTGACGTTCATCACGTCTACCTCGTCATCTTCTACGAGCAAAATATTGAGTGCTTTGTCATTCATCTCTGGCTCAAGCCACCTTGTACTATCAATTCAGTTGTAACAGACCTAAATTATAGGAAGTTCCTTTTAGACTATAGGACTGCTGCTGGGTTGTAACTCTACAAAAAGGTAGAGATTCGTGGTTTTGCCTGGCGAACAGAACGAAAATCCTATTTGCGGGGTTTTTCAAGCACGCCCCTCATTGTTAAGTTCTCTATCCAAGGGGTGGGGGTTTAAATCGATGATTGCTGAGGTCTCAACCGCACAGCAACTGCAGTGATATTGTCGTGACCATTTTTCTGGTTGGCTAATGCCATCAGTTGATCCATGCCATGGGCCAGATCGGTACGGAAATCTAACAGTCCCATTAAATGACTATGGGTATGGTTTTCCAATAAATCATGATCGCTGAGGCCATCAGAACAAAGGAGAAATACCGTATCTTCTTCCACCGCTAGGGTTTGAGACTGAGGGCGAAGGGATTCTCCCGACCAAGGTCCTAGGGCTTTGGTGAGTTGCGGCCCATAGGCTTGCGCTTCTTCTAGGGAATAGCCCCGCTGCAACGCCCGCTGATAGGCGTTGTGATCGGTGGTTAATTGCTGCAATCCCTTTCGGGTCAATCGATACAGACGACTGTCACCGATATGGACATATCTAATGTGGGAGTTATTCACCATCACCACAACGGCAGTGGTTCCCATGCGGCCCGAACCCGCCCGTTGCTCTCTCTGGTTGCGTTCATACACTGCTTTATTGGCCGTATTCATGGCCAGTTCTAAACCAATTTCAGTGGGTAAATGACGCTGCCAGCGGCTATTCAAATAACTTCGTAGGGTTTTAGTGGCCAGTTCACTCGCCACTTCCCCTTTAGCCATGCCCCCCATGCCATCACAAAGGATATAGAGACCTCGATAGCTGCCATCTGGCAGGTCAGGGGTGCAAAAATGTTGCTGATCAATCGAAAAATAATCTTCGTTGTGGGTGCGCTCACGCCCCACATCAGTCCGGCCAACGGACTCTAAACTTGACAGAGACTGGGAGGAAGATAATAGCTGCGTAGGCCGTTCTGACCATTTCTTGAGTGCCTCCTGATAGGAAACGCCCCCCATTTTAGGTGTAGATTTCTGAGGATGAGTCAAGAGCTGATTGTTATCTTTCATAAGTTAAGGCCAAATTTGATACTTCCATTCAACAAAAGTTGCAGCAGAATCCCATCTACCTCCAGCCATAACTTGTTGTCTGGTCTATCCTCCCTAAGGTAGAGATCTCTATCAGAGAAGGGTTCAAAATTATTCCCCGTCTCTATCTCCAGAGAGAGGCCTACTCCTATCTTCCAGTGGATGTATTGAGTGGCAAATTTTTCTAAGGTTGTATCAGTAGTTACGCGACCCATATATGCCTTTGAGATTATTGCCGACTTTGTGTTTAGTTATTTCGATTAACACTGTCTTGCCTGCCGTCGCAACTGCGACACCGAGTGAGCAGCATCGCCAGTTTGACCTACCCACCTATGTTCATCAGCCTTTACCTCAGACGCTACAAACGGCTCAGGACTGGCAAACGGTGGGTATCAATGCCTTGATTGCTCAAGATTATATTAATAGTCTCCAAGCCTTTAATAAGGCCGTGGATTTATCCGCTGGACAAAACCCCGAGATTCTAGAGCAGCGAGGGTGGGTTAACTATTTGCAGGAGCGATATGAACGTGCGATCGCAGATTTAAACCAAGCTGCATCCCTTTACCAAGACCAATCCCAGACTGCCAACTATCGCAACGTCCGTCGAATGCGGCTGTTTATCGAAACCCAAGCCGCACAACAGGATATTTCCAGCTAAACGAAACCTATGGACACTCCCACCCAATCGAATTGGCTAGCTACCACCTTCAGACTCGACGGCTCCGTTGCGGGCATTATCCTGCCTCGAATCCTGGCCTTTGCCGGGTTCACCTTCGCCATCTGTAGTCTTGACTATTGGGGCTACCCCATTTACCTCAAAGAGATTGGTAACCTCACCACCAACGTGGTCTACAACCTGGTCTTGGGTTTACTGCTCGTGTTTCGCACCAACACTGCCTACGATCGTTTTTGGGATGGTCGCAAAGCCTGGGGAATGCTGGTGGTTAACAGCCGCAACTTTGCTCGACAGGTTGCCTTACTTTGGCCCTCTCCCAAAACCACCCCCTCAACAGATCGGGATGCCTTACTCAATCTACTGGTCGCTTTTGCCCTAGCCACAAAACTGCACTTGCGATCAGAGCCCATCGATAAACAACTGCAAGACCTGATTACACCTGAGCAGGCTCAAATTTTGGCAGATGCCAAACATCCTCCCTTACAAATCACGTTTTGGATCGGGATGCACCTACAGCAGGCCCTACAGCAAGGTCATATTGATAGTAACCAAGCCTCCAATCTCGATCAATCTTTGAGTCAAATGATTGAAGGAATGAGTAGCTGTGAGCGCATTCGTTCCACCCCCCTTCCCATCGCCTATCGAATTTATTTAAAACGGTTGATTCTGATTTACTGTATCGGTTTACCCTTTCGTTGGGTGCCTGACATTCATGGATGGGCATTGCCCATGGTGGCAGTGGTCAGCTTTATCCTGCTGGGCCTGGAAGAAGTAGGACGAGAACTGGATAACCCCTTTGGGCAAGATGCCAATGATTTACCCATCGATGACATTTGCCAAACGATTGCTGACAATGTTGATCAAGCCAAAGCAATCAATGCCACAATCAGCGAATCACCTTTGATTCCCCAAGAGAGTCCCAATCAGTCTGACCTCTCCTTAACAGCTTCCTAGTCCGTTTCTAGCTCCTCTTATTCATCCATTAACAAGGCGAACTAATGACTAAAATTCAGGTTGTTATTATTGAAGACCATGATCTCAGCCGTGTGGGACTGACGGCGGCGCTTCAGCATAGTGGGGTAGTGGATGTACTCGGATCGGCGGCCAATGGTCGCCAGGGACTGGAGATGATTCAGCAATATAAACCCGATGTCGCCATCTTGGATATTGGCCTACCCGACATCGATGGCATTGAAGTAACCCTACAGCTCAAACAAGTACAGCAGGCAGACGAAACCTTGCAAACCAAGGTGCTGATGCTGACGGCTAATACCAGTGAAGATGCCGTACTCGCAGCCTTTGCCGCTGGCGCAGATTCCTACAGCCTTAAGGAAGTCAGTGTCGAGGACTTACTCAGCGCTATTCAGCTCACCCATGAGGGCAACGCTTGGATTGATCCCAACATTGCCCGGATCGTTTTGCAGCAAGCGAAAGCGTCAAAAGAAAATCTTCAAGATGTTGAAGCCGAAACCACGGTAATTAAAGCCACTGATCCGGAATACCAAGCCATCTTAGAAACAGAACCGTTAACGGATCGCGAATTAGAAGTTTTAGAACTGATTGTGGCAGGATGCAGTAATGCCGCCATTGCCGACAAACTCTATATTTCCGTGGGCACCGTCAAAACCCACGTGCGCAGCATTTTGAATAAACTATGTGCCGATGACCGCACCCAAGCTGCCGTCAGAGCTCTCCGCTCAGGCTTGGTCAATTAACGATTCTCCAGCAGGACTGATCTAACGTTGCAAAACTATGGGACAAGCTGAGCAAGCGCCTAAAGCCAAGAACCCAGCCAAGAGAAAATCCATTCTCCACTACTGGACTAATCTGTCCCTAACTCGCCAAGGAACAGTTATTTTAGCCATTCCTTTAACCTGTCTGCTGATTACCATGGCAGCCTGGATCGGCACCCGCAAAAATGAAGAATTTACCTATCAGCAAATCGTCCATACCCAGAAAGTCCTGCGGACCAGCGATCAACTTTTAAACGTTTTGATCAATGCGGAAACAGGAATTCGGGGCTATGGCCTCACCGAAGACCAAAAATTTCTGACGTCTTATCGAGAGGCATTACCCGACATTGAACCGACGGTGCAGGAATTATTTCAACAGGTTCAGGGCAATCCAGAACAACGCCAACAGGTTACGGGGCTGAAACTTTTAATCCAACAAGAACTCGATATTCTTGCTAAAACCCTAAAACAAATCGAAAACGATTTCCGATTTGCACCCCAGGCCCCTCGACTCGGGGTTTTAGTGGAACAAGGCAAAGCTCGTATGGATGCGGTCCGACAATCCCTTCAAGATTTTAAAGAGACTGAACAGGAATTATTAGTAAGACGCCGCACTCGTCTGAACCAAGCTAGGTTTGTCAATGATTCCCTATTGGGGGTGTCTGGGGTGATTAGCCTATTGGGATTTGCTGCCGCTTTATCTTTGTATCGGCAAACGGAAAAGCAAATGCTGCGCCGCGGGAATGAATTGGCGGCCACTAATCGAATTTTAGCTACAGCAAATCTCACCTTAGCTGAGCGCAATAAGGAGCTAGACCAGTTTACCTATGTGGTTTCTCACGACTTGAAAGCCCCTTTGCGGGCAATTGCAAATCTCTCGGAATGGATTGAAGAAGATCTTGAAGAAAAACTAGATGAAGAAAATCGCTACCAGATGAACTTGCTGCGCAAACGAGTTCATCGTATGGAAGCGTTGATTAATGGGCTGCTGCAGTTTTCTCGGATTGGGCGACGGCAATCCACTATAGAAACGATCAGGGTCGAAGACTTGCTCGCCGAGATCATCGATTCGTTGGCTCCCCCTACCGAATTCAAAATTGAGATTGTGGGGACAATGCCCACTCTGCAAACGGATACCCTCCAATTACAGCAAGTCTTTAGCAACCTGCTGAGCAATGCCATCAAACATCATCACCAATCAGAAGGGCATATTCGGGTCTCAGGGACAAAGCAGCGGGATTGCTATGAGTTTGTGGTTAGTGATGATGGTCCAGGGATTGCCGAAGATTACCACGATAAGATCTTTAAAATCTTTCAAGTCTTAGATAGTCGAGATACCACTGAAAATACTGGCATTGGTCTATCAATTGTCCAAAAAATCGTCAAGTCAAAAGGCGGAAGGATTCAAGTAGAATCGAAACCCAATCAAGGGACAACCTTCAGGTTCACTTGGCCTCAAACAGAATAGTCTAGGGATGCCTAGACTCTAATCGTTGCTCTTCGTAACGGTCATCCTGAGTGCCGAGCAGTTTATCCCAAAAGGTGAAATACAAACCATAGTGACGTGTATATCGGTTGTGGTGAACCAAATGGTGGGTTGAACCAATGCACCATCCTCCCCACCAACGGCTGAGGCGAGAATCTGGAATGATTTGAAACCCCAGATGATTCCCCACAGCCCAAACCGTCATTGTGGTCAAAAGCGCCAGGAGAACACCGTAATGCAAGGGAACTACGAAGGTAATCGCAAACAAGAACAACGCTTGAAAGACTGCTTCTAGAGGATCAAAGGCAAAAGAGGTCCAAGGGGTAGGGATTTTAGACTGGTGATGTCCTTGGTGAAATCGCTTGAACAGGGATGGTAGATGAAATAACCGATGCATAAAGTAGAAGTATGTATCTTGAAGGATCAACACTCCCACATAGCTAGCCACCAAGTAGGCTAAATCTTGAACTTCTAAATGGGTATAGACTTGTGTCAGTTTCAACTGGTAGCAACCCATAAAGCAGGCTGCACTCAGTGCAAAGAAAATAGCTGACAGAGTAGAAAGCTTAATATCTTCTGAAATGGCTTTCCTTATTTGTTGCTTATTGCCAAACCAAGACTCGAAAAGCTGATTGCCCAAGAGTAAATGTAATAGCCAATGGGTACCACCTGCGACAATGAAGTATCGGCCTAGGATAATGCCACAAAAGATAAACCAATAAACCCAAAAATTTAACTGTAAATTCAAACTATTCAATAGTATTGTTTAGCTCCACGCTGATATGCCTAATAGGGCAAAGATTCGTTAATAGCCAGACTTCACTTTCCACAATGGAGGGGTTGAATCTAGCTGAGGCATTCGGTAGATGCATTGTGCAGAAAATTCTGTTGCTAAATCCTGGCTCTCTCCCCTTGTTTAGAGAGAACCCAAACAGCATGGATTGAACCAGGAACCCATCCCACGAGGGTTAGCAAGATATTGATGAATAAGGTGCCACCCATACCTTCATTCAAAAAAATGCTGACTGGAGGGAAGACGATAGCAAGAACCACGTTTAAAAGACTCATGATTTTTAGGATGTAAGGACTATTTTCAATATCCCGAGTATCCAATTTTGAACGCCCATCGGGCATCTACCTAAAGACCGACCTCTCTCTATTCCTCAAGGATAGAAAGTGACTTCAGTAGTCAGACTATTTCTTGCGGAAGAGCCACCAAAAATAGGTTCACTCTCAAGGTAGATACGGGAAGAACAGTTGCTCTCCTATGCTGACAATCAAATCCCGTTCATACCCTTCATTCAAAAACAAGGAAATAAATTATGCTAGCTCGTTATGATTCCAAAAATGTGCTGATCGGTTCAGCCCTGACCATTTTGGCCACAGCCCTCAGTTTACTAGTCGTTGATATCGTTTTTCCGGGGATTGATCTCTCTACATTTCCAGCCGCACTCGTGGGGGGAGGGGCCATTGGCATTGTGAACGCTGTCGTTAAGCCAGTGATTTCCTTATTGTCTCTGCCCTTAACTTTTTTGAGCTTAGGAGCGTTTTCACTGATTGTAAATGGCTTCTGCCTATGGTTGGCGGCTTTATTGGTGCCTGGATTTAAGGTCAGCGGGCTTCTTTCCTTCCTCCTGGCACCTGTCTTGCTCTCCTTCATTAATACATTGCTCAGTAAGTACTTTGCTGACAAATTCCCCAGTTATGTAACGGATGAGAAGTAATGCATCCTGGTCAACCGACTGAGTAACTGCTTTTCCCAAGATTAGTCCTGAACAAGCCTGAAGACTTATCCAGACAACTTTTACAGCATGGCAAGAAAATTCTTCTCGCGCCTGCCGTCCCGGTGGCAGTAGAAGCAAGGACGAAGCAAGCAACCTCAAACTAGACAGCGGCAGTCCCTCGATCGGTAATGGTTTTGCCCACCTCTAAAGTTGCCATTGAATAAACCGAACCAAACTGCCGAACAACCGATGCCGCCACCAAGAGCGCTGTTGCCAATCCTTAAAGCTCATGGTCTGACTTTGGGCAAATGCGTCTACAAACACTTGTTCAACTGACTGTTGAAGCCTGGGCTCGGCAGTGGAAATATCTAGTTCCTCATTATGAAAGAAACTACGGGGGTCGAAGTTAGCACTGCCAATATTGACCCATCGGTCATCAATCAGCAGCATCTTGGCATGGGTCATATTGGGAAGATATTCGTAAATCTCAATGCCGTTTTTGAGCAGATCGCCACATAATTCATAAGCGGCATAGTAAACGTATTTTTTATCGATATTTTCAAGGGTGGATGTGAGGATGCGAACATCCACGCCAGACTGCTTGGCTTCGATCAGGAGTTCACGAGTGTTTCGGTCTGGAATCAGATAGGGGCTCGCTAACCAAATCCGCTTTCTGGCAGCCACAATCGTATTTTCTTTCAGCGCCCGAATTGGAGAAAAACGGTAGGTGGGATTATTCCCGGGTGTCACCAACATCAATGTTGGGTCCTGAGCTGGATCAGTCTGAAAGATCTCGGCTCTGAGATTGGCCTCGCCACCGCTGTAGGTCCAATGCTGAATAAACATGCCCTCTAAAATGGGTACGATCTCTCCTTCTAAGCAAACCTCAATATCTAGCCAGGGAGCAGTTTGTTCGTCTCCGTCCCAATGATCAGAGATACCTGCACCGCCAATCAACCCAACATTTCCATCAATCAGCAGTAACTTTCGGTGGGTACGACCGGCAAAATTAGAGGGTGCCCGCCAGTCCAATCGATTGAAGAATTCCACCTGCACGCCCGCGGATTGGAGCCGCTGCCAATAACGATTGGGTAGGGTATGGGCACCATAAGCGTCAATCACGAGCTGTACTTGTACACCTGCGGTTGCCCGCTCCGCTAGGGCTGCGGCAAAGTCATTGGCTCGACGCCCCGGTGTCATAAAAAACGTCTCAAAATGAATCGTCCGTTGGGCAGTTTTAATGGCCTCTAACCGAGCCGCCTGAATCTGATCGGGTTTGGACCAGAACTGGGTGATCGTTCCTGAGGTGATCAAAGAGGTAGACAAACTAGCCAGCACCGTTGGAAATCTAGATTCTTCTGGGCTGGGACCGTCTTCGACTCGATAGGTTACGGGTGTGCGAAATGCCCCTCGAATATACAAGCTGACTAATATCACCCCGGTCAATCCGAGGAGTAACCATAAGAGCGATCGCAAAATCAAAACCAACGTTGACATATAAGGTATTGCTAGCAACCAACCCTAACAGTCTCTACCTCTTGACGTACAAGAACATCCGTAGACTTGGGCTTATTCCTAGGGCCAGACTGCAGTTAACCAATATTCGGAAATCGATAAACTGTAGCCCTCTCTAAGGCTTTAGTTAAGAGCAATAAAACGAATGCCCACCTAGAAAAGGTCCTGGACGGATAGGGCTTCGCATTTAAGCTATAGAACTTTTCGCTCCGACCAATCTTTAGCCGCGGTCTGATCTTGAGGAGCCCAATAAGCCACCCCAACGACTGCTTATCGAAGCTTAATCTCCTTCTTAGGTCAGACCCTTAGCCCATAGCCTGTCTCTCTAGGGGTAGATTCGAATCCAAACCATTTCAGAGATGATAGTTACAGCTTGTTAAGCGGAATTGAAACTCAAATTTCGGGTCGTGCATCAAACAATTGTGGGGTAGGTGAGTATGTCATCCCAATGCCAAGTTCGCGAGGCTAGATCAGCACGTTGTGCCGCCGTTGTTTTAAGCCGACTGTGTGTCCAAATCCAATTGAAATAGCTGACCACTAATCGAGCAGTGACTTTGGTTTGCGCCCACACTTTGCCAAATTTGTTCTGGCGTCGATGCCATCGACCACTGTGCTGCCGAATAATGCCATTGGTGCGTTCGAGTCGTTGAGTTCTGTCCTTGCCAATGTAATGGTCAATCTCCCAAGGCAACACTCTTTCGTACCCCCCCCAATCGTCGCTATTCCAGTCCTTGCAATCGGTCTTACCTTCAGTGCTAGTCACCAGTTCATTCAATAATGAATCGGTGTGCTTGCCCACACGACACGAGAGGATCACGCCGCTTGTGTTTGCCAAGGTAATCGCCATCCAACAATCACCCATCTCTAGCTCATGGGGAAGACAGTGTTTTTGCTTTTTTTCACAAAGGACCACATTTCATCTGCACTGACATCCTCCGTTTCAACGGCTTGCACTTGGCCATTATGGAGGGGCGTAAGCAAAGGATCGGGGATGCATGGCTCAAAGAAAAACGGGTCAAGGACAATAGATCCTGTACCCGAACCAAAAAACTATCATGACCCTACCATCGCAATTGCTAACCGTGCTAGCCCATGACGAATTTCTAGAACAAACTGAAGCACTCAAAGTATCAACCAGCCTGAGTCAGATGGTTTATATCGTTCTGCAAATGGGCTTGTTTCTAGCTCGCTGTCTTCTGGAGGATGAACTCTCAAGGCGCGCGAAAGCAGTATTTGTATGGCCTGTATGTACTACCTGCGGAACCCGCTTACATTCGAAGGGATGGGAATCTCGTCAGATGCAGACACTGGTAGGCACTATCTCTTGAAAGCGACGGGTGGGCCGTTGTCCCAAAGGATGTCCAGGCAGTCTGTTGACTCCCCTGGATCAAGCCATTGGGATTGCCCCCTATCAGCACAGCAGCGAAGAACTGGTGCGTCTGGGCTGCTTGTTGAGTCTGTTCATGCCCTATGAACTGGCCAGTTGGATGCTGGGTCAGTGGAGTGGTCTATCCGTGAGTCCATCCAGTTTGTGGAACTGGGTGCAATCCGTGGGTAACAAAGCTCAGCAGGAATTAGAAGCTCAACTCAACGCTCAATCATCAGGGACTCAGGCCCCTTGTGAAGCGATTTCAGAGATGTTATCTGCTCTACCTTTGGCCATTGCCGCCGATGGTGTGATGGTCCCCTTTCGCCCCACCCCGAACTCACCCAAGGGAAAAATCCAGTGGCGAGAAGTCAAAGTCGCCATCTTAGCTCGCCTGGGAACACGGGTTACCCGAGCTAAAAAGGAGGTCCCCCAATTACTGCGTCGAAGACTGGTGGCAGTATTGGGCGATATCGACCAGTTCATCCCTTTACTTCAACTCGAAGCTCACAAACAAGACTTTGAATCTGCTCCAAAAGTCATCTGGCTCAGTGATGGGGGACGAGGCTTCTGGCGAGTCTATCGCACCTTGTTCTCTCATTGTGCTGTGGCAGTCCTCGACTTTTTTCATTCAGCAGGCCATCTGGCACGAGCAACTAAAGCGATGTTTGGAGATGCCCGCTCTGCTCAAGCCCAAGCCTGGTTCCGGCACTGGCGACACCAATTGCGACACGGGCAACACCTACTTGTATTACGGTCCTTGACGATATTGATTCACTCACAACTGTTAACGGGAAAGTCTTTTTCAACGTTGCTCCAGGTGCAGGCTTATTTCCAACGCCATCATAACCACATCCGTTATCGGCACTTTGAACAGCAACAGATTCCTCTCGGGTCAGGAATGGTTGAAAGTGCATGCAAGTGGTTGATTCAGCAGCGCTTTAAGGGAGTTGGCATGCGCTGGAGTGAGGATGGTTTCAACCATTTACTGATCTTGAGAATTGCCTGGGTCAATGAACGGTTTGACTCCTTATTCCCAGAGGTGACCATTCCGAAAACTAAGGCATCCCCGATCCGCTAAATACGCCCATTATGGAGTTGCTGAGATCGTTGGCTAGCAGCTCTTACTAGAGAGACTACAGTGTTGTAAGCCAGGCCACTGGTCCGAGTGATACCTCGAAGACTACTCCCTTCTGCATGGGCTTGGAGAACTTGTCGGACCTGCTCTGGACTCACCTGACGACGATAGTAAAGGGTATCAAAGCGTTCAGTAAAGGTCTGCTGGCACTCAGGACAACGGTATCGTTGAAGCATGTTGGGCATCTTGCCATGCTTGTGTGCTTTGGAATGACCGCATAGTGGGCATTGCATGGGTAGGTTAGAAGCTGAGCTGAGCCTCTAGTATACTCAACCCACAATTACTTGAGGCACGACCAAATTTCGCAGTACAAAAGGATTTTTACATGAGTAACCAAGATATACAAAACAACGACCCCTCATTAGGGAAATGGTCTATTGCCCTGGGGGCATTGCTCGTCGTCTTAGGAGTTGTGGCTATTGCCATGCCCTTTATCAGCACCCTAGCCACTGAGCTAGTCATTGCGAGCGTCTTTTTTAGCAGCGGTATTATTCAACTGATTTATGCCTATCGGTCTCGCGCTAATGTCAAAAGCTTAGTCTTTAAGCTCTTGCTAGGTGCAGGCTACATTGGCTCTAGTGCATTGCTGCTGTTTTATCCCCTTCAAGGTGTCCTCAGCCTGACCCTTGCAATTGGATCTTTCATTCTCGTAGAAGGTATTTTGCAAGCCATCATGGCGATCCGCATGCGAGAAGAAGAGTCTGGCTGGTATTGGACCCTGGGTAGCGGTTTGTTTGCTGTGGTGTTTGGTGTTTCCATTATGTTGGGCTGGCCTGCTGACTCTGCCTGGATTTTAGGTCTTCTCGTGGGCTTAAACCTGATCTCTGATGGTTGGCCTATGGTGATCTTTGGCCTAGCTGGAACCGATCTGTTTGGTTCAGGTCCTCAGCAACCCCAAGCTAGCTAGGAAAGGGCTGATGTCATGCATCTGTTAAACTCTTCCCTTCTGTCTGCCACCAACCTTGAAGGTTGGTGGCAACGAACTATAGCACCGGAGAATCCTACTGAATCACCTTAAAACTCCCAAAGGCTACAGTTAGTCGGACACGTCCACAACCGTTTCTTCTCCCTGAATCACCAAGACGGAACAAGAGGCATGGTGAACGACGTGATTGCTGACACTTCCCAATATGAGTTCAGTTAAGCCAGTGCGGCCATGTCGTCCTACAACGATTAAGTCAGCCTGCCAATCCCGAGCGCGATCGCACACTTGATACCCTGGATTTCCCAACTCAGCTTCAAAGGTTGCCTTCACGCCTTGCTGTTCTGCAATTTGGCAAAATTCCTGGAGCCATTGTGTTGCGTCTGCAAGTTGCACCTCCCAAGCTTGCTGAGCCATCTGCAGATCCACCACAGATGGAGAGAGGTAACCAGTATCGAGAGGCGTTCCCGACGATGCACTAATATCCGCTTCAATAGTATGCAACAGCAATAACTCAGCTTGGTGAAGTTGAGCCGTTTCCAAAGCCTGCTCATACACAATCGATCGCAAAGATGAAGCATCTATTGCTGCCAGAATGCGAGTGTATCCCATCAGGATTTCTCCCTTATAGCAATACCAACAGTCTACGAAGTTTTTTGGAGGCAATCGATAAAGTTGATCAGTCTAGGATTGGAGCACAATTCTCTAACAGGATTAGCTGGCAATGTAGCCAAACTGAAAGCTTGACGGCTAGAGCCTGAGAAATTTTACAAGGAAAAGTCCTCAATTCTGATCAACGGATTGACTTTCTGCAATCTGCTCAACCCATTGATTGGCCCAGTACCGTCTGGCAAGTCTCTCTTAAGGGCGTTGAGTTAGATCAGCGCTGGGTAACTGAACCACCCCACAGGAGAACCGAACGCTTCAGAGCGGTTACTACGGAACAGTAAAAGTTTACACTTCGTTACAATTACAGGTAAGGAGCAATATCGCAGACCTTTCGAGGAGGATTGCTCATCCATCGATTAGGAGTTTTTTCATGAACAGTAACTTTAGACTAGGTAGCCTCTTTGGCATCCCTTTCTATCTCAATGCATCATGGTTTCTGGTGTTAGCGTTTTTTTCTTGGACCTATGGCAATGGTCTAGCTGCTCAGTTTCCAGAGTTAATCGGGATTGGACCCTGGCTCCTAGGCTTTGGAACAGCACTTTTGCTGTTTAGTTCGGTACTCGCCCATGAACTCGGTCATAGCCTGGTGGCGATGCAACAAGGAATTGAGGTTAAGTCCATTTCACTCTTTCTGTTTGGTGGACTCGCCAGTCTAGAGGAAGAATCTAAAACACCTTCAGGGGCATTTGCTATTGCCATCGCCGGTCCTGCCGTCAGCGTTCTCCTTTGGGCGCTCCTCTCCTATGGAGGCATGATGCTGCCTAGCGGCCCGATTGCTGCCATCGTTGGGTTTCTCGCCACGATTAACCTATTCCTTGCTTTGTTCAATATGATTCCAGGCCTACCCTTAGATGGTGGAAATGTTCTAAAAGCAGCGGTGTGGAAGTTTACGGGCAATCGCTATCGAGGCATCAGAATCGCAGCCCGCGCTGGACAGGTTGTGGGTGGTGTTGCGATCGCATCCGGTATCCTGAGTCTCAGTGTCTGGAATGCACTGATTGGTTGGTTCTTGTACCAAAATGCAGGGCGAGCGTTCCAATCTTCTAAGCTTCAGGAAGAGCTGAGTCGATACACTGCAGCAGATGTGGTGACCGAAGGTGAGTTTGTGATTGAACTCAATGATTCCCTCCGACAGCTTGCCAATCAGGCTATCCCTTATCAGGGTAAGGTTTCTAAGTTTCTCGTCGTCGATGAGAAAGGACAGCTCGTGGGGTCCGTCAACTTAGAAGATCTGAATACTGTTCCCACTATGAAATGGCCCCAAGTGTCAGTCCAAGAAATCTTACAGCCAACGGTACTCCCCCCTGTCGTGCAGTCCAATCAATCACTGCTAGATATTGTGGCTCTTCTGGACAAAGAAAAACTGCAAACCATAGCGGTGGTTAACGAAAGTGGGGTGCTGATGGGTTTGCTAGAAAAAGTAGCCATCCGTCATCGTCTTCAGCAAAGTATGGCTACAGCATCAGCTTGAACGCTCTCCATCCTTATTTGCCCGGTACAGTTACTGAAACGAACCCATTTATCTCCTTTGGCTGAGTCGTCAACTCTAAACTCAAACAAAACAATCCCTTTAGGAACGGTTTAACAATGGGACTACAGGTCTATTTTTTACGGCATGGTGAGACGCCATTTAGTATAAGCGGTGGATTCTGCGGTGAACTTGATCTAGAGTTAACCGACCCAGGTAAAGCAATGGCTGAGGAGTTTGCCCGAGCCTATGCCCACATGCCCTGGCAGGCTATTTTTACCAGCCCCATGAAACGCACAGCTGCAACGGCGGCCCCCCTTTGCAAGGCATTGGGGATGGAGCCACAGGTCCGAGCAGGTCTGCGAGAAATGAGTTTTGGTGATTGGGAAGAGAAGGCACGGGATGAAGTCAAATCACAATACTTAGAAGACTACATTCGCTGGATGACTGAGCCTGCCTGGAATTCTCCACCGGGTGGAGGAGAAACAGCGGTTGAGGTGGCCAATCGAGCCATGTCAGTGATGGCAGAAATCGAAGACACCTGTAGTAATGGACCGGTACTTGTGGTGTCCCACAAAACAACGATCCGGATTATCCTGTGCCAACTGTTAGGCATAGATTTAGGACGATATCGCGATCGCATTGACTGTTTGGCAGGCTCCATCAGCATTGTGAAATTTGATGAGCATGGTCCCCTATTGCAACGGTTAGGAGATCGGGCTTATATGTCCGATGCTTTGCAAGAACGACTTGGCACTTAAACCTTTGTTTTCTATTCGGGGATAGAGTGTAATGGATGCCCCCAGCAGAAGTAAGCACTGCAGAATTATTTACCCGTCACCTTTTGGAATCACTTAGTTTTAAGCGGCTTTAGCCAAGGTGAGAAGGTTCTCTCGTCTATGATTTCCCGATAGGAACTGTAATCCTCTCGTTTCAGAAAATCACTCTTCATAAAGGTTACGTTGATACATCTTCCCAAAGGCCGAATTTGAGAGAACGCATCCTAGCCCCAGAGAGGATTGAAATTCCTAGGCAACCCATAACAATGAACAACAGATAAACCGGATCGAACCACAGTTGCATTGCTAGCAACTTAGATAAATCTGTTCGCTTCAGAAGCTAAGCTCATTGTAAGGAGTCTCCATATGAAAACTGCGTTCCAAGCCCTACTCTCTTGGGGAGTTATCGGTCTAACAACCATTAGTACTTCATTTTTTGCGACTCAAACACAAGCTGCTGAGAGTATATTTGTCCGCTATAAAAACACCGAAGTAACAGTGACTCGCAGCGAACTGGATGACTTCAGCAATACGGGAGAACTTCCTACATCGTTGAAAAAGCTACTAGAAACCGATCTAGAACTCCCAGGAATTGTCCGTAAAGCACTTTCTGAACAAATCACTGTACCTACTTTTTTACAAAGTTTTCTGGAAGGCTCTAATGGAGAATTTCTACTCTTCAAGCTTGATCAGACTATTTCTAGCACATCTGGCAGAACAGAAGATGGGCTCGAATCCCTGAAAACAGCGGTCCTTAACTCCATTGAGGATGAGCGAATTTCCTTTATGGAAATTATCGATAAATATCCCCAGAACACCATTCGAGTTGATGTAACCAACTTAGAAGGCACTTACACCCAAGTCAGCGGCTTTGTCGAAAAAACATTACCGGCTCTAGAGGTTGCAAAAGACGTATTGTCAGACTTTGTTTGCGATTGTAAAACAACACAAGCGTCCTCCAGCAAAGATTCACAAGCAACCTATCAAGCCGAGAAGGTGTCTGATAATTGTGCAGAAGAAAAACCCACAATGACTGTGTCGGTAAACAGCAATTCACCAGAAGAGCAATCCAGTGCCAAGTCTACTCCGTCAATGCTTCAAGCTCCGACCTCCACAACTCAAACACCTGCTAGTTCAGCTCAAGCTCAATAGATCTTGAAGGGAATATTTGAGCATCGTCCCCATGAGTGCTCTTCTTATTCCCCTGTTTTGTTGCTGAAAGGATTCACTACTGTTTACGGAGTCGATTCATGACCACTTGGCATTCGGTATTTCAAAAATTTAGGCGTTGGAGGATGGTTAAAGGTCTCACTTTTTCTGCTGTCGCCTCCATCTCGGCGACTAGTTTGATCGCGCCGACTGCATCTGTGCAGGCTGCAGAAAAAGTTATCTTTACTTACAATCAGTTTGGTCAATCTCTGAGTATTGATGAGTTAGAAACCTTTGCTGAGACTGGCAAAGCATCTTCCAAACTCAAATTCTTCCTGAATGTATCAGGGCAAGATCCAGAAACCGCCCGCCAATTTATGACCAAAAGTCTCAAGGTCAACTTGCGTACGGCTGATAAAATTTTGACGATATTACCTGGAGAATATGCCCTCTTTCAAGCAGGGCAAGTCATTCATACCCCCAGCCGCAAAGCCAATATGCAGGCCCTTCGGTCAGCTATCCTGCTCTCTCTAAGTGATGATAATCAAATTTCTTTTTTAGAGTTTTTGCAGAAGTACCCCACCTCCCAACTCACCGTTGATGGTGTTCGAGTGGCTAAAGTGGCTGGAACCATTGATGGCCTCATCGGCACTGCCGAACAAGCATCGGATGGCACCGGACCTCTAGCTGTGGCGAAAGATATTTTGAGTAGTTTTATCTGCGACTGCCAGACTAATCCAGCAGCGATTCGCTAACCCAGCCGGTTGCAATAAGCCCCCAAAGAAATAGCCGAATATTGGTTATTCCTTTGGGGGCTTGGTTTAGCAGTTAATCTCAGCCGATTTCAATTGCATCCATGACATGATTTTGCCACTGATGCTGAAATCGTTCAGCAACTAGAGGTTGAAGGATGATTTTGGGAGGTGTTCCGGCTTTGACATCAATCCGCAGGCCAGAATAGGGTCGATGTTTTTGAGAGCCATGTCCATATCGTCCGATGTAGAATTGCGATCGCGCCACAATACGCTCTGTTTCTCCATCTAGTTTTTCCGTTAACTCAGGCCCTTCAGACCGCTGACGGCGCAGACTAAAACCGCTACCACCGCAAATCACCCAATTGAGATGTGAATCTGCATGCCCCGTATTTTCCGTCTTCAGGTACTCCAGGCAATGGGCATGTCCATTGATAATCAAATCGACTAGAGGTCTACCTTTTATAAGTTCAGTCACCTCACTTTGGACTTCATTGAGAACCCACCGGAGATTTTGCCGCACTGCTAAGGTTTGTCCCTGATACCACTTTGTGGCTTCGGTCACATAGGGGGGATGGTGGAAAAACAAAATTCGGCCCCGGACCTTCGGATCCTGCCAGGATTGAATCAGCTGCCGCTTCAGCCACGTCAATTGTTCAATATCCACAACAGACTCGGTATCATTCGTTAACTGCTTATCAATATCTAGAAGTTGCTCTTCAATTTGTTCGACCTTGCTATAAGCTTCCTCAACATCTAAATGGGCTGCTTCAACTGCCGACCTCAATGCTTCTGTCTTTTTCTGCATCAGGACTTGGCGGGTTTTCAGCAGTTGTTCCTTCAGTAACTTTCCCGCTGGTGTATTGGGTAAACATTGGGGAGCATTAAACGTATTGGAATCAAGGGCAAAAAAATCAATCCCACCCTGGCGAAATTGATAGTACCGATTTGGGAGCCGTGTGAATTCGCCTGGTCGATATCGCAGACATTTCTCAGACTCTGAGGAGGACGTGTAGTGGGTGTCCAGATGTTGTTGTATGTCCGAGTCACTCAATCCTTGCAGGTAATCTAAAAAAGCTCTGGCATACACATCTCCCTTATGTGAGCCATGCCAACCCACATCTAAATCAAATTGGCGCTGGAATAGCTTGCGCAGGGGCGAAGTCACCTTCGACATCAACCCCCATATCCAGGGCAAATCATAATAATCGTGATTACCTGGTACAGGGAAGAATGGGAATTTAAACACCATCTGGTCATAGTCAATCGTGTCGGGTTGATGTCCCCCCACTAACCACTCCCGATAAGGATCGATAAAATTCTCGGCATACTGCTCGTTGGAGCCCACGAGATAGACAACATCTCCTGTATGCAGGGCAAAGTTAGCCCCTTCCCCCTGATCCAACAGCAGTTCCATGACTCGTCGTTGGGGACTATCCCCGCGATATTGGCCTGTGCCACTATCTCCGAGTACCAAGAACGAGAAATCTTGATGATCCGATTCCTCATTCTCCAACACCACTTTGGTTTGGTCGATATTTTTGCTCGAAATTAAAGGGTGTTGCCAGCACACCCTTTTCTTCATTTCATCAATTTTGAGTTCAATCGGTGGATCAGAAACAAACTGCATCGGTTATTTTTTGGGTTCCTTTCCTATCAAGGAGAATATTCAGGTTTTAATATTGGGCTATTCCAGCACCTGCGAATCTGAGAGGGGAATACTCGGAGCATCTTAGCCAACCAGGAAAGAGTGGATCTGATGTGCGATCGCAACCAGAAATACGACGAGTCCCAACCCTCTACGGAAATAGTTAACCCCTTCAAAGGACTCTTGCAAGGCCCAAATCACTATTGCAACGAAAGCCACTAACTCTAATCCCAGATTAATCGGCTCACTCGTCAATACCAATTGCAGCAGGCTGGCTCCAATCCAGACAGAGAGGGTCAAATTTGGAAGCTGAGCAATCACAATTTCACCGTTCTGCTCACGGAAGATAGTGTCAAAGAGTGCAGTATCCATGGGTTTCGAGTATCTATATCAAAAAACTTCAGCAGGCTTAGTACTGTCCCTATGCCTGAACGTCAAATCAAGCATAGGGACATCAATCTATTGGACGCTAGCATGCAGATCCAAACCAGAACGAGAACCGCTTGCATCGACTTGTTCTCCTTCAATAAAGGATCTCAGCATCCAAGCCATCTCTTCATGCTCTTCCATTAAACCCGTTAAGAAATCAGCCGTTCCCTCATCATGGAACTGCTCAGAGCACTGATCGAGATGCTCTCTTAAATTACGAATAACCTGCTCATGATCATTCACCAGGCGAGCCACCATATCCGTTGCTGTAGGTAGGTCACCAGGATGTTCATTGAGAGTTGAGTTATCGAGAAATCCTTTGGCAGTCCCTAGAGGGTATCCTCCTAACGCCCGAATCCGCTCAGCACAAGCATCAACATTGGCGGTAAGGATTTCATAATGTTCTTCCCAAAGCTTATGTAGAGTCATGAATTGGGGGCCAACTACATCCCAGTGATATTTCTTGGTTTTGATCACGAGTAGATATAAATCAGCTAAGTCTTGATTTAAAAGTTGAATAACACCTTGACGCTGTTCAGTAGTCAAACCAATGTTATAAGAACGCATATTTATTTTTTCCTTTGTTGTCTCTAGTAGCTAGTAAATCAAGAAAGGCTGAATCATTCTTCTCTCACAGGGAAGGTATTGATTCTCTAGCTACTCTACCGAAAGGTATAGAGCGATTGATTAGGATGTGTGAAAAGTGATTAGAGTTTCAGAGATCAGGCTAAACGTTTAACCATGAGTATCGAAATAAAAGCTTTACGGGGCCTTCCGTAACGTATTCAGACAAACGAACTCAAGCGAAAATCCTAGAGAACTTGAATCGCCATTAATCCCTCTATAGGTAGACGTTCTTGCTTATAGCAACCGTCCTTTAGGCAGACGAGTTTTGGAGTGAGCTTCCCTAGTATTGAAGGTGTTCACACCCACAACGACACAGCCTTTAGGAGGCACAACTATTATGAGTACCGAAGATAGAGCTAAAGCTACAGCTAAGAACATTGAAGGAAAAGCCCAGGAAGCTCTGGGAAACGTAACTGGCGATCCTGAAGACCAAGCAGCGGGTAAAGCTAAGCAAGCAGAAGCAGGCGTCCGCCATACAGCAGAAGACGCTAAGGACAAAGTAAAAGAAGCCATTGACTAACGGTTGCTTCCGTTTAGTTATTCAGTTTCTGGTATTTAGGTCCAGTGTGCCAAACCAGCCTCTGGACCTTTATTTGATAACGGTTTATCACTCGCAAAATATTACTTGATTACACATCTGCCTCACGTCTTACATTTCGACAAAACGTCATGAGGCTCCAATCAAGTTATTCGCAGCAATTCTATCAGCGATCACAATAGAGCCGTTGAGCTGTGCTGCATAGACACGGGGGCAAGGACAAAAGCTATTTTGGCACACCACGATGCTGATAGTTATGGGGGAATTGTTGAGAGTCCAGGATGGGGTCATGCATTGGTATCAGACTTCATCTAGATGGGCCTAAATTCACTCACATTTAACGACAGGAGAACATTTCATGCTTAGTTGGAGCCTGACATTTTTAATCATTGCCTTAATTGCAGCCTTTTTGGGGTTCGGTGGCATTGCTGCGGGTGCAGCTTCCATCGCTAAAGTTCTTTTCTTTGTTTTTCTAGCCTTATTTATCTTTTCTCTTATCACTGGAAGAAGGCGTGTCTAGACTACTCCAGCCAAAGTTTCTAGACGTAATGGGTTATCTAAAGACAGTTTAAACTCTGCCTTTTGGCAGACCACAAAGGGGGACAGTATCTCCCCCTTTAGGCAGATACCCATCAAACATCCCTCCCCTACAGTTGAGTTATATCTTTGAGGAAGAAATAATGAGTCAATTCGATAGAGAAGAAGCTCGATACGAGCAAGGTTATGCAGCAGGAAGTCGAGCGAGTCGAAGCAATCCTGCCACAGGAATTTTCATCGGTGTTTTTGCCGTCGCGGTGCTCGGTATTGGTGGATGGATGGTATTTGCCCAAACGAGTCAAAAATCAGGTGGGGATACCGACATCATCAACGTACCTAAGCCTGATGCACCTGAAATTAACATCGATGTTCCTAAGCCCGAAATCAACCTACCCAAGCCAGACATTGATGTGTCTAGCCCCAGCAATGAAAAGTCTGAATAGAACCAACAAGCTAAATCAGTTTGATCAAATCTAAATTGTGTTCCTCATTGATTTAGTGATTGTTTTTTAAGGAAATACCCCTATGTCTAATACCCATTTAAACCAGCCTCGAACAACGTCTACCGATGAAGAAATCATCATTGATCAAGAAGTTCGCCATGCTGATGGGACCGTGCGTCGTCGACGAGAAACACTACGCAGTGATGATCCAGCAGTAGAGGAGCGTATCGAGCGGGCTCGATTACAAACGGAGCGCCAGCTCCAAATCCGAGATAACGATAATGCGGCGCGGGGCCTTCTGGTTGGCATCATTGCCACAACCTTCCTAGGTTTAGGCATTTTAGCCTGGTACCTGTTTACCAATAACCAGAATACTGAGGTAACGCCAGTTGTGGTTCCGGCCCAACCCTCTGAACCCTCAACACCCCCTGATATCAATATCACCTTACCTAACCCACCTGCGGCGGAAAGCACCACGGAAACTGCGCCGACCCAGCCCACCATTATCCAAACCCAACCCGCACCTCCCCAGCCATTACCATCAACGCCGCCTACTAGTGAAGTCGCTCCGGCAACCAACTCCGAACCCACTGCCCCAGAGCCAGCGAATTCCGCCGCCCCCAATGAACCCACCAGTAATGAACCCACGAGTCCTGCGCCTGCTGAATCCTCCACCACCGCTCCATAGTGATTGAGGTCAAGGTAGTTCAATCTGACGATACCGGGCTTGGAGTCCCATATGGACCCCGTAAGCTATCAACCCTACGGCCACCAGTGACAACAGCCCTGGTCCGTAGGGTTGTTGTTTAATGGTTACCAAAGCCTCCTCTGATGATCTGACTTTGTCTGCATCAAAGGCATGGGCCGCTTGCATGACATACCCGCCAATAATGGCAAAGATGATCCCTCTTGCTAAGTATCCTGCCCGACCAATCGCTACAACAACGGTACGCTGATGGGTATTCATGGTGCCCAGCTTGAGTCGCTGGCGGAAATCAGCCTTCAAGGTTCGATAGAAAAAGGTGATACCGATGCCCAGGACACCGATGCCGACACCCCCCACCAGCCATTGACCAAAGGGCCAGGATAAGACTTTTGCGGTCCAGAATTGGGTCTGTTCTGACTCCTCCTTCACCCCTTGAATAATCTCTACGGCGGTATAGGCCAACGCACCATAGGCCAGACTACTCATGCCACAGCCCGCCCGCTTGAACCAGTGCTTGAGGCTCTTGCCGTCAGACTCTGGGTAAAGTACGGCTTGGATCAAACGCCCAAAAGAGTATCCAGCTAGCCCAACGGCAACAATGATCAGTAAAAGGTTGCCTAAAGGTTGATGTGCGATCGCACGTAGGACTCCCTGGGTATCCTGGGCTTGTTGACGATAGGTTAAGGCAGCTTGAACTGCCAGAATGCCTAACAAAATATAGACAAACCCTTTCATCAGAAAGCCAAAGCGAATCCACCTTTCAATCCAGCGAGCGGGTTTACCTTTCATGAAGGATGGATTGGTTTGTCAATCAAGGGGAAAGGAACAAAATTCATCTCAGTAGAAAAGCGACTGTTGAATATGTGGATTGAGATATCTCTGTGGGAGAGAACATTCTCCGTGATTTCTCCATCCACTATATCCTCAGAAGGATGTAGAGATTGCCTAGGCTCTCTAATTCAAGAAGAAGATCGCATCGTTTTCTGGAGAAGAATCGTTATGGCAAGTGGAGAAATCTAGCAATAGCTAATAACCTTTCCCTCATTGCCCAAGTATCAACCGAGACCACAGAAGATAAAGGCTTCCAAATGTTTTAGCTTCTATTTTTTTGTTGGAGTGTGGCAAATACTACAAAGATATTCACCAAGTATTTTATAATTAATTTATAATTCAGATAATCAGGCTTTGGCTTTGCTAGCTTGATTCTCTCTTTCCTCATTACAGTCAGAATATTTTTGAGCAAAGAGCCTTCGCCCAGTAAAGCCTAAAACGGACCAATCCACCCTAAGTGCCTTTCTGCCACTCATGGAATGCTTCGTTCTCCTATTTGAGGAGACAGTCATTCTCGGTACTTGTCCCGGTGGAGCATATGGATTTTCTTTCTTCTATCCCTGATCAAGATATTGCCTCTAGTACTGGCAGCAGTTTCTCTAGGAAGCGACGCCCCTTAATTTTGGTTGTTGAAGACGATCAGGATAATCTATTACTGCTATATCATCTGGTCACAAGCTTGGGGTGCAATGTGTTGCTAGCCCAAGAGGGACGGGCTGGTCTGGCTATCATTCAAGAAACTTGGCCAGATCTGGTGCTTCTTGATATTGTTATGCCTCACATGAATGGCTTTGAAGTTCTCCAGCACCTGCGGCAGCTTCCTGAAGCTCAATCCGTCTCCATTGTTGCAGTCACGGGTCTGGCGAGTTCAGAAGAGAAACATCAACTGTTGCAATCTGGATGTTGTGACTATCTCTGTAAACCCTATCTTATTGATGATCTACAATCCTTGATTTGCCGACACTTGGGGTTTCAGACCATGCCCCAACTGATTGAGCCATTCAATGTAGCGATTAGAGCTTAATTCTGACCAGAGGGAAAAATGTATGTGGGAAGAAGATCAGGGTTAACCTCCGCCCATCTTAATTTGAACTGCGGAGAGTGGGCATTTCCTCTAGCACCGCAATAATACCTGTTAGTCCTGACTCTAGGGTCACATCGCTGAGCAAGTCTGTGACATTAACCCCTGCAACGTCTTCTACCAAACTTTTCAGTTGTGGCTTCATGAAATCATCCAGATTAGTCCGCACCTTCTCAGCTAAATCCTCTTGTCCACCTTGGGCCAAGATTTGCTCAGGCTGGGTCAAGGAATCTTCCAGAATAATGATAAATTTCTCCCCACAAAGCTGGCAGCTGACTTTGCTAGGTTTCTGACCTAACTCATGGCGATATAACGCCTGGACTTTTTGGGCAAGAGAGCGCTCTAGTTGTCCTCGCGTGGGTGTGTCTGATGCCATTACCGATTTATCTCCAAAGCAAGTTGAGACTTAGAACGCTACTAGTCACTGATACGGATTAATTCAAGCTGCTAGATGATGTCCAGTTTAATTGTAGAGACAACCGTAGCATCTTCGATCAGTTTGGGTTGAGGAGAGGGAGCCAGTAGGGGTGAGAGTCTCTCAGGATCGATATCTACCTTTAGGAATACTCATCAACCCATCTTGGGGTAGAGTCCCAGCCAGTGGACCGACTGATAGATTAATGACATCGCCAAAACCACTGACAATAAAGGAGTTCCATAATGAGTATTGAAGATAGAGTAAACGCCACGGTTAAGAATCTAGAAGGTAAAGGCCAAGAAGTCATGGGTGACCTCACCGGCAATCCTCAAGACCGTGAGGAAGGACGAGCCAAGCAGTCTGAAGCTGCGGTTCAACATACCGTTGAAAATATCAAAGATGACATTAAGCAAGCCATCGACTAGCAGATGTGGCTGATTTTGGATGACAGTTTTATGTCTGTGTCTCTCAATTCTAGGTAGCACGATGCTACCTAGAATTTTTATATCGGGGCGATCTGCTTATGGGGTCTAAACCCCATCAACATAGAGCAGCTTTTTGAGTCCTCAACACTTTTCTAAATTAATTTAAGTGCTTTTTTATGAACCTGCGATTACTGGAAATTGATACCTCGAACACGCAACAGGATCAGGTCTTGGCCTTGTTAAAAGCGTTCCCTTGCCTAGACGTTTGGCAAAGTTCAGGATCTGAACAAATCAGTATCCGAGTCACATTGCCAACGACTCAAGTGGAAGCGGTTCTCAATCAATTACGGGAGCATCTACCTGAATTGGGTAACCCCAGAGTAATGATTTTGCCTATCGAAACAATGTGGCCAATGCCAGACTTAGATGCTCCTTGCAACCAAGCGACTGCACGACTCAGTCGAGAGGAAATCTATGCCAATGTTGCCCAACCGCTCCAATTATCTTGGACTCAGTTGGGTATGGTGACCTTGTCAACGCTGATTGCAGCCATTGGACTTTTAAAAAGTAGTGAAGCCATTATTATTGGGGCGATGGTTTTAGCTCCTTTGCTCCAACCGATCTTAGGGGTGGCAGTGGCCGCAGTGTTAGGGGACTCTGTCTTGGCCAAACGGTCGATCAAGATTGGCAGCATCAGCATCGGTCTCGCTTTAGGTCTATCGATACTGCTGGGAATCGTGTTTCCCATCTCAACCGATCTGCCAGAGATCATGGCACGGGTGAGTGTTGGTCCTTTGGATGTGGGGTTAGCGATCGCAGCCGGTATCGCCAGTGCCCTGTCGTTGACAACGGATAATCAAAACGCCATCGTTGGGGTGATGGTGGCTGTCGCTTTACTACCGCCGCTAGTTGTCTTGGGGTTACTCTTAGGGTCCGGTGAATGGACCTTAGCCCCAGGCGCACTCCTATTAGTGGTGACCAATGTAATCGGCTTGAATCTGGCAGCAACCACAACTTTGATGGCCCAAAATATTCAACCCCAGTCCCAGCGATGGCAGGCGCAGCATTATACCCAATGGGTGATCGGGATTGGTATGGTGTTCGTTTTAGGGATTATGAGTATGGTGACTTGGCAACATTCTTCGATTTTGGGTGCGTTCTTGCAAAGGATCTAATTGATTCAGTCTTGTTAGAACTGTCAGGTTCGGCCTATGGCCTAGGTAAAAACAGGTAGTAATCCTCAGTACCAACTTCTATACATCAGGGAATCAAGCATGTCCGTCGATAGCATATTTTGGCTACTCAAGATGACCGGGCTAGAGTGGCAACGGGATAAAGCCTCCAGATTAGCCGCAGCCTTGGCTTACTACACGGCATTTTCACTGGCCCCTGTTTTAGTGATCGTGATTGCGATCGCAAGTTTAGCCTTTGGCCAACGCATGGTCCAAGGAGAAGTGATGGAACAGTTCAACAACTGGCTAGGACCTGATGGGGCTGCCGTCATTCGCGTGATGATTCGGGGAACCCAAATGCAAGGATCAGGAATTAGGGCCACTCTGAGTAGCCTGGCATTACTATTTGTGGGGTCAACGGGATTATTTACCAACCTCAAGGATGCCTTGAATACCATTTGGCGAATTCAGCCCAAACCGGATCGAGGTTGGCAGGGATTTATTCGCGATCGCATCTTGGCATTTGTGATGGTTCTCGGGGTAGGGTTGATCTTGATTCTGACCCTGGGGATAAGCACGGGGCTGACTGCTGTTGGCAATAGCGCTAGTACTTATATCAGTCATTGGGTTTATATCGGGCGGGCGTTAGATGCTGTTTTTTCATTTAGCATCATTACCTTGATCGTGGCCTTAATCTATAAAATCTTGCCAGATGTCAATATTCAATGGAGCGACGTTTGGATTGGGGCATCCCTGACCTCTTTATTGTTTGCTTTAGGCAAATTCTTAATCAGCCTTTATCTGAGTAAAAATAGCCTCAGTTCGACCTACGGAGCCGCAGGGTCTTTGGCTGTCACCCTGTTATGGGTTAATTACTCCGCGCAAATATTCTTTTTTGGTGCCGAGCTGACCCAAGTGTACACCAACCGATTTGGCTCTCAGATTCGTCCAGCACGCTATGCCACAGCCCTGCAAGCCCCAACCGATTGGGTAGAGTCAAGCCGCTCCCAGGCCAAACGGCAGAAGTCTCAATCACCTTCTAAACATGGACCCATCCGCAATTTGTCTCTATGGGGAAAGACGTTCTTTAAAAAACTATTTAATCGAAAGACTCATCGATAGCATCACGGTCGATCGAGTAGAGATATGCTCAAGGTTAAGCCCCCTTAAGGATCTTTGATCCATGACTAAATTCCCATCAAAGCTACGCACCTATTTCTATAAAAGTCGTAGAGGACTAGTCTTAGCAAAAAAAGAAGTCTTTGAATTTTGGAATCAAAATAGCGGTGATTGGAGTTGGGCTGCCGAGAAACCCAGACCCATAGCAGCCGTCAATCGGAGTTTGTGGAAAACCTCCGTACCTTCCCTCAGCTTCTATGCCATGTTGGGATTGTCGAGTGTGATTGCCACCCTTGGACTACTGTCAGGTAGTGCCGCCGTGATCATCGGAGCCATGATCATTGCCCCGTTGATGGGATCTATCCTTGGCATTGCCTATGCCATTGTCGTCGGGAATCGTCGTTTATTAAAGCGATCTGCTCTCACAACCTTCAAGGGGATTTTGCTGTCAATTCTAGCCGCAGTCTTGATCACATTATTGTTTGGCCTCACCCAATCTAATGCAGAGATCCTAGCTCGGGTGAGACCCACACTGATCGATCTAGGGGTAGCGATCGCTGCCGGAGCCGCCGGCGCGTTTGCCATATCTCGCCGTCAAGTCGAAAATGCCCTGTCTGGGGTTGCCATTTCCGTGGCGCTGGTCCCACCTCTCAGCGTCATCGGCATTGGGATTGCTTGGTGGAATCCCCGAGTGGCCTTGGGAGCCAGCGTTCTCTTTGCCACCAATTTGACGGGCATTATTTTTAGTGGGGCTTTAATCTTTCTATGGCAACAGTACGGTTCCATTGAACGGGCAAAAAAGGGGTTAGTGGCAGGTTTTCTGACCCTATTTATACTGGGTATCCCGTTGGGCTGGTCACTGCGCAACATTCTGATTGAGGAGCGGGTACATCGGCAAATTGTTCTCATTCTTAGCCGCCAAACCCTAACCTTTGCAGATACAGAGATTAGAAAAGTGGATGTGCAACCTCAGCTCAATGGCGTCTATGTGGAATTAGAGGTGGCGGCCAAAGCGAATTCTATCTCCCAATACCAAGTCACACTGGTGAGGAACTTATTGACCGAGCAGTTGGGCCAACCCATTCAATTGAAAGTACGGGTGGTCCCCATAGAAATCTTTGAAGAACTATCCAACACGCTTACCCAAGCAACTTTTGCAAGTTCAGTCTCGGCATGTCCCTCAGACGGCATCGGATGATTAACCCTCGTTTACACAATCCCCTGGCATCGCCTGCGTAACTAAAGAACCTTAGAGACAGACATGATGAATAGATTAAATATAGTCTCGCCTATCTCACCCATAGAAACAGTTACTGTACTTTCCAGTGGACGGATCATCATTGTGATCTTGGCAGGACTTCTATTTGGTCTGGCCTTCCAGTTATTACTGGCCAACTTGGGCATTGCCATTGGATTATCTGTCTTTAACCTCCGCCCTAATTCCCAACCCTCAGATAAGTCTTCTGAAGGAACTGGAGAATCTAGCTTTGAGGTGATCGCCATTATCGGTATAGCCGCAGGCTTAGGGATTATGCTCTCCATCGATGGGGTATTGTTTGCCGCCTGTTTTCTGGCTGTCAAGCTCAGTCAGATTACTGACCCCTGGTTAGGTAGCGTGTTAGGGGGATTAATTTGGTCTGTTTACCTGATTTTGCTGACTTGGCTGAGTACATCGGCAGTAGGCACCATCGCTGATGCCGTATTGGGGTATACCCGGACGGGATTGCGGCGGTTGTTTGGGGCGGTGAGTCAGCTATTCACCCCTGAAACATCCGGCTCCAGCCAGCCAGATTCAGCCTCAATCGAAACGGCTAGGCAAGCCTTATTCCAAACCATTGAAGAGATGGATGTGACCCTGATCTTGGAGAATGCCCTAGCAGAGCTAAACCCCAAAAGCCCCTCACAACAAGCACATCTCTCGCAGATGATAGAAGAGGTTATCGCTCAGTCTGAGCGTAACAATGGCATCGATCTCGATCAGATCATCCAGTCGCTGCAGGCGCACATTGAGCTGCCCGAGACTGATCTAAAGCAACTGCGCCACCAGATGCAAGCGCTAGAACAGGATCTAAACGATCGCACCCTGCAACCCGATGCATTGGCTGACTTGAAACACTTCCTGGCAACTGCTGATCCATCCGACCTAAAACCAGAGTCACTAGAGACCAAGCTCGTCCAAATCGAAACGTCTGATTCTTCTCAGCCTTGGAGTGGGCTGAAAAATGTAGACGTCAAAGGACTGTTCCGTACAGCCCTCCGACGGGTCGATTTGTCTGATTGGGATGTTCAGCGAATTTGGCAGTTATTGCAATCTACCCAGGAAAAGATGACAGGGTCTACGCAGCCTGAGCAGCCCGTGAACATCATTCAGCTTGATGTTGAAGACTATCTCTTACATACTCCGGTTTGGAATTTGAAACCAGAGGTGATTGACGTTGACTTTAAACAAGTGATTTATGATCCTGAAGCTGACCCAGTGCTGATTCACCAGCAATTGACGCTCCTCAACCCTAATCAAATGCGGTTGTTTCTCCAGGAACGAAAAGATCTATCCTCTGATCAACAATCTGAAATTGCTGATGCTTTAGATCGAGTCCGACAAAGTGTTTTGGATCAGGTGCAACCCTCTCAAGAACTGAATGACGCCTGTCCAGATACGTTGCATCAACTTCAACAAAAACTGGAATCCTATTGCCGTTATACGTCTATCAGCAAACTGAGCCCAGTAGGCATTGCACAGAAGTTGCCAGACCTCATCGAAGAGATACAGATTCCCGCTACAGTTCTAGCTCAGCAAAGGCCAGAACTAGACATCAAACCCTTACAGGCAATCCTAAAACGACGTAAAGGCTTAAAGCCAAACCAGAGAAAGGCACTATTGGCAGCAATGACTGAGACCTGGCAGCGGCTCCTGCCAGACCCCGAGGTATCTCCCTCTCTGACGCCTTCATTACAGAAGCAGATCGGGGCAATCATTGCAGAACGATTGCAAAAAGCGGAGGCAGAATCTATGACGTTAGAAGACCTAAAGCCTCATCTAGTGGAACTTATGGATCGGCCTGCATCGGGTTTAACGACCCTCAATCAATATCTAGGTCAACTGGATTGGATGGCTTTAGCCCAAGACCTGCGCCAGGAGTATTCCCTCGATCCCCAGCAGCTTGACTCGATCCTGACTGGATTACAGGAAGAGTGGCAGCAACTCGCGAAGGTTCCCCGTCGGTGGGCTAGGCGCACCCAACATACCGCCCAAGATTGGCAAACCCAACTGCAGCGATATCTCAAATATCAAGATCGATCTGCTTTAACGGAGATCGAATCCCTAGAACAAAACTTACGGACTCTTCTGGATGGGATTAAAGATGGGGTTGCAGATTCTAACAGGAAAGAACAATCCTCCGGGACATTGCCCCAGCTTCCCCACCTCCCTAAACAGTCCGATATCGTTGCCATTCTTGAAGACCGAAAGGATTTGACGGTTGCCGAGATTAAGAAAATTGCGGGGCAAGTAACATCAACCTGGAAGACAGTTGACGACGAAGTTCACCCTCTACAGGAGCAAGCGCAATCTTCCCTGAATACTGTTGCGACTAAAGTCCAAGAGATATTGAACTCGATTTCTGATTCAACTCCTGACCCAGAAAAGCTGCAAGAAAAACTGAGTCAATCCTTGCCCAATGTAGAGATAGGGCCATTAGGGGAGAGTCTCCAATCTTGGGTTCAAAAAGCGCCAGTGGCACTGTTAGAAGAATCATCTTGGCAGCAGATTCGCGATCGCATCACCCATACCACCCAAACCACCTACCACAAACTCATCCACACCCGTGACGATCTAGAAGATACGGTCAAACATCAGCTTTCTCAGCAAGCCGATGCCCTCCAGAATCAATTATTAGAGCAGGTCGATCAACTGCAAACCGATCTGCAACAACAAGCCACAGAACTCAAGCGAGAAACACAACGTCAGGCCGATAAAGTGCGTCAGTCAGCTGCCATCGCAGCTTGGTGGCTATTTGCCATTGCCTTAACCTCTGGGATGACTTCAGCCCTATCAGGTTTTTTGGCCATCAGAGGGTTCAAATAAAAGTCCTACTGCTGTAACCAGGCAGAAGGGACACTCTGCCATTGGGCAGGGAGCTGGTCTTGGCGATTCACTGCAACTTGTTTACAGGTCGCCAATAGACGCTGGTCATTTTGGCTCAAGGTATTAATTGGATGCAGAGAAGATAAATCGATATTAACAGTCGCTTGCTCCGTCTGCATTGCCGCTAGCATAACGCCAGACAACGCTTCTGACTTGGAGTTGAAGTTACCAATAAAGCACCGGAACTCAGAACGAGGATAATAGGAAGCGCCTACTACCGTATCTCCAAACTGCTCGAACACCACATAGCCTTGTTGCAGTTGATTAGGTTGCTTGACTTGCCCATACAAATAAGACTCATCGCTAGTTTCGACCATAGGCTGATTGGGCTGAACTGATTGACTAGGAAGAGCTTGAGCACTTGCCATGCTCACTCCTAAGCTTAGAGCGATGAAGGTTTTGGTTAGGGTATAGCGCTGGAAATTCATCAGAGGGAAAAATTGCATGATTTGAGAAGGACGGATTTATCGGTACTTTTTAGAGATCGTTTGCATCAAAGAGTGACCGTGACTACAAGCTAGAAAGGCTCTCTGGGGCAATCTCTATCCCAGGTAGGACCATGACCTTCTGCTGATCTGCGATCAAATCACGCAATTCATCAATTTCTACACCAATACTTTGGCAGGCGTCTTGTACAGCTGCTATAAATTCTTCAGTCTTCTCGGGGTAACCGCATCGTTGAGCTGCAAGTTTAGCCCCTTTCTTTGCATTGGCTTTGGCACAGTTAATGAGTTCAATGCCTGTTAACGGTGATGAAGCTGCCATATATTTTCTCCTAGAGGACGACAATGCTCCCAGCGGGATAGCTTGGGAAACTTTAAATGATTGAAGGGGGTGACTATGCAGCCGCTCTTAAGCTAGCTCCAGTCATGATTTCCACTTCTGACTTAGATAAGTAAGACCAAGGCTGTTCAGAAGTATCCAACGTCATTCCTTCTCGCTTGTTTTGAATGGGTATTTTGCGATATTCACCCAGTAAATTTAACGGTTCAGGGGTTTGTATTAACCAACAGGTCCGATCTGGATCAATTTGATAGTCTTGCGTTACACCTGCTGCGATCACTTCCAATTTTTTAATGGGTAAGGTTTCATCTACCTGATCAGAGTTTTTGATGATGACCACATCAAAATCGGGCCTGCGACAAATCGTCAAGGTACAAGATGATATCCGCTGATCTATCCCCATAAATGGATAGGTTATTTGTTCAAAAAACATGAAAATTTCTATCTCTAATTCAATCATCAGTTGCTTATGATCACGAGTTAATTTGAGGAATGACAAGTGCAGTCGTGGGTAGCTCCTGAAGCACGGGTGAAATTTCAATAGCAACCTCTCGGTGCTTAAAAATGTATTCACTACAATCTGCCAGATCATCTAAACCTATCCAGGTCAATCCAATTTCTGAAACAACCCAAACGATGATTGAGATCAATAATCTCTTCCACCGAATATGGGTCATTGCCATCGAATATTGGATTCCTAGTTGCACCTGGATTTAACTCCATTCATACTGTTGCCCTTTAAGACTAAGCGTTTTACTTATGCTCTACATCAGGCCCGAGAGGGAGTTGATGGAGAAGATATCTCTATCTAAAGACTTAGAAACAAATGAGCGGTGGGCAAGAAAAATGGTGAGTGATTGCGATCTGGATCGTTGAATGAGTATCGACTCAGTAGTGAGATCGCGAAGAGAGGACCGCTCCTTGGCAATGGCAATTCTCAATGAAAAAATGGCTCTGAAGCATTGATATCTATGCCATTTAGGGCTTTTGATGATAACTGCGATCGCAAGTCGTATTACTATCCCACCGAAGATAGGGGCAAGAACATCGTAAAGGTGCTGCCTTGACCAGGTTGCGATCTCACCAACAATCCTCCCCATGAGCTTGAATCACTGGCTAGCATAAATGTGAAGTCCTAGACCATGACCGGAGGGATTCTGTTTGGCTTGTTGGAATCACTCAAAGTTCTATGCTTGCTCAACTTCTAAAATACCGACGTCTGTATATTGAATCGCGATCCAAAAGGCAAATCGACTTTTCTACAACCTGCTCACTCCATTCATTGCTCCAGCAATTTTGGCAAACCATCATTGAGAGCTTTGAGATTAGACAGGGATAGACAGCACCTGATCGTCCAACGCCATGGGACAACCGAACTCTCTAGGGCGGTTAGTACGGAAAGGTCATCATTTACATTTCGTTACAATTATCAGTACGGAGCAATTCCTACCGTTGACCTTTCGATGGGTGTTGCTCATCAATGCAATTAGGAGTTTTTTCATGAACAGTAACTTTAGACTAGGTAGCCTCTTTGGCATCCCTTTCTATCTCAATGCA
This sequence comes from Acaryochloris marina S15, assembly GCF_018336915.1. Lineage (GTDB taxonomy): Bacteria > Cyanobacteriota > Cyanobacteriia > Thermosynechococcales > Thermosynechococcaceae > Acaryochloris > Acaryochloris marina_A. Next base: position 1,904,193 of record NZ_CP064923.1, on the reverse strand, counting down.
TCATGGTTTCTGGTGTTAGCGTTTTTTTCTTGGACCTATGGCAATGGTCTAGCTGCTCAGTTTCCAGAGTTAATCGGGATTGGACCCTGGCTTCTAGGGTTAGGAACAGCACTTCTGCTGTTTAGTTCGGTACTCGCCCATGAACTCGGTCATAGCCTGGTGGCGATGCGGCAAGGGATTGAGGTTAAGTCCATTTCACTCTTTCTGTTTGGAGGACTAGCCAGTCTTGAGGAAGAATCTAAAACACCTGCAGGGGCGTTTGCCATTGCCATCGCCGGTCCTGCCGTCAGCGTTCTCCTTTGGGCGATACTCTCCTATGGGGGCATGATGCTGCCTAGCGGCCCGATTGCTGCCATCGTTGGGTTTCTCGCCACGATTAACCTATTCCTTGCTTTGTTCAATATGATTCCAGGTCTTCCTCTAGATGGTGGCAATGTCCTGAAAGCAGCGGTGTGGAAGTTTACGGGCAATCGTTATCGAGGCATCAGAATCGCAGCTCGCGCTGGACAGGTTGTGGGGGGTGTTGCGATCGCATCCGGTATCCTGAGTCTCAGTGTCTGGAATGCACTGATTGGTTGGTTCTTGTACCAAAATGCAGGGCGAGCGTTCCAATCTTCTAAGCTTCAGGAAGAGCTGAGTCGATACACTGCAGCAGATGTGGTGACCGAAGGTGAGTTTGTTATTGAACTCAATGATTCCCTCCGACAGCTTGCCAATCAGGCTATCCCTTATCAGGGTAAGGTTTCTAAGTTTCTCGTCGTCGATGAGCAAGGACAGCTCGTGGGGTCCGTCAACTTAGAAGATCTGAATACTGTTCCCACTATGCAATGGCCCCAAGTGTCAGTCCAAGAAATCTTACAGCCGACAGTACTCCCTCCAGTCGTGCAGTCCAATCAATCACTGCTCGATATTGTGGCTCTTCTGGACAAGGAGAAACTACAAACCATAGCGGTGGTTAACGAAAGTGGGGCGCTGATGGGTTTGCTAGAAAAAGTAGCCATCCGTCGTCATCTTCAGCAAGGTATGGCTGCAGCATCAGCTTGAACGCTCTCCTCCGCTATTTGCCCGGTACGGTTACTGAAAAATTACAACCCTTCGCTAGTCATATAGCCCAGCCACAGTTCCCCAGCCAGCTCTTTCGTAGACCTGCCTGGGGATTGCCCTTAGCTAGTATTTAGCACTTGGCATTCTAATATCCGCTCAAGCCATTTCTAAGTAGATTTGCAACTTTGGTATAGCTTGAATCCTTTATGCACAGGGACGACAGGCTATACGCCAAATATCAAAATAGGTTCCCGTCGTCTCACAAGAACAAGATGAAGCTGAATAGGCGAGTATGGTGATCACTATTGAAACCAAAACAATCCAGAAAACGACGATACTCACAACAGTAAAAACGGAAGAGTAACTATTATCACCGCTATAAATGATTGAAAAGTTTGATTGTTGATTATTCATGATTAAAGTTATTGATTATGGATAACGAATAAATTTTGATGTAATCAATTCAGGTCTTGGCAATGGCAAAAGGGATTAAGCCAAGGACATAGGGGTGTTTTGCACTAGAATCCAATCCAGATAACGTAAAGTGAAACCATTGGGTGGAGAAATATCAACGACCCTAGCGGAACGCAGATGATCGCCATGTTGTAATTGAGCCAATACGTCTTGACCAGCAACCACATAGCCAAAAACGGCATATTGACCATCCAGCAGATTTAATCCTGCAGGAGTCAAATCGGGCTCAAATAAGTGAAAGAAAAATTGAGATGACCCACCGTTCGGGTCACCAGCAGGATGGCCCATAGCAACCGTCCCATAAGCAGAAAAAGGAAGCACAGGATCAGACAGCCCTAATTCTTCTAAAGTAGACCCATAGACTGGTTCAGAAACTCCCTTGACCATGACCTCCAAAGGAATAGAGCGATACTGACTGGTCTCCGGATCCACAAATCCAGCTTGTGGTCCTTCTGGATTTCCAGCTTGCACCACATAAGCCTCATCTTCACGGGTAAACGTTAGATCGTCATAGAACTCTCGCTGGACGAGATCCAGAAAGTTACCTGCAGTAATGGGGGCGTTATAGCCATCCACCATCATGGTGATGGGTCCCTTGCTAGTGTCGAGAACCACGACGGCTCGGCCGTTTAACTGGGGTAGAGTTTGATAGTCATTCGGTATGTTGACAGGAAATTGTGACTCCATAGAAGCTGCCAGTAAATCTATCGAATTCCAGGCTTGTGTACGTTTAGCCACAAATTGTTCTTTATTTTGTTGGTCAGACAGGATCTTTAGATCCGCTAGAGCTGCGTTAATTTGATTCATGCGGACCAAAGCCTGGGGCCGAAAGGGAGTAGGAATCGCGGCAAGAAAATCGGATGCGTCTTGATTAAAGGTTTTAATCGCCTTTGTGACCTTATTCTCAATCTCAAACCATTGTTTGGGTTGTAATCGAGCTTCTGGATCATCAAGCTGTTGAGGCATCTCTTCTAAGTATTGATGAAGGGTTTGAATGGCCTCGTTATCCACAGGTAAAGCCAGCCTCAGAATACTCATGGGATTCGTTGTTGCATTTCCGGTCGGTAAAGCCGCCCAACAAAATTCTGAAGTATGATTCAGCCAGCCTAAAGAAAGAACGGTCCCAATCAAAATGATGCCGATTACAAGTCTCGTCAGTTGATGGCAGATGACTTGCCAACCTTGCCTAGAAAATACTTGCATGGTGGATTGCCTCCACTATTGGAAACAAACGGGCAATAAAGGCTTACCCGTGCTCAACCGTTTCAAGCGTTACTTTCAGGGATGAATGCACGGATGGAACTCCCCTAAATCCCATCCGTACATTCACACTTAGGAGCGACGAACAGGATAATAAGCTCCTGGGTTATAACGATCTTGGCCGCCGACTAAAGCTGGATCTGGGGCCGTAATCGTAAAGTCACCGAGGTGCTGCTGCAGCATTTTCTTTTGAGTATCCGTTAAGCCATCAATATTTAAAACTTCTTCGACACTACTGTAGGGAGCGTTCTGAACCACTTTACCGGCGATGGTAGGGTAAAGCCCCTTATATTGGCTAAAAGCAATGACGTTGGTATTATTCAAGTCAATTTTTTGACCAAAATCTGTTTCCAGTTTGGCATCAACGGGATTTCGGTAAGTCGTAGCTAAATTAATATCCAATGCACTGGCAGGTTGTAGCCAACCCGTCAAACTCAAACAACTGGCTAAAACTAAAGCCAATACAGAAAAACGGCGAATGAATAGTCGCATATGAATAAATTCCTTCCTATTAAACAGATGTAAACGAGCGAGCAAAACTGAACAACTCAAAATCTAGATGTTCGGAAATATGAGCATTTAAACTGTCTTGGTACTGAATAAGATCAGTAGAAGGTCTGCAAGACTATAGATGAAGCAAGATTTTCACTAACTTCGAATAGTCTAGGATGGAATATTTTTTCGTGATAATTAACCGAAAAATATTCAGATATGAATAGGGAATATTGCATAGAAATACAACATTCCCAAACGCTTACTTAAGGAAAGCAAACTATGTTCAGCACTTCCTGATTGCTATAGGGGGATATAACAATGGCAGGCAGAAATCCTATGAGTAATTATGATTGGCCTAGACTATCAGGTTTAAATCCCAAAGCTTGCACTAAAATGGCTGCTGGATTTTGGGAGAATCCTTAATGGAGAAACAAAGCCATTTCCTCAAATAGAATAAGCAATTGCCCATGAGATCTATTCTCTAGAGGATAGGGCCTATTAACCTAGATAGAGCCAAGGTTTGACTATAGTTGTTTTCTCTTAAGTGCTGTAAAAAGGGGAATCTATAAACTTTTTAAGAATACTACCAAAGGCATGGCTATTATTTTTCATAAATTATCAAAATTAAAAACTGAAAATAGTTTTCACTCATATAAAAATTTACATACTAGAATCAGCAAACTACTTGCCATATCGTTATTTGGGGTCAATCCTAGTCTGGAAAGCTTAATTTATTCTGACTAGGTATTATTAGTGAAGAATCTACTGCGTCTTCAATCCCTAACCCTTAGATCAGGAAATTTAATCTGACGATACTGAGTCTGGAGTTCTATATGAACTTCCTAAGCCGCTGCCAACAATCCCGATCCGTGGGGTTAATAAAGTGATGAGTGATTTAAGCTTTGCCATGGATGGACGATTAGCTTATTTCAACGATTAATGAATCTCCTCACGCACCTGAAAAATATTCCCTTCTGGATCACAAGCATTACAAACATGAAAAGCTGGGCTACTCCATTGCTCAGTGAAGACTTCACCCCCTAACTCTGCTGCGGCTTGCCTTGCATCAGAAAGACTGGAAACCGTAAAGAAAAACTTGAGTGCTGTTTGTTCTCGTGGTTCTGGAGGAGAAGAAATAGTGATGCCCTTCGCAATATGCTGAGGTATGGCATGAATAATCAGCTGAATATCAGAAGACTGCAAAACAACATATTCATCTGACTGATGGACAGCAGATATTTTTAAGACCGTTTCATAGAAATTCGCCAGGCACTTGAGATATTTGGCATATACAAACAGACCGGCTTTTGATGGACCTGGCATACAAAATCCTCCAACTACAAATGGATCAATCCGATGAGATACCAACCTTCAGCAATTATTCCTCCTCTGATAAAAAATTTACTGGTAAAAGCTCGTGCTGTTCTCTCCAGTTACACCTGATGCACTACCTAAGGCTTAACCGTTGATCTAGCAAGGTATATCGCTGCTTATCCTTGACCTGTCGAATCGCCATACTGATCGCATTCTTGGGGCCAACTAGAATCGCCAGTTTCTTAGCCCTCGTCAAGCCCGTGTAGAGCAGATTGCGGCTTAACATAATGTAGTGCTGCATATACATTGGCAAAATCACCACGGGATATTCCGACCCCTGGCTTTTATGAATTGTGACGGCCCAAGCCAATCCGATTTCATTTAAGTCCGCCAGATCGTAGGCAACAGACCGCTCTCCATACCGAACCGTCACGGCTACCTCTTCCAGATTAATCGCCTCGATCACCCCCATATCGCCATTGAAGACCTCGCGGTTGTAATCATTGACCTGCTGAAGCACCCGATCACCCACCCTGAGAGTCAATCCCCCTCTCGATATTTCAGCTTTATTAGGACTGGGGGGATTGATCAAGCATTGGAGAACTTGGTTGAGTCTGCGAGTTCCCACCTCCCCTCTAGTCATGGGACAAAGGACTTGCACATCCTGCACCGCCACATACCCCAATTGCGGCATCAGGTCGTTGATCAGTTCTTGGATGGCCTGCTGACCATGTTCTGGTTCAGGTGTCCCAATCCACAAACAATCCGTCTTTGGGGTCAGACTCACGGACTCTAGATGGGGGAACTTGCCTTGGTTAATCTGATGAGCATTTTGAATGATGTGACTGGCTTGGGCTTGGCGAAAAACCTCCTTTAGTTCCAACACGGGAATCCGCTGAGACGTAATGAGATCCAGCAGAATATTTCCGGGTCCCACACTGGGTAGCTGATCCGTATCACCAACCAGCAACAGTTGAGCGTTGGTATCAATCGCTTTAATTAAGGAATTCGCGAGGAATAGATCCAGCATGGAAGCTTCATCAATCACCACTGCATCGGCAGGGATAGGGCAGTCTGAATCCCGCTGAAACTTCATTGTTTTAGGGTCAAATTCCAGAAGACGATGGATGGTTTTCGCTTCATGGCCCGTCACTTCACTCAGTCGCTGTGCGGCCCGGCCTGTAGGAGAAGCCAAGACAATTTCTTTTCCCATGGCCTTCCAGAGAGCCACAATGGTCCGAGTGGTGAAGGTTTTCCCTGTCCCTGGTCCTCCGGTGAGGATCACGACTCGCTGGCTAGTAGCTAATTCGACTGCCTGCTGCTGTTGTTTCGAGAGAGAAACAGTTGTTTGAGCCATAAAGCGATCGAGCCAACTGCGAACTCGCCCCTGATCTACTTCAAGGGGATGAGCCAGCATTTGGAGTAATCGTCGGGCAAGATGAAACTCCGCTCGAAAGAAGGAAGGTGCATAGCAAAGTAGCTCTACTGAATCATCCTGTTCGAACTGTTCAACAATCAGCTCAGCATCCGCGATCATGACCTGGATTAGGTATGCCACTTGATCAGGCTTGGGTTGATATTCGGGAAGGGTCAACCGCTTCACGGCTCGATCGATCAGGTCGGGTTGAGGTAAATAGCAATGCCCTTCATCGGCGGATTCGCTCAGGACATGTAACAGACCACTACGATAGCGATACTCTGAATGGGGAGAGATACCCAGGTTACGGGCAATTTGATCGGCAGTGACAAAGCCAATACCATAAACATCGGTTGCAAGTCGGTAGGGGTTCTGGGTAACGATGTCGATGGCTTCGTCCCCATACTGTTTAAAGATTTTGACGGCATAGGTGGTGGAGACGCCATGGCCCTGGAGAAAGACCATCACCTCTTTAATGGATTTCTGACTATCCCAAGCCGTCTGAATCAGTTTGACTCGCTTCTTGGCAATGCCGGGGACTTCAACTAGGCGCTCAATCTGATTCTCGATAATATCCAGGGTCTCTAGGCCAAAATGAGCCACGATGCGCTTGGCGGTCACTGGACCAACGCCTTTGATTAAGCCACTCCCCAGGTACTTTTCAATCCCCGTAAGGGTAGCTGGTTTGGTTTCTTGATATTGTTTGACCTGAAATTGGGAGCCATACTTAGGATGGTCCCGCCAAATCCCCTGAACTTTCAGGGTTTGGCCCGCTTGGATATTGGCAAAGCTGCCCACAATCGTAATCAATTCGCGGGTTCTAGGGGCTTTGAAGCGGGCCACGGTATATCCCGATTCGTCGGAATGATAGGTGAGCCGCTCTACGACCCCTTGCAGCTGTTCAGTCGGGAGATTGGTCGGATGGGTGGCCTCGTAGGACATGAATCAAACATGCTGACGTGCTAAAAGTTTAACGGGTCAGCTCAAATAAATAGGAATGGGCACCGGTCGGATCTTCTATGCAGGCAAAAAATCCCGTCTCCGGTATTGCTGTTTTGGGCATCACAATCTTTCCTCCCAAGGATTGGACCTTTTCTGACCACTGTTCCACTGAGGTGACGGAGAAGTAGTTCATCCAGAGGGGAGGCATCTTGGGCACATCCGGCGGTCGCTTCATAATGCCGCCCATATCCTCGCCATTCACCTTGACGGTGTAATAGTCGCCACCATTCATGGACATGGGCGCAGAAAACTGCCAACCAAAAAGCTCAGAGTAGAAGGGTAAAGCGGGAGTCGGATCATCCACTAGCAGCTCCATCCAGCAAATCTCTCCTGGCCCCTTACCCATCATATTCAGATCGTCACTGTCCTGTGCAGGGGTGAAAACGTGAAAGGCAGCGCCGACTGGATCGTTGATCACTGCTGTGTGGCCCACGGATGGAATTTCAAAGGTGGGGACACTGACTTTGCCCCCCAATTTTTCAGCCTGCTGACAGGCATCATCAACATTAGCAACGGTGATATAGGCAATCCAGTGACTGGGGAACGGAAAATCGTTTTCGATGGGGACAGGATTGGCAAATCCACCATTCCCCGCAGCATAAATCGTGGCATTGTCATGGCCTGGAATTTCCATTTCACTCAAATGCCAATCAAACAGCTGATGATAAAAATCATTCGCTTTTGATACGTCTTTCGTCATTAAACTCCACCAGCAAAAACTGCCGATTTGATCCTGTAAACCCATGGAAGTCTCCTTTTACTTTTTTAGTAAGGGGAAAATACTGTGGTTTGCTTGTGTGATTGCGAATGATAGGTGCCGTATATTCGGCGGGTATGATGCTGCCTTTCTGATCTCCACAGCCGTCGTTGATATTGACTTCAGCTCTCCAGTGTCGGGTAGAACTCGACATCCTTAGGAGATTCGGAATTGTCTTCTCAATTTCGTTTTCTCGTCTTTCGCTTAATGGATGGCCATAGGGCTAAGGCATATGAAAGACATTGAGTTTATTGCCATCTAGATCCCGGAAGTAGCCCGCATAAAATCCCTCTAGGTCTCCCCTCGGACCTGCTGGACCTTCGTCTTGGGCACCCAGTTCAATGGCTTTTTTGTAGATTTCATCCACTTTGTCATTACTTTCAGCCATTAGGGCGATCATGACGCCGTTCCCGACGGTGGCAGGCTCGCCATTGAAGGGTTTGGCAATACAAACACCAGCCTGCTCGGGTCCTGCACTCCAGGCAATAAAACTGTCGGATTCCATAAACCTTTTGCCGCCGAGCAATGCGAGTAGGGCATCATAAAACTCGGCTGCTTTAGCGATATCGTTTGTACCTAAAGTCACATATCCAATCATTGAATTTTCCTCAATGTAAGAATGAAAGTGGGTTTAATGGTCACCCAACAATAGTTGCTGCAGAGTAAGCAGAAATTATGCCTCTTCTTCTTCCTCTGTATCCACAGCTGTAATCGAGTTGGCGGATACTTCAGCCCCCAATTCCAACTTTTGGCGAACTTGGCGCTCGACATCTTCAGAAAATTCGGGGTTATCGGTAAAGTACTGAATCGTATTTTCTCGGCCCTGGCCAATGTTGTTGCCGTCATAGCTATACCAAGCTCCTTTGCGGACAATCACATCCGTTTCTTCTGCCATATCAACGAGGCAGCCAATAGTGGAAATACCCTGGCCGAACAGAATGTCAAACTCAGCAATCCGAAACGGAGGAGCAACTTTGTTCTTGGCGACTTTCACTTTGGCCCGAATGCCAAACATATCTGTGCCTTTCTTGAGGGTTTGAATGCGACGAATATCGAGACGAACGGAAGCGTAGAATTTGAGGGCGTTACCGCCTGTGGTGACTTCAGGATTACCGTAGGTAACGCCAATTTTTTGGCGCAGCTGATTCAAAAAGATAACGGTACTGCCGGACTTAGAAATATTGCTAGTGATTTTGCGCAGGGCTTGACTCATCAGTCGAGCTTGCAGACCCATGTGGGAGTCGCCCATATCGCCTTCAATTTCAGCGCGAGGCGTCAGGGCGGCGACGGAATCGATAACAACGAGATCCACGGCACTGGAGCGAACCAGCTGATCGACAATTTCTAGAGCCATCTCTCCAGAGTCAGGCTGGCTAACGAGTAATTCAGAAACATCTACCCCTAAGGCAGCGGCATAGACTGGATCAAGGGCATGTTCGGCATCGACGAAGGCGGCTACTCCACCGTTTTTTTGGATCTGTGCGATCGCATGTAACGCTACGGTAGTTTTTCCAGAACTCTCAGGGCCGTATATCTCGATCACCCGGCCTCTTGGCAGTCCACCACCCAAGGCTAGATCTAGGGTTAAAGCCCCTGAGGAGATGGTTTCAATCTGCATCCGAGTGGCATCCCCAAGACGCATAATCGCCCCTTTGCCAAAGGTGCGTTCCACATTTTTCATCACCAAGTCCAGGGCTTTTTGCTTTTCCGAAGCGTCAGTATGGGTGGCCATGATCGGGATCTCCAAAGGGATAATTTGAGGTTGTTCGACTAGTATAGTATACTTGTACTAATTCTGTGTCAACAGAACAAAAAAAGTTTCTCTTTTCCTCCTCGTAGGGAGGGTTGAATGGCAATAGACTCCATAACAGATTTATTTGGATTTCCGGGTGGATGGCTGGTGGGTATCTCCTATGCATTGGAATGGGGATATCAATGTTGGGTGATCACCCCTGAAGGACAGGTCCATACCGATGGTGAATTCTATGAGAGCAATCTGGGAGCATTATGGGCGGGGCGGTTCTTGGTTGAACATTCCTTGGAAGTAGATTGAGCACTTCCATTTCCTAGCAATATTCTGTGTTTTCCACTGATGACAATTTAATTTGCGTTAGCTATAGTACATTTGTTTCACTAATCCTCCTTCTGATCACAATGACCTTCTGTATCACCGTTGAGGGCAAAGTCATTGGGAAACGGCGCCCCATCTTCTCAGACTGGTCCGTTCCTATACCTCCGTCTCAACTAAACTCGCCCTTCACTTTACGTGATCTGATCACCTGCGTCGTCAGAGCTGAAGTACAGGCATTCCAACAGCGGCAAACGGAGCAGAAGCTGCAGCAGTTCCTGAGTAAGGATGCGATCCATCAGGGCCTGGTTGAGGGCAAAGTAACCCTGGGTGATCGCGACTTTGAGCAAGTCGTGGATCAAGAAGCGGCTATCGAGACCGCCATTATGGGCTTTATCGACGGGTTGTACTACGTGTTTCTCGATGATGTACAGCAGGAAGAGTTAGATGCCACTGTGCACCTCAAGCTCGATAGCCGCTTAACGTTTATTAGACTCGTTGCACTGGTGGGTAGATAACATGCTTAAACGTGAACTTGCTCAGGAGTCTCTCAAGAAATTCCGGGTTGAAACCTGGCTGGATCGTCGCAGAACAGAACTTGCCGCATTACCCGAGAACTTGAATCATATTGGGCTAAGAATGCTCCACCTGGAAATCTCCCCCAACGAATCGAGCAATCCCTATGATCGAGAACCGTATTGGCAACCGTTTCAGGACGCGGTTGAGCTGGCAGAAGTAGAGCGCAGCCAACTTTTTGAGGTGTTATTCCCTCAAATTAGTGACTATGTACTGCGGGCTTACGACCTGATTCTCTATCAGGTGGGTTACACTCGCAGAGGCTTTCGGTCGGACCATCCTGAGCACTATAAGATTGCCCATCGAAATTTTATTCAGTCGTTACTGGGAGTTATCCGAGGTTTTGAACAGTCCCTGGACTGGTATGCGGCTTGGGCACCTTATCTTGGCTATGGTAATGATCTCGGGTACCTGTTCGCAGCAGCCATTAACCAAGGCGATACCTTAGGCGATCAGGTTTTCGAGATTCTCTGTGACTCCGCTCGGGGTGACCATGAGATTGGTGCCATGGGCCGGCATGTAACTCGTGCCCTGTTAGTGGCCAATCGGCCCGACGGCTGGGAGCTGATTAAAAATCTACTAGTGGCTGCCCAACGCCAAGAAGGGCTACGACAAACCATTTTAGAAACCATTGATGAAGCCCATCCCCAAGCCTTTCAGCGTATCGTCCGCGTTATCTTAGACCATAATCTTGTGCGCTTTAGCGCCACGGTTCGGGCCGTGGATGTGTGGTTTGGCCTGGGTTGGGAGGTGGAGCACCAGCGTCGGGTTCAAGAGAGTTTAGAACTCCTTCTCCAACTGTTGGAGCATCCCAACCAACGAACTGAGTTGCTCCAAAGTGACGACCCCAACCAGGTTTACATCGCCCTCTGGTCTCTGGCTTTTGAGAATGTCGATCTAGCGATTCCCCCTGCGGTTGAACTCTTAGAAACGGGGACCGTCGAACAGCGATTTGTGGCGGCTTACCTGCTTCGTCAATTGGATATTGGTCAAGCCAGAGAGGCCATCACTCAAAGTCTTGCCGACCCGGATATCCGAGTTGCCGTTCAGGCCTATCTGGTGTTGGGAAGCAAGGCTGATTTTGAAGCTTTGGAAGCATTTATCAGTCGTTTTTCTGCCAAGGAAACGCCAATTGAACCCTTGGTATGGTCATGGATGAGTTACACCATTACCCTCCAAGAGATTACCGCTAACCTGCTTCACAGTTTAGGCAATCGCCCCGTTGAGCGGTTAATGCCTTATCGCACAATGATGGGGGAATGGGGCCGCATTCAAGTGGGGAAACTGCTGATTGCCAAACAGACCTGGGATGATCAGGCTCAGGATGTTATTTTCGATCTGATTCGCGATCGCAGTAGCTATGTCCGGGAGCAAATCATGAAGGCTCTTAACGCTCACCGCTATTGTCCGACTTCCACTGAGGCCCAAACCCTAGAATCTATGCTGCATCGCAAAGCAGCAGACCTGAGAAGAGGCGTGCTGTCCTTGTTGTTGAAACAAGAAGATGATGCTGCTATTGAGAGTGCCCAACGTCTTCTGAATACGTCTAAAGCCCCTCAGCGAAAAGCCGGGTTAGAACTGCTTGTTCAGCTCCAGCAAGCGGAGCGGGGCCAGGTCAAACCCGTCGCTGAAGCCTATGCCAGCCAGCGGTCTAAGCGGACGGCGAGTGAGCAAGAGTTGCTTGATCAGCTGATGGCGGATCAACAGGATATTCCTACCTTGGATGATGCCTTAGGTTTGGCGGCCTGGGAGTTGCGATCGCATCCCCAATACCCCGAGCAACCCGAACATCCCATTCCCTTAGTGTCAGAGGCAGCCCAGGAAATACTGACCGCTTTAAATGCGCTGATCCAGGCGCATTGCACTGACGGGGTTGTGCTTGATCACGGCTACCCCGAGGAAGAATTATTGGGGAATATTCACTGGTTTCCATCACCCGATTTAAAGCTATCTCAGGAGGAGAATCTGAAAAGATTTCCCCTGGCAGAGGTTTGGCAAACATGGCTAGAAAACCGCCCAGAATCCCTACGAGATCCAGACGGGTTGGAAATCATTCGGGCCATTGCGGCTTGCCATGGTGCGGGCAGCATGTCATTTCACTACAACTTTTGGATGGATCA